>JAPPNO010000113.1 GCA_028873845.1 Gemmatimonadota bacterium | reverse complement strand
GATGGCGCTGGACCGTGACGGCAAGGCCGCGTTCTTCACGCGGGCGGGTCAGGTGCTCGGGGGCTCGCCCCCGTTGCCGGAGGTCATCCGGACACTGCCGGAGCCCCCGCCCCCACCCCCCGACCGCCTCACCAACGGCGCCCCCCGCTTCGTCGACTCCGCGGTCCCGCTGTCGCTGGAACTCGAGGCGCTGGAGGCGGTGGCGTGCACACGCGCCCACCCGTCGCCGCGGCAAAACCCGGGACAGGAGCATGTCAAAATGGGACAGGCCACCGGCGGGATTCGCGCCGCCCGCCCCAGGTCAGGTGCGGCGTCTCGCACGAGACGGTGCGGCGGGTGCCGTCAAACCGTGGCGGCGCGTCGGCCGGGTGTCAGCAACCCTGGGCAGGATACCCCCGGATTGACCGAAGTGAGGGACCAGACCCTGCTCCTTGAGTGAGGTGCCGGGGGACGGGGCGACGAAACAGTCACGGCTCGGAGAGTAGTAGAGGCAGCCGGCCTCGTCGTGGGGCCTCTCGCGGATGAACTTGTCCGCGTCGGAGAGGGCGGCCCGCCAGGCTGCCTTCGCTTCGACCAGATCCACAGGAGCGGCGAGCTCGATCCGGTCGATTTCCTCCGGCCGATAGCGACCCCGGCGCTTCAACTGTTCGAGAAGCGACGGCGGGGTGAACCCCGGGTCCTTTGCGACGGCAGCCCAGATCAGGGCACCCAGGGGCAGGATGTGCTCGTGTGCGTGGAGGATGTCCACGAAATCCCGCGCCTCCTCGCGACCCGCCAGCGTCAGCACCTTGTTGATCGCCAGGTCGACTTCGTGGAGCGCAAGGCCTCCGTCGTCAAGCCGCACCAGAGGCATGAATCGCCATGCCGAATCGTGAGCCCAATCGATGCGCGTGGACTCCCGGTCATCAGCCTCTACGATTGCCTGAATGAACCCCGGTTGGCTAAGGCGAACATGGACGCGGTACCCGGCGGCTTCGAGCGCAGCGCTGTCCCGTGCGAACGACTCCGCGACGGCTTCGGCGGAATCATGAAAGAAGTCGAGGTCCTCGCTGAAGCGGCTGGATTCCGAAGCGAGGTGGAGCGCCGTTCCGCCAGCCAGGTAGCGGTCCGAATCCGTCGAACGGGCCAGCAAGGCCAACAGCCGTCGCTGAAGATCGGTTAGCGGCACAGTCGCCCCGCCGCCTTCCAGGCCCGCATGTCGCCGTTCTTCTTCAGCGTTTCGGCCACCCATTCCACATCGTCCGGGCCGATTCTCAGATCCTTGCGGTAGGACCAGAAGCACATGGCGTAGAATCGGCGATACGCGCGCCGAGCCTCGCGAACCCTGACCATGGCCCGGGCGGTCTCGGGGTCGAGCTTGCGGCGACTCTTCCTGCCTCCCTTGCGGCCAATCTCGGCGAGGTAGCGTTGGATTGTACGGTCCATGCACTATCATAAGCGGCTTACGTTCATTCGTCCAATTGGAACGCTACTGCAGCTCTGGCAAGCGGTCACACCAGTTGTCCTCGATCGCCCCACCGTGCCTCGAACTGACGCAGGCGCTGCCGGATTTCGCCGTCCGGATTGATCACGAAGAACGTCCGATTGCTCACACGCCGCCAGTAGTAGGCCATTGTACCTTTGGGGAGCTGGTGCTTCCACCACTGAATCTCCCTGATATGGCCACCCCGTTTGCGGGTATTGTGGTGGTAGATCACGGCGGTTCGCTCCTCCGCCAGGTCCATCGCTTCGGCGAGTGGGATACTCTTCGCACTCGCCTGCCGCGTGGTATTGAAGCGGTCGTCCCCCACGAGGCCGTTGTCAGGGTCGGCAAAGACGAGGTCGCAGTCGGCAAGTTGACGCTTGATCCGGTCGAACCAGTGGCGCCGCCAGCGCTTGCGGTCGCGAACCTTCACGTCGGCCAGCGCGAGGGGATCGGCGGCAAAGACTGCATCGCCGAGAATGCCGGACTGCTGGATGTTCGCGACGGAACGCTGATCGCACCGGATCAGGACACTGAGCGCGTCGAACAACTCAGGGTCGAGATGCCGCCACCGGTCCGGATCCTGGAGGTAGGCGATGTGCTTCCCGTCACCGGCGGGTCCGGCGTCGGGATGGAGATACCAGGCGACGCCGAGGCGCCGGGTTCCACGGATCGCCCTCAGAAGCCCATACTTCACGAAGTCTCCGATATCCCCCGCGTACCGATCCTGCATATGGTTGCTCTCCTGTCTGTACCGGGCGCGAGTATGCCTCCAGTGAGAAACATGTATACTAAACATGACAAATTGTCAATTTCTCTTTACATTTTATCTCCTCACCCCCCCTCCAACACCGCCACCGACGCCAGCATCAGCAACAGCGAATCCACCGACCCACGATCCCCCACCCCCACCCCCCCCAACCCATCCAGCACCCTCCCCACCGCCCCCGCATCCACGAACGGCACCGCCTTCAGCGCCTCACCCCGCAGCGTATCCTGCAGAAAGTCGTGCAGCGGCCCCTCCACGCCGACTGCCGAGGGTGCCATGAACGGCCGCTTTACCCGATCGTACACCGCATCCGGGATGTGCGGCCGCACCGCCTCGCGCAGCAGATGCTTCTCGCGCGGATGATCGTTCAATAGCGCGAGGGGCAGGCCGTTCAGGTACTCGAACAGGTGGTGATCGAGGAACGGAAGCCGAACCTCCACGCCGTGCGCCATGTCCAACCGGTCGGCGGCCATGTGGTAGTTGACGAAGATCGAGTGCAGCCAGAGGTAGAGGAGTTGCCGGGCGGGGTCGCGCCGCGACAGGGCGGCGGCCTCCTTGCAGCGCCGGTAGTAGGCGCGGTAGGGGTCGTAGCCGTCGAAGCCGCGCAGGAAGTCGCGTGAGCAGACCGACTGGATGAGGCCGAGGCCGCCCGAGAGCCGGGTGAAGAGCGAAGGGGGTGTCGGGAGAAGGAGTGCGAGACGTGCCAGCCAGGGGGAGACGGCGGCCAGGGTGGGGTGGTGTCGTCTCGGCGAGCGCAGGAGTCCCGACAGAATGCGCAGGATCTTCCGCGGTCCCAGCCCTCCGCCACGGGACGCACCGGCCGCCGCGCGCAGGAACTCGTACCCGAAGAACGCCTCGTCCGCCCCCTCGCCCGCCATGACCGAGCGGTACCCGGCTTCGCGCACCTGGCGGGCCAGCAGATACCGCGCGGCCCCGTGGGTGTTGTACTGGAGCGTCTCGGCGTGCCGGACGGCGTCGGCGAAATGATCGGCCAAGTCCGCGTCGCCGAGGGTGACGACGGTGTGGTCGGCACCCGCCGCCGCGGCCGCCTCGCGCGCCCCGTCGCTCTCGTCGAACTCGCGCCGTTCGAAGCCCACCGTGAAGGCGGCGACGGGAGCATCCGTGCAGGTGGCCGCCACCCCCAGGACCGAGGACGAGTCCAGGCCGCCGCTGATCAGGCACCCGACGGGGACGCCGGCGACCATGCGCAGCCGGATCGCTTCCTCGGTGAGTTCGCGGGTGCGCTCGACGGTGTCACCGAAGGAGGCGGCGGCGGGTGACGAGCCTCCTGACGGCCGCGCCGCCGGCAAGTCCCAGTACCGCTCCAGCCGCACACCACCACCCCCCGCCCGCAACACATGCCCGGGCGGCACCTGCCGAATCCCCCTGAACAACGACCGCCGCTCATCCGGACACGCGACCAGCCAGTGATACACGCCCCGCTCGTCCCACCCCCGCGGCACCCCCGCCGCAAACAGCGCCTTCGCCTCGGACGCGAGATACAGCGCCCCCCCATGCTCCGCATAGAACAACGGCTTCAACCCGAACCGATCCCGCGCCGCAAACAGCCGCCCCGTCTCCTCGTCCCAGATCACGAACGCGAACTGGCCCCGCAACTGCTCCAGGCATCCCGCCCCCAGATCCTCATACAAGTGCAGCGCGATCTCGCTGTCCGACCGGGTGCGAAAACGGTGCCCCCGCGCTTCCAACTCCGCCCGGATCCGCCTGAAGTCGTAGAACTGCCCATTCACGATGATGCGCAGCCGCCCGTCCTCGCTCGCGATCGGCTGCACGCCCTCCGGGTCGTTGATCACCAGGAGCGTGTGGCCCAGCCCCACCCTCCCGCTCGGAGAAACCCAGGTGCGCTCCGCGTCCGGCCCACGATGCCGCAGGGTCCGGGTGGCGCGGCGCACGGCCCCCGGGTCGACGGGTCCGTTCCGGGACAGGATCGCTACGATTCCGCACATCTTCGCCCTCCTATCCCCCCCAATCCACTATTGCTTCGCCCGCCCGGCAGGTGAAGCGCATGAGCGGCCGCCGCTCGCCCTGGGTTAACTCAAGATTAACTTCGGTGACGCGCTGGACGATCGCGACCACGTCGATCGTGCCCGCGTCGGGGTGCATCCGGGCGTAACGGCGCGCATGCCGCTCCAGAAGCGACCGCCGGACGGCCTCGAGTTTGTCGGGACTCATCCGCAGCCAGATGTTTCCGACCAGGTAGGACTGCAGGAGCAGGTGGCGCATGGTTTGCGGGAAAAGCGCGTCGGGGTCGAGTGGGCTCGTGTCGCCGTTGTCGGCGATGGCCGTCACCTCGAAGCGCACGTGGTAGTTCCGCTCGTCGACCCAGTCGAAGAGGCGGTAGCTCTGGAAGATGCCGACCGTCCAGAGGAGGGCGCGCGCGGGGTTGTCCCAGCCGGTCGACGAGTAGCGCTCGCGAAGCCGCAGACCCGTGTTCGCGGCCTCCCAGGCGAGATTGACTGCGATCAGCGCCACGAGGATGATCGCGACCCACTCCAGCGGCGCCAGCCCGGCGGCGGCGGCACCCTCAAGCGGGGCGACTCCGAGCGCCCCCTGCATGATCTCCGGCCCGAACGGGATCACCATCGCCGCCAGCATGACCGCGTTCGAGTACGGAATCTTGAGCGTCAGCGCGATGCCCAGGTGGAACACCAACGCCCCCGCCAGTAGCGGCCACTTGAGGAGCGATCCGGCCGGAAGCACGAAGATGAGCGCGAAGAGGGGCTCCATGAAGAGCGCGGCACGGGTGACCAGGCGCAGGGGCGTGCGCCAGCGAAGGGTCCAGAAGTCGGGCGCGCGCGCGATCGGCATTCGTAGCGCCGCGTGCATGGCGGAACCGTCCCTCCACATCGGGCTCGTGAACTTGTAGGCGCCGGCGACCAGGTAGACGAGCGCCATGTTGGCCAGGAAGATGCGTGGGGCGGCGCCCGGCACGGTGGCGGTGAGCCAGTCGGCGGTGGCGGCGTTCCAGCCGTTTGCCAGGATGGACGGCAGGGTCAGGGTGCTGCCGGTGGGCAGCAGGACGAGCCAGAGGCAGAAGATGTGGATCATGGCGTCGTCGAGGTAGGCGACGAGCACGTTCCAGCGATAGGTCGACACCGCGGCGAGGAAGAGGAAGAGCGCGGCGGCGCGGGGGTGATAGCCGGCGACGACGAGGAGGGCGGCGGCGCAGGCGGCCAGGTGGACCGCACGGAAGAGGACTCCGGGCATGCCCGGCTGGAAGAGGCTGATGCGGGTGGGGGGGAGGAGGCGGGTGGTGAGGCGGTGGTCGATCAGGCCGCCGGGGTCGCTGAAGTCGCGGGACTGGCGCAGCGCGTTCAGGAAATAGAAGAAGAGGACGCCGCCGATCAGGATGCGCGCGATGTCGAGGGGGAGGGCGGGGAGGGGGGTGGTGAGGGGGGTCAAGTGGTGGATTCAGGGGGCTTGGGAAGTGCGCTGGCCTCCGCGACCAGCGGGACCCGGGAAGGGTCCTTGGTTGATGATGGATGACAAGTTGCCGTATATCGATACACGATGAAAGGAGACTGCGTGGGACTCGGAGCGCGGGCGCTCGCCGCCGTACTGGCCGGAGTCTCCCTCCTCGCCGTGCCGTCGCTCCGCGCCCAGTTGGGCACAGAGCGATCCGCGACCTCCCCTGCGGCCGAGGCCGACTCGGCGGCAATCGCGACTCTCGCGGCGTGGGCGGATCAGGTGTGGCTGTCCCTGCTCGACCGCGACGGTGCC
>JAPPNO010000044.1 GCA_028873845.1 Gemmatimonadota bacterium | reverse complement strand
TCGCCGCTCCTACAACCGGCTTCCCGGCAGACCACTTCTTCCACGGCCTGCTAGGAGTCGTCCCGGCCGGCCATCAGCGCGGTGATCGCGGCCACGTGCACAATGTCCCGCGCCGATGCTCCCCGCGACAGGTCGTTCAGCGGGAACTTCAGTCCCTGGAGTATGGGACCGAGCGCCGTCGCCCCGGCCAGTCTCTCCACCAGCTTGTACGCGATATTGCCGGCGTCCAGGGACGGGAAGACCAGGATGTTGGCCCGTCCCGCGGAAGCGGATCCCGGCGCCTTGCCGCGCGCAACCGACGGGATCAGCGCGGCGTCCGCCTGGAGTTCGCCGTCCGCGGGCACCTCCGGGAAGGATTCGCGGAAGCGCTCGGCGGCCCGGCGGACCCGTTCGACCGCGCGTCCCCCCGCGCTCCCTCGTGTCGAATACGACAGGAAGGCGACGCACGGCTCGTCACCGACCACCCGCCGGCGGAGACGCACCGCCTCACCCGCAATCTCGACGAGGGCCCGCGGGCCGGGATTGGGGACCACGGCCGCATCGGTGAAGCTCAGCACCTCGGATCCCCGGCCCCTGAAGTCGCCCACCTCCATGAAGAACGAGGAGGACAGCGTACGCACCCCCGGCCTCAGTCCGACCCCCTTCAGCCCCGCCCGCACCACATCGGCACTCGCATGCACCGCACCCGCGACAACGCCGTCGACGGCCCCGCCGGTGAGCATTCCGACCGCTCGCTGCAGAGCGTCGCTCCCCCCACCCACGACCACCGGGCGGACCACTTCGCGGCGGCGAAGCACGGCCACCGCCTCGGCCACGCGGGGATCGTCCCCCTCGGGGAAGGCGACGCTGCGCCCGAGGCTACGCGCCCGGGCCTCCACCCGCTCGGTGAACCTCACGAATAGTGCCGCTGCAACCGTTCCAGCACGACCGGCGACACAAAGGTGCTGACGTCGCCCCCCAGGGCCGCCACCTCCCTGACCAGAGTGGCGGAGAGGAAGGAGTAGTGCACCTCGGGGGTGAGGAAGATCGTCTCCACCTCGTCCCACAGTTCACGGTTCATCTGCGCCATCTGGAACTCGTAGTCGAAGTCCGACACCGCTCTGAGCCCCCGGATGATGAAACGCGCACCCTCGTCGCGGGCGAAGTCGACCAGAAGCCCCGAGAAGGAGACGCAATCGACACGGGACTCGCCCGCGAAGACCTCCCGCATCATCTCCAGCCGTTCCTGGACGGGGAACAGACTCCCCTTCGCCTGCGTGGCGGTCTCGGCGACGCCGACCACCAGGCGGTCGCAGAAGCGCAGGGTTCGGCGGACCACATCCTCGTGGCCCAGGGTGACCGGATCGAAGGACCCGGGATACACCGCGACGATGGGACGCTGGGTTTTCGAGGCCTGCGCCTCCTCTCCGGACGCATCCCGCCCGGATTGCCGGAAATCGCATTTCTTCATGGGTCCATCTCCTTCCGGGGGCCGGTTGCGCGCCGGTCCGCCACGGGTGGAAGCGCAATCGCAGTCAGCACGGTATCGCCGTACCGGCGCTGCCGCACGGGGACATCCGGGGGCAGCGGCTCGCCGGCCCGGTGCTCGACCCACAGTTCGCGGGCGAAGGGCCGGCGCGCGTAGAGGGTGAGGAGGCGGTGGGCATGGCCTCTTCCGTAGGGGGGATCGGCCAGGGCGAGATCGCAGCGGGCCGGATCGAGCCTGCGCAGGTGGGCGAGGGCGTCACCGTGAACCACGGTGGTGACACCGTCCGCGTCCAGGGACCGGATGTTGCGCTGCAGCACTCCGATCGCACGGCGGCTCCGTTCGACGAAGGTGACGTGCGCCGCACCCCGGCTCAACGCCTCGAGCCCGAGCGCCCCCGATCCCGCAAAGAGGTCGGCGACGGCGGCGCCCCCGATCCGCTGGCCCAGGATCGACATCCATGCCTCGCGCACGCGGTGGGTCGTGGGACGCACGCCCCGCCCGCGTACCGGAGCCAGTCTGCGGCTCTTCCACCTGCCCGCAATGATTCGCAAGTACTCCTCCGCGCTTGTCGGGTCGGATCGGGGTCGCTCTGCAACGCGTCACCGGGCCGGGATCATTCGGACGGGCGAATGTCCACAACCCTGGCCTCGACCGTGGTCACGCCTCTGAAGGTATTCTCCAGGAGCGTGAAGGCCACGTCCACCGGGCGGCCGGCAATCGTCTCGAGCGGCACACGTTCCGCCAGGCGGAAGCCGATTGCGCCCAACCCGGTGCCGTTTCGGATCATGCGGAACTTGAGGTGCGCACCCTTGAGCACTCTGGGAGGACGGTCGAAGCGGACGCGCCGCGCCACGAAGACGGGTTCGCGGTTGCCCCGCCCGAACGGGCCCGCATAGCGAGTGTAGCGGCTCAGTTCGAGGTCGACTTCGTCGAGGCCGATCTCCGAGTCCACGTGCAGCACCGGCCGCGGCTCCGCACTTCCCAGGCGCTCACGGGCGACGGCCTGGAACGCCTCCCGGAAGGCCGCGATGCGGTCGGGGCGGATGTCCATTCCGGCCGCCTGGTGATGGCCTCCGAAGCGCTCCAGGTGCTCCGCGCACGCCGAAACGGCGCCGTGGAGGTCGAACGGCGGAATCGACCGCGCGCTCGCCCGCCCCTTCTCCCCGTCCAGTGCGATGACCACCGTCGGCCGGTGGATGCGCTCCACCACCCGCGACGCCACGATCCCGATCACCCCCGGGTGCCACCCTTCTCCCGCGATTACGACCGCCCGGTCCCGCACCGGGTCATAGGTTCCCCTGATCGCGGCGAGAGCCTCCTCCGCGGTCCGGCGTTCCAGCTCACGGCGCTCCCTGTTGTTCCGCTCCAGCACCTCCGCCAGACCGCCCGCCTCGCCGGGACTCTCGGTGAGCAGCAGCCGGAGCGCTTCCCCCGCATCACCCACCCGTCCCGCCGCGTTGATGCGCGGGCCGATCCGGAATGCCACCGCGTCCGCTTCCACGGGCTCGCCCGGAGTCAGGCCGGCGATCGTCTTCAGCGCGGCCAGACCACACCGCCCCGTGCGCGACAGCACCCGCAGCCCGTAACGCACCAGGATGCGGTTCTCGCCCTGCAGCCTCATCAGGTCGGCTATCGTCGCCACGGCCACCAGGTCGAGGTAGTCCCAGGCTTCGTCTGCGGGCCGTCCCAGGTTGCGAGCGACCAGCTGGCCGACCTTGAAGGCGACCCCCGCCCCGCACAGGTCCTTGTTGGGGTAGGAGCACGCCGGGTGGTTCGGGTTGACGATCGCCAGCGCGTCCGGGAGGGCCGGGCCGGGCGCGTGATGATCGGTGACGACGACGTCCATCCCCCTGTCCGCGGCAAGCCGCACGGGTTCCGCCGCGCCGATGCCGCAATCCACCGTGACCAGCACGGAGGCTCCCCTGGCGGCGGCGCGCTCGACCCCGTGACGGGACAGGTCGTAGCCGTGCCGGAACCTGTCCGGGACGATCGGCTCGGCCTTCCCGCCGAGCGCCCGGATCCAATGGGTGAAGAGCACCGACCCGGAGATGCCGTCCACGTCGTAGTCGCCGTGAACGACCACCATCTCGTCGCCGTCGATGGCCCGGGCGATCCTGCGCGCGGCCGCGGCGGCGCCCCGGAGAAGGGCCGGATCGTGCAGCGATGTGAGCAGGGGACGCAGAAAGGACCTGGCAGCCTCGGGCGAGGCGCGCCCCCGTACCGCCAGCAGCCGGCACAGCGCCGGGGGCAGCCTGAGGTCGCGCTCCAGGGCGCGGACCGCGCCGGGGTCGGGGGGAGGGCGGAGCTTCCAGACGGGCCGCGCGGCGAATGCGGCGCCGCTGCCCGCGGTCCCCGAATTCACCCGGCGGCGGTTCGGGTGTGCGTCACGCGGGGACGTCGGCCCCGCGGAGCGACGGCGACTCCGGCTCGGGGGCCGCCGCCGGAGCGGTCACGATGACGCCGCACGCCTCGCACCGGATCAGCGGTGCGCGGGTGCGGACCTCGTTCTGCAACTGCAGCGGAATCACCGAAAAGCACGCGCCGCACGCGCCGTCCTCGGTCATCGGGGCGACCGCCACCCGGCGTCCTCCCTGCGCCAGATGGTCGTATGCGCGCAGGTACCTCGGGTCGATCGCGGCCGCGAACTCCTCGCGCCGCGCCTCCAGCGACGCGGCCTCGGCCAGTGCCAGCTCCCGCTCGGCCAGCAGTTCGTCCCGGCGGGGGCCGACTGCAGAGCGCGCCTCCTCCATCTCCGACCGCTGGTTCTCAAGGCGTTCCTCGAACCTGGAGATCTGGTCCAGCAGGTTCACGACCTCCTGTTCCTCCTGGTCCAGGGCCCGCCGCAACAGCCCCAGTTCCGCCTGCACGGCCGCCTCCTCGCGAACGGTCCTCACCAGATTCAGCCGGTCCTCCAGCCGGTGTACGCGGGCACGCTTCTCCTCGGCCGCGAGCCGCAGCCGCCGCTCCTCGAGCCGCAGGTCCCGCACCCGGTTTTCGGTCACGCCGACATCCTCGGCCAGACGAAGGGCGGGTGCTTCCACCTTCTCCAGCAACGGATCGTAGGAATCGATTCGGTCCCGGGTCTCCCGGATCCTCCTGTCCATGGTCTGGAGCTCCATCAACCGGCTGGAGATCGGGCCATTGTCGAGCGTCACTGTCTTTCTCTTCCCCCCTGTCGAGTTCTTCCCAGGTTTGACAACGCCTTGCCGGATCTGCGCCAGTCGACGGGCAAGGCCTGTATTTCCTTCATCAATTCTTCCTTATCCCTGATCAATCTGTGCTGTTCCCCGGTTCCGGAACCGCGGATTTCCGCTTCGATCGCGTCGAGTCGCCGGCTGATCCGGTTGCCCTCGATTTTCGCCACCGTATCGTCGAACACCCGGGCCGGATCAGCAAGCGTCTCCGGATCGGCGTTGAGTTCCTCGAAGCGATCGACGGCTTCGGGCCTCGTCCCCTCCGGCAGCGCCACGAGATCCGGATCGGCGATCAACGCCTCGAAGATCACACGGTTCGCGCCATCCTCCAAATCCGAAGGGCCGACGCGTTCCGCCGATTTCTCGACCCATTCACGGTGACTGATCAGCAGGAGCAGCAGGGTTCGCTCCGCCCCGAGCCCGCGAAACCGGGGAGCGGGGCGCCTTCGCACCGGCGCTTTGCCCACTCGGGCGGCGCGTGCCGGAGCCGTCGACAGCTCCTGCGCAAGCGTCTCGCGCCGCACTCCGGTCCGCTCCGCCACCCGCGTCACGTAGATGTCGCGCAACCGGGCGTCCCGCGCCGCCCGGAGCGTCGGCAACAGGCGATCCAGGGCGCGGCGCGTCTTCTCGATCGAGTCGAAGTAGCCGCGCTCCTCCAGGATGGCGATCTTGCGGTCCAGCACGTCGACGGCCTGGGCCACAAACCCGCGCACGGCGTCGGCCCCGCCCGAGCGCGCCACCGAATCGGGATCCTCGCCGTCGGGAAGGGTGACGACCGACGCGTGCAGTCCCTGCCCCAGCAGCGTGTCGGCTGCGCGAAAGGTGGCGCGCAGTCCGGCGGGATCGCTGTCGAACAGGAGCCGTACCTGGGTCGTGTACCGCTTCAACAGCCGGGCGTGCGATTCGGTCAGCGACGTTCCCAGCGGCGCCACGACATTGCGGATGCCCACCGCCGCCAGCGAAACCACGTCCATGAAGCCCTCGACCACCATCACCGATGCGTCGCGGCGTATGTGGTTGCGGGCCCAGCTCAGGCCATACAGGACCTCGCCCTTGTGGAAGATCGGGCTCTCGGGCGAATTGAGGTACTTGGGCGCCCCCTTGCCCTCCCTGCCCAGGAGCCGGCCGCCGAAGGCCAGCACGCGTCCGGTGACCGATTCGATCGGGAAAACGACGCGGTTGCGGAAGGCGTCGTAGGGATCGCCCCCCTTCTCGCTCTTCTTCAGGAGTCCCAGCTCGAGGAGGATGCCCTCGTCCAGTCCGTGGACCGCCGCTGCCTCGCGGAAGGCGCCCCACTCGTCGGGCGCGTACCCGAGTCCGAAGCGCTCGCCCGCCTCCCGGTCGATTCCGCGGCCCTCGAGGTAGCGCCGGGCGGCCTCCCCGCCCTCCCACTCCCACAGCCGTTCCCGGAAGAAGGAATCGGCTTGCGCGGACGCCTCGTGGTAGGGACGCCAGGGATCGTCCCCGCCCCGCCCCTTCCTGACCTCGCGCACATCCACCCCGCTGCGCGCCCCCACGTACTTGACCGCGTCGACGAAGCTCATCCCCTGGTGCTTCATGAGGAAGGAGAAGACGTCGCCCGATTCCCCCGACGAGAAGTCGTGGAAGAACGCCTTGGCCGGAATCACGTAGAAGGAGGGCGTTTTCTCCTTCTTGAACGGGCTGAGCCCCCGGAACTCCCTGCCCGCCTTCTTGAGCTGGACGAATTCGCCGATGACCCCGACGATGTCGGCCCGGGCGCGAACCTCTTCGACCACGTCGTCCGGTATCATCCCGGTGTCCCCGGCACTACCGGATCCTCGCCACGGTCACCCCGAATCCGCCTTCGCCGGGCTTGCCGGCGCGGAACCGCTCCACGCGCGCGTCGCGCCCGAGCACCACGGCCACCCGTTCGCGCAGAGTTCCCGTCCCCTTGCCGTGAATGACCCTCAGTTCGCGCAGGTCGGCCACGGTGGCCGCGTCCAGCGCGCGGGCGAGGGCGACCTCCGCCTCGTCGGCGCGCTGTCCGCGCAGGTCGACCTCGGTGGCCGGCTCGATGTCGGGGGCGGTCCACCCCGCCGAGCGGCCCGCGCCGGCGTGCGTGTCGGCTCCCTGCCGGGGTTCATCCTCACCGTCGCCGTCCGGGGCCAGCCACTCCCACCCCACCCGCAGCCTCACGCCCCCCACATTCACGACCGCGCGCTCCCCGTCCAGGGCCACCACCGTTCCACGGGCACCCGAGTCCACCATGCGAACCTTCACGCCCGGCTTCACGACCGGACCGGGCGCCCGACTCCCGTACGGTCGAGGAGGGGCCGGCTCCTCCAGCGACCGAACGGCGTCCTCCACCATTCGGCGCGCCTTGCGGGAGGCTTCGCGAAGCTCGGCCCCCTCGCGCACCCGTTCCTCGAGACCGGTGATCGCCTCATCGACCTTCGCGCGGGCGCGCAGGAGCATGCGGCGAGCCTCGGACCGGGCTTTCGAGGCCGACTCGCGCTCGGCACGGCGCAGTCCCTCCTCGCGCGCCTCCATCTCCGAGCGCAGCGCAGCCGCCCGTTCCTTCTCGGCCTCCAGCTCCGCCAGCATCCGCGAGACCCGGCTTTCCTTGCGTTCAAGGGTCTCCAGCAGGTCGTCCATTCGCGCGTCGGCCGTATCGCGGTAGCCGTCGGCCCGGTCCAGCACTTCGTCCGGGAAGCCCAGGCCGCGCGCGATCGCGAGGCCGTAGCTGCGTCCCGGACGACCCTTGCTGAAACGGTAGGTGGGCCGCAGGCGTTCGCCGTCGAAGTTCAGCGAGGCGTTCACGATGCGGTTCCCGGGCGCGGCAAGGCGCTTGAGTCCGCCCAGGTGCGAGGTGACCACGGCGGTGCACCCCCGTTCGGCGAGCGTCTCCACGAGGGCGCGCGCCAGGGCCTCGCCTTCCCCGGGATCGGTGCCCGCGCCGGGTTCGTCGATGAGGACAAGGGACCGGGGACCCGCCTCCTGCAGAATCGTGCCCAGGCCACGCAGGTGGGCGGAAAAGGTCGACAGGCTGTCGGCCAGGGACTGTCCGTCGCCCGATTCGGCCAGGAAGGTATCGAAGACCGGCAATCGCGTCCCGGGTCCCACCGGCGGAATCACCCCCGACTGGGCCAGCGCCGACACCAGCCCGACCGACCTCAGGAAGACGGTCTTGCCGCCGGTGTTCGGACCGGTCACGACCACCACGCCCTCGTCGGCGGCGAGGTCGAGATCGAAGGGCACCGCCCCGGACCCCGCGGCCACCAGCAGCGGGTGGCGCCCGCTCCGAATGCAGAGCGGCCCCTCGCCGATTTCGGGAAGGCTTCCGTCCCAGCTGTCCGCCGCGCGGGACAGCGCGACCCGGCTGTCCATCTCGGTCAGCGCCGCCAGGGAGTCGCCCATGGCTTCGGCGAACGGACGGCAGCGATCGCTCAGTTCGCGCAACACCCGCCGGATCTCCCGCGCCTCGGCCCGCTCGAGCGCTCGCACCCCGTTCATCATCTCGATGGCCGACGGCGGTTCGACGAAGAGGGTCGCTCCGGAGGACGACTCGTCGTGTACGTACCCGCCCACCGAGCGGCGACCCTCCCGGCGCAGCGGGATCACGTAGCGCCCCTCGCGAATGGTGACGGACGCTCCCGCGACCCGGTGCGGTTCCGTCAACCCTTCCAGCAACTTCTCCAGGTGGGCCACGACCCGGTTGTGCGCACCGGCCAGCTGGCCACGAATGCGGGCCAGCTCCCTGCTCGCGGTGTCCAGGACGGCACCATCCGGATCGACGGTGCGGCGGATCGCGGTCTCCAGCTCCGGCACGGCGAGCAGGCGCTTCTCCAGCGCCCGCAACGTCGGCAGCTCTCCGGCCCCGCCACCCAGCCGATCCCGGAGCGCGGCGCCAGCCCGCAGCAGGCCGCCCAGCCTGGCCAACTCCTCCGGCGCCAGAAGGGACCCGTCCACGCCCAGGCGGCCGATCGCGACGCCGGCCTCCGGAACGCTCGGGAACACCCAGTCGTCACGAGCCGAAAGGAACCGCCGCGTCTCGTCCACCGCTGCAAGCCGGTCACGCACGATACCGGGCTCGGGCGACGGCCGCAGGGCCAGCACCGCCTCCCTTCCTCCCCGGGTCGCCGCAAGGGCCGCGACGGACTCCAGCACCTTCCCGAAGTCGAGGACCCGGAGGGCGCACCCGGACACCTTCTACCCGCCCCTCACCGGTTGGCCAGCTCCTCCCGGGCGATCGCCGAGGCGGCCTTGCCATCGAAGCGTCCACGAATCTCGGGCATCAGCCCGGACATAACGGCTCCCATGTGAGCAGCGCCGCCGGCGATGAGTTCCCGCACGATCTCGCGCACCCGTTCCGCATCGAGTTCGGCGCGAAGGTAGGCGCGCAGCATCTTCGCCTGATCCTCTTCCCTCGCGGCGAGTTCGGGACGGCCTCCCTCCCTCATCTGGGCGGCCGCGTCCACGCGCTGTTTGACCGCCCGCGCCAACACGGCGCGGACGCCTTCATCATCCAGATCCGCACCCGTCTCGATCTCCCGGTTGCGGATCTCGGCCAGTGCGGTGGACAGGACCAGGGTGCGCTCCCGGTCCCTCTCCCGCCTGGATTCGTTGAGGTCCGACCGCAGCGTCTCCTTGAGCGAAGCCTTCACCTGTCCTCCGTGCGTCGCGGCTGCCGCGGGCCCGTCACGGGCAGCCAATGTTCCGTCGTGTCAAGATGAATATGGCCAATCGGCGGCCGGCGCGGATCAACGTGGCATCACCGCCCCCGTGCCCGCATCAGCGAGTATGTCCCATCCAACCATATCCGCCGCCGCGGTGGGCGGGTAGAGTTGTACCCACCTTTCACCACACGGACCAGCCGAGGATTCATTGACACAGTTGACGGAGTGCGTGGTGGACATCCTGCGCCGGCACGGACCGGGCGTACTGCCGGCACGCGAACTCGCGGCCGAGTTGCTCCGCCGCCGCCCGGTCATTGCGTTGAATGCGGACAAGCTGCGGCGGCTGGTCGAACAATCCGGCAACCGCCTGCGGCTCTTCGAAGTGGCGTTGGACACGCTCGACGACGGCCGGGATCCCGTGCCGGTTGAAAGCTGGGTCGTCCTGACGGCTGCGAGCGATGCACCCGACAGTTCCATTCTGACGGCATCCCTGTGGCACAGCCTGTCCGCGCTGGCCCTCGATATCGACCCGGAATCGCGGGTTCAGGTGTGCCGGTGGGTGATCGGGGCCGAGGAGGCGCGCCGCCTGGCAGGTCCGTAGCGGCCAGTGGGCTGCCGGCGGACCCCGGCCGGCCCCGGACCCGCTACCCCAGCGCCTCTCTGACCCTGGACCAGAAACCTCTCTGTCTCTCCCGGTCGATCTTCCCGGGAGCGGGATCCTCGACCTCGCGCAGCTTGCGAATGAGCCGCGCCTGCTCCGAGTCGAGCCGATCCGGCACCCACACGGCGACGCGCACGAGGAGGTCGCCGTTGCGGCGTCCGTTGAGTTCGGGCAGACCCTCGCCCCGCACCCGGATGACGTCCCCGCTCTGTACGCCCGCCGGGACCTCGACCTCGGTGGTGCCCCCGTCCACCGTCGGGACGGAAAGGTCGGCTCCCAGCGCGGCCTGGCTGAAGGTGACCGGAAGCTCGGCAATCAGGTCGATGCCGTCCCGCGTGAAGCGGTCGTCCGCGGCCACTTCGAGCAGTACGATGATATCGCCGCGGGGACCGCCGCGGGGACCCACGTTGCCCTCTCCGCGCAGCGTGATGTAGTTCTCCGACGACACGCCCGCCGGAACGTTCACCTGGATCTGCCGGTCGACCCGCGCGCGGCCCTCGCCGTGGCACCCCTGGCACTGGTCGGTGATGAGGGTGCCCTCTCCGCGACAGCTGCGGCAGGGCGCCACGCTTACGAACTGCCCGAAGACGGAGCGTTCGACACGACGCTCTTCCCCGGACCCCTGACAGGTCGCGCAGGGCAACGGGCGGGCCCCGTCCTTCACGCCGGTTCCGCCGCAGGAATCGCAGGTCTCGAGCACCGCCACCCGAACCTTCCTCGACACGCCCGCGCGGACATCCCGCAGCGTGAGGGGCAGCTTGAGGCGCAACGACTTGCCGCGCATGGGCCGATTGCTCCCACGCCGGCCCCCGAACAGGCTCTCGAATCCCCCGAACCCGCCGAAGTCGCGCATGAAGACCTCCAGCGCGTCGGAAAAATCGAAACCGCCCCCGAAACCGCCCTGGCCCCGCAACCCCTCCTTGCCGTAGCGGTCGTACCGGGCCCGCTTGGCCGGGTCCCTCAGGACCTCGTACGCTTCCGTCACCTCCTTGAAGCGTTCCTCGGACTCGCGGGACCCGTCGTTTCGATCCGGATGGTGTTCGAGCGCAACCTTGCGGTACGCCTTCTTGATGTCTTCCTGGCCCGCGTCGCGCGCAACGCAGAGCAGTTCATAGTAGTCGGCCATCTATCGTCTCATCGGGGCCCGGTCAGGGCTCCAGCATGCTCGTAACGAGCGAGGAGGTGTAGTCCACGATCGCGATCACCTTCTCATAGGGCATCCGCGTCGGACCGATGACGCCCACGACGCCGCGGAGCCCGCCGAGCCGGTATCCGGAGGTGACGAGCGTGAACCCGGCGAGTTCCGGTGCATGTTCCCCACCTATGGTAACATACGGGCCACCCCCCGCGACGCGTTTCCCCAGCACCCTGGCGAGCAGCTCCTTCTGTTCGGTCAGCGCGATCAGGTCCTTCAGCCGCTCACTGCTCGCGAACTCGGGCTGCCCGGCGATCGCCGAGGTCCGGCCGAGCACCACCCTGTCCCGCGGCGCCGGGCCGGATCCGAAGAACTCTTCGCTCGACTCCACGAAGATGTTGAGGATGTCACGGGCGGCGGGGTCCTCCACGGCGTCACGCAAACGCTCCCCGAAGGACCGCCGGATCTCGGCGAAGGTCAGGCCGGCAAGGCGCTCGTTGAGCACGCGCTGCAGCCCGTTCAGCACGTCGACGGGGACGTCGCCCGGAAGGTCGACATAGACGGTGCGCACCATTCCGCTCCGCACGGTGACGACCATGAGCACCTTGCTGGACGACACCCGGATCAGGTCGATCTTCTCCAGGCAGGCCGTGTCGAGCCGCGGCACGGAACCGACGCCCAGCTCGTTGACCAGTATGCCCAGCGCGCGCGTGGCGCTGCGGAGAATGCGCTCCAACGTGGAATCGCCCGACGAGAGCTCCTGTTCGATCAGCGATTTCTCCACCTGGGACAGCGATTCGGGCTTGACCACCTTGTCCACGAAGAAGCGGTAGGCCAAATCGGTGGGAACCCGGCCGGCGGAGGTGTGGGGATGCGACAGGTAGCCTTCGTCCTCCAGATCCGCCATGGTGTTGCGGATCGTGGCCGCCGATACGCCGAAGTTGTACCTCCTGGCCAGGGTGCGGCTGCCGGCGGGCTCGGCCGTCTCCACGTAGGTGCGCACGACCGCTTCGAGCACGCCGCGCTCGCGCCCGGTGAGGGGACTGCCCTTTGTGCGCTGTCGCAAAGCCATCACCATGTCTCGCCGTTACGGGCACGACCGCTTCCCCGTGCCGCGGTCCGCCACTCGTTGAAAATCCCAATCCACGCCATCGCGTCAAGCACCCCCGTGGACGGGCAGCCGCGCACGCGCGGCAAAATCGCCCGCAGAAACCGAACCGCCGCGTGAACCGCGGTGTCGCGTGCCGGGGTCTCCAAGGGCTGTTTCCAGTTCGACGGTCAGTTCGTCCAGAAGGAGCCAGCCGCGAGGCGTCAGGCTGGTTCGTCCGGCGGAGCGGCGGGCCCAGCCTGCCACCTCCCAGCGGCGGAAGACCGGCCGGGCCGCGGCACTCAGGCGGTCATCGTTCAGCCCCTCCGCCGTCCGCAGGCGCAGCCAGAGGGCCTCGAGCCGGGACTGCTCCGCGCTCGGCACCTCGTCACCAGCCCGGGCCCGTCCCGATTTCGTGATCCCCTCGGCGTACACGGCCCAGTCACGCTCGTTCCACCAGCGCCGGCCCGCGTGATAGCTGTGGGCGCCGTTGCCCAGACCCAGGTACGGCTCGCCTTTCCAGCAGGCACGGTTGTGACGCGAGGCGAAACCGGGAAACGCGAAGTTCGAAACCTCGTAGTGGCGGTACCCGGCCCGGGTCAGCGTCTCGGCCGCGTACAGGTATTCCTCCCGGTAGCGTTCGTCGGCGGGCATCGGGGCCCGGCCCTCGCCCACGGCGCGGTGCAGCGGGGTTCCTTTCTCCACCGTAAGGCCGTACAGCGAGATGTGCGGCACCGCCAGCTCGAGCGCCCGCATCACATCGTCCTCCCACGAGCGGGAAACGTTGTCCGGCAACCCGAAGATGAGATCAACCGACAGGTTGGCCACCCCGGCCGCGCGTGCCCGTTGCACGGCCGCCCGGGCGTCGGCGGCGCAGTGCAGACGTCCCATCCAGTTGAGCGCGCCGGGGTCGAAGCTCTGCACGCCGAACGAGATCCGGTTCACTCCCCCGCCCGCCCACACCTCCGCCGCGCGTTCGCTGAAGGACTCGGGGTTCGCCTCGACCGTCCACTCCAGTTCGGGATTCTCCACCCGGCCCGGTCCGATCACTCCGGCCAGCCCGGCGATGAAGCGGGGCTCCAGCAGCGAGGGTGTGCCACCCCCCACGTAGAGCGTGTCGAGCGACGGAGCCAGCGGCGCTTCGCCCGACGCGCGCAGCGTGTCCAGCTCCGCGCCGATCGCCGCGAGCCAGCGCGAGCCGGCCGGACTGCGGTCCACCTCGACCGCGAAGTCGCAGTAGCAGCAGCGGCGCGCGCAGAAGGGAGCGTGAACATACACGTTGGTGATCCGGCGGGATGGGGGGGACCGGGTCACCATACGGCCGCCCCGTGCCCGCCCGGCGTCTTCATCACCCGCCCATCGCGCGTCGGGGTCAGGTAGCCGCGGACCTCGAGCACGGTCAGCGAGGTCGCCACCTCCTCAACCGGGCGGCCGGCGGCCAGCGCGGCCTCCTCGACGGTGACCGGCGCGGGCGGCATCGCGGCCAGGAGTTCGCGCAGCTCCGGTTCGGCCGGCTGCCGCGTACCGCACTCGGCGGTGTCGCGCAGGCCCGCGTCGACGATCACGCCCGCGCCGTCCGCGATGAGGCGGTTCGTGCCCTCGCTGGTGGGACGGTCGATCGGGCCCGGCACGGCGTGCACCTCGCGCCCCAGGTCGAGGGCATGCCCCGCCGTGATGAGCGCACCGCTTCGCTGCGACGCTTCCACGATCACGACGTCGCTGGCGAGGGCCGCGATGATGCGGTTGCGTACCGGGAAATGGTGCGGCTCGGCCGGCACCCCGGGGGCGTACTCCGAAACGACGACGCCGTTCTCGCGGATCTCGCGGTGGAGCGCCGCGTTGCGGGGCGGCGACACCACATCCACCCCCGACCCCAGCACCGCGGCCGTGGGCCCGGGAAGCGCACCGCGATGGGCGGCCGCGTCGACACCCATGGCCATTCCGGACACGACGCAACGCCCCTGTGCGGCCAGGCTCGCTCCCAGCTGTCGCGCGATGCGGCGGCCGTATGCGGTCGCCCGCCGCGACCCGACGACCGCGACGCCCGGGTCCCGCAGCAAGTCCGTCCTCCCCAGCGCGTAGAGTATGGACGGCGGTGCGTTCAGGTCTCTCAGCGCGGGCGGATACCCGGTGGTGCCGTATACCAGCGGCGCGATTCCCCCGTCGGCGCACCGCTCGACCAACTGCACGGCAGAACGGGCGGGTTCCCCGCGCCGGCGCTTCGCTCCGGCCCTGCGTCCCGCCACCTCGTCGAAGTCGGCGCGGCTTGCTCCCAGCGCCGCATGGGCGCTGCCAAAGCGATCGACCAGTTGGGCGAAGCGCACGGGGCCCACGCCGGGCAGGCCGCGCAGGGTCAGGGCGGCCGCCGCCTCCGCCGCGGTCTTCGGGTCAACACCCCGCTCACGCCGGTTCCGGCCGGCGAAAGAACCCGGCGCTACCAATCGTCCCCTGCGCTTTCTTCGGCCTTCCGCGCCGCCTGCAACTGCCGCCAGCAGCCCTCGAGGAGGGCGGCCAACCCGTGGCCCGTGACCGCGCTGACATGGTAGGTCCCCCACGCCGCGGGCGCCTCCACCGCCGGGTCGCCGGCCTCCGGAGGGTGCAGGTCCATCTTGGAGAAGACCACGGCGAACGGCAGTTCGGCCAGCCGCGCGGAGTACTGCGCCAGCTCGTCGCGCAGGCCGGCCAGCACCGCCGCCGGGTCTTCGTCGTCCACCGGAAGCAGGATCGCCAGGGCCCGGGTTCTTTCGATGTGGCGCAGGAAGCGGTGTCCGAGGCCCTTTCCGTCGTGCGCCCCCTCGATGATCCCGGGGATGTCGGCCATCACGAAGGAGCGGAAGTCGGGCAACTCCACAACGCCCAGGTTCGGCACAAGCGTCGTGAAGGGGTAGTCCGCGATTTTCGGGCGCGCCCGGCTGACGCGGGCCAGCAGCGTGGACTTGCCTGCGTTGGGCTCCCCCACCAGCCCGATATCGGCGATGAGCTTGAGTTCGAGTCGCACCAGCCTGTGCTGTCCCTCTTCCCCCGGCTCCCAGCGGCGCGGCGCCTGGTGCGTCGCCGACGCGAAGCGTGCGTTCCCCCTGCCTCCCCGCCCACCCCGCGCCACCACCAGCCGGTCCTCCGCGGCCAGCAGCTCACCCAGCACTGCGCCACTGCCGTCATCCACCGCAATCGTGCCAGGCGGCACCCGCAACTCCAGATCGCGGCCACCGCGGCCGGTCCGGTTCGAACCCTCGCCGTGCCGCCCGCGCTCCGCCCGGTGGTGCCGCCTGTACCGGTAGTCGCTGAGGGTGGTCAGCCCGGCGTCGGCCACCAGGATCACGTCGCCCCCCTTCCCCCCGTCTCCCCCCGCGGGACCGCCGCGCGGCACCCCCTTCTCGCGGCGGAACGCCTCCGCCCCCGAGCCGCCCCGCCCGCCCTCCACCTCGATGCGCACAGAGTCTATGAACACCGCGACTCCTCCACCGACACCCGGCCCACTTCGTCGCCCAGCGTGTTGCGGAGACTCGGCTCGGCGAAGTCGCCCAACGCCTCCCTCGCCCCGGCCGACAGGATACCGGCCCGGTCCAGCACCGCCATCAGCGCGGGCGGGGCGGCACGCCAGGCCCCGTCCTCCACCTTGAGCGCCACGCCCAGTCCCCGCTCCGGGTCGCCGGCGACGTAGACGCCCTCCGCGCCCACCTTGGCGAAGACCCGGCCGCCTTCCTCCTCCATGAGCCGTGTGCACAGCCGCCCTGTGCCCGCCACCATGAACGGGTGTCGCGTCATGGCCTCCACGATCCGGCGCGGAGGGCCATCGCTCCGGGCGGCCACGGCCAGGTGGGCCACGCCGCGGGCCAGACCTGACAGCGGTATCGCGAAGGTCGGGACACCGCACCCGTCTGTCTCCCAGACCATCTCGGCGGGCGCCGCCCCGGTCCAGCTCGCCAGTTCGCGGCCCATCCGGCGCTGCAGGGGATGGTCCGCCCCCTCGTACCCCCGCAGCGGCCAGCCGTGGAAGGCCGCGAGTGCGAGCATGCCGGCGTGCTTGCCCGAACAGTTGCACATCAGGGGCGTCCACGGGGTGCCCGCGGCCGACAGCTCGTCGCGCCGGGCGGCCAGAAGCGGGGCGTGCGCCCCACAGACGAGAAGCGTCGCGGGAACGCCCGCCTTCGCGAGGATGGACGCTGCCGCTTCCATGTGGACTTCCTCCGAATTGTGCGAACCACAGCAAAGAGCGATCTCCTCCTCCGAGAGGCCAAAGCGGTGTGCGGCGCCGTCGGCTACCAGCGGCAGAGCCTGAAAGGGCTTCGCCACAGACCGGAGTACGGTGATCCACCCTCCGTCGCCCCAGCTGCCGACGGGTTCTCCGGACCCATCGGCGACCACGGCGTGGACCCGATGTCTCGACTCGACGACGCGCCCGCGGGTGAACCGCACCTCCAGGGCCGGTCTGCCGGGCTCCATGCGAGACATGGCCGCGCCGCGGCTACCGGCCGCCCCGGTGGGCCCTCGGCGCCACGATCAGCCCCCCGGATTCGCATGGTGGGGGACCCCGGCGGGCGCCGCCATGGCGAAACGGGAACACTTGCGGGGGACCGCTCAGCGCGGGGAAGGACCCCGTCCGCCGCCCCCTTCGCCCAGTCGCGCCGGACCGCCGGCCGGATCGCCGGCCAGCCCGAAGAGATCCTGCGGGCTCCGCGCCGCGAGCAGGAGCTCGTGCGCCTTCCGCAGCTGGGTATCGAGGGCGGCGTTGCGCTCGAACCGCCCACGGTCCTCCCACGCCTGCAGCGCGACCTCGCTGCCCAGGTCGTACTCCACGGTGCGGCGGGCCTGGAGCAGCTCCCCGAGCGTCATCTCAACGTCGCGCTCGGCCAGCAACGCGTGGAAGTAGGCGAGATCGGCATCCGTGATCACGAATCCGGGCTCCAGCGCCGGATGTTCCTGCAGATAGCGCACGGCCCAGCTCTGCCTCGCCTGCACGTAGTGGCCGCCAAACCCGAACAGCTTCCGAACCGCCTCGTCCTCTTCCGCGGTGAGCGTGTCCGGGAGAATCCAAAGATCGGGAACGATGCCCCCTCCGCCGTGCAACACCCGTCCCCCGGCCGAGGCAAATCGGGGCCGGTCCGTCAGATCGGGGTACTGGACCAGACTTCCCGAGAAGGTTATGACTCCATCGTACTCGGTGCGCAGCGCGGCCACCGGCGGATCCTTCTGGATGGAGCGGCCCGACGGTGTGAACCAGCGCGCGGTGGTCAGCTTGAGCACGTGGCCCCCCGAGACCGGGAAGAGGGATTGGACGGAACCCTTGCCGAAGGTCGGCGCACCGATCAGAAGGGCCCTGTCATGGTCCTGCAGCGCCCCGGCGACGATTTCGGAGGCCGACGCGCTTCCGTAGCCCACCAGCACGACCACCGGCATCCCGGGGTATTCCTGGTCGACCCCGGCGCGATAGTGCTCGATCGGCGAGTTGCGTCCACGCACTTCGACGATGGATGAGCCCGCGTCCAGGAACATGTCGGACAGACCGACCCCTTCCATGAGGAGTCCGCCGCGGTTGCGGCGCAGGTCGAGAATGAGCGACTCCATGCCTTCGCCCACCAGCGAGTCGACCGCGGCCCTGACCTCCAGGGTGGTCGTCCCGTTGAAGATCTCGACCGGAACGTACCCCACCCCGCCATCGAGCAGCACCGCGAAGGGAACCGCGCTCAGTTGGATCACCTCGCGGGTGAGTTCGTACGGGATCACACGCTCCACCCCATGGCGCCGCACGCCCATCCGCACGCTCGTCCCGGGTTCGCCCCTCAGTATCTGCGCCACCTGGTCGGTGCTCCGCCCCACGACGGACTCGCCTTCGACCTCGACGATCCGGTCCCCCGGCCGAAGCCCCGCCCGCGACCCCGGCGTACCCGGCACCGGGGCCACGACGGTCACGAAACTGTCCCGCTGGACGACTTCGAGTCCGACGCCACCGTACTCGCCCCGCGTCCGGATCTGCATGTCTTCCCAGTCCGGCGCCTGCAACAGTGCGGAGTTGGGGTCGCCCAGAGACAGGACCACGGACTCGAGGGCGTCGTCGTATAGCTCCTCCACGTCGATCTCGTCCACGAAATGGTCCTCGATCCGGTTCACCACCTCTTCCAGCAGCCTCGTCTGCACGTAGAGGTTGGCACCCAGGCCGATGTCCCGCTGAAGGAACCAGCCCCCGCTCGCGACCGCCAGCACGGCGATCACCGCGGGAACCGCCACTGCTTTCCCCTTGCTCATGGAATCTCCGTCGCCGTTGGCGTGGACCGCGGCAGCCCCACTGTCTTGCTAAACCCTCTCGCCGCCGAATGTTTCGGGGAACGCTCCGACGACCTCGCGCCGGATGCGCTCCTCGACCTCCCCGGGTGCGCCGGCCGCGGGCACCAGAACCGCGTTCTCCCGGGACCGTGTCAACTCAACATACCCGCGTCTCACCCTGCGAAGAAAGGCGAGTCCCGCCGACTCGAACCGGTCCCAGTCCCGGTCTTCGCCCGCCCGGCGGGCCATGCCCTCCTCCACGGACAGGTCCAGAACCAGGTACAGGTCGGGCGTCAACCCTGACGTTACGTCATGGTTCATCGCGGCAATCCGCCCGGCGTCGATCCCGGTGCCGTAGCCCTGGTACGCGAACGTGCTCAGGTCGAACCGGTCGGAAACGACCCATTTCCCCGCCGCGAGGGCGGGTTCGACGATTTCGGCGACGTACGCCGCCCGTGCCGCCAGAATGAGGTGCAGTTCGGTGTGGGGCGGCAGCGTCGAGCGGTTCCCGTGAAGGAGCAGCTCCCGGATGCCTTCGCCGACGCTGGTCTGGCCCGGCTCCCGGCCGCACACGACCGGCAGCCCGGCCCGCTCGAGGAACGCGGCCAGCCGCCCCACCTGGGTCGACTTCCCGACTCCCTCGGCCCCTTCGACGACAATGAACCTGCCCCGGCTCACGGAATCGCTTCCGGTGGGCCGGCGGACACGTCCCTTCCGCCGCCGATCGGGTGCTCGCATGGACTCGTCCCCGGACTCCCGGCCCCGCCCGCTATTCGTAGTACTCCCGGCCCAGGTGGGTGATCTGCTCCTCGCCCGCGAGCCAGCGCAGCGTGTTCTTCAGCTTCTTGTGCTGGATGAAGAGGTCGTGCTCGGGATAGAGTCCCTCGGGCGTATGCGGGCTCTTGAAGTAGAACGAGAGCCACTCCTGGATCCCGCCCATTCCGGCGCGGCCGGCCAGGTCGAGGAAGAGCGCCAGGTCGAGGACGATCGGCGCTGCCAGGATCGAGTCGCGGCAGAGGAAGTCGACCTTGATCTGCATGGGATAGCCGAGCCATCCGAAGATGTCGAGGTTGTCCCACCCCTCCTTGTCGTCGCCACGGGGCGGGTAGTAGTTGATCCGCACCTTGTGGTAGATGTCCCCGTAGAGTTCCGGGTACATCTTCGGCTGCAGGATGTAGTCGAGAACCCCCAGCTTGGACTCCTCCTTGGTCTTGAAGGACTCGGGGTCGTCGAGGACCTCTCCGTCGCGGTTGCCCAGGATGTTGGTGCTGAACCAGCCGCTGACGCCGAGCATCCGGGCCTTCAGGCCGGGGGCCAGGATCGTCTTCATGAGCGTCTGGCCGGTCTTGAAGTCCTTGCCGGCGATGGGGACCGCGCGATCCCGGGCGAGCGCCTCCAGCGCGGGGACGTCCGCCGACAGGTTCGGAGCCCCGTTGGCGTAGGGCACGCCCTCCATGATCGCGGCGTAGGCGTAGATCATGCTGGGGGCGATGGCGGGGTCGTCGTCGCGCATGGCCTGTTCGAAGGACTCGACGGTGGCGTGCGCGGGCCCCGAGCGCTGGAAGACCTCGGTGGATCCGCACCAGATCATCACGGCGCGCGCGCAGCCGTTGTCGGCCTTGAAGCGGCGGATGTCGTCGCGCAGCGCGTCGGCCAGCTCCATCCGGTTCATGCCGGTCTTCCGGTTGGGGCCGTCCAGCCGCTTGACGTAGGCGGTGTCGAAGACCGCCGGCATGGGCTTCACCGACTCCAGGAAGCCCCGGATGGGGTCCAGGTGGGTGGTGCGGTCGAGCACGCCCGCGTTGACCGAGCTCTCGTAGGCGTCGTCGGGGATGGGATCCCACGCCCCGAAGACGAGCTGGTCGAGGCCGGCGATGTCGACCAGGTCGCGGATGAGAGGTGCCCGCTCTTCGGTGCGCTTGCCCAGGCGCACCGTGTTCATCTGGGTGAGGCTGCCGAAGGGCCGGGCGAGCCCCTGCCGGACCGCCTCGACGCCGGCGACGACCGTGGTGGCCACGGCGCCGAGCCCGGGAAGAAGAACGCCGACCTTGCCGTCGGCCGGGGTGACGCGGGGAGTGTTGTCCACGAAGATCTATGCCTTTCCGGCGGCGTCGCCGCCATCGTCGAGAGGTACGCCGGTGCCGCGCCTGTAGACCCAGAACATGCGCTGTATGGCCGTGGCGTTGGTCAGCAGCGCCACGATCACGATGATCGAACTCAGAACCATGCCGTCCCAGGCCAGGCCGAAGATGGCCGCGCCGAGGCCCAGCACGAGGATGCGCTCGCCGCGCTCCATGAGCCCCACGGAACAGTCGAACCCCAGGGACTCGGCCTTGGCCCGCGTGTAGCTCACCATGAGCGAACCGCCGAGCGCCAGCGTGATGATGTAGATCATCCAGATGTCGACGAACTCGAGCTGGTAGGCGTTGTAGAGCGTCATGAGTCCGATATACATCGCGATCTCGGAGATGCGGTCGAGGGTCGCGTCGAAGAAGGCGCCGAACTTGGAAGCCAGTCCCGACTCCCTGGCCACGCTGCCGTCGAAGACGTCGAGGAGGCCGCCCAGCAGAATCAGGATTCCCCCGATGTGCACATGGTCCTGCGAGAACATCACCGCGCCGACCACGGTCACGACGAATCCCAGCACCGTGATCGCGTTCGGGTGGACCCGGCGCCGGATGAGCCACCGGGTGACGGGTCCGATGACGCGCTGGACCGGCTCGCGCAGGCTGGAGATCGATTTCCGGGGGCGGGGTGGTGCGGGGGTGGCGCGGCTCTCGGACACGGTGGCGCTCATGTGGCCAGGATGATGGGGGAGGCCGCGCCCTTGCGTATTCCCTCCTGGATGGAGGCGTCCACCCGGTGCATGATCCGGTCGAAGTTGGCCTGCGCGGCCACCACGCTCTGGTAGACCGAAGAGGCCTGCAGCTTCCCCATGGCGGCCTCCAGCTGTTCCATCTCGGCCGCCGGAAGCTCGTCGCCCTTCTGCGCCGCCGCCCGCAGCACCTCCTGCAGCCCCTGCACCTCGTTCGTCAGAGCCACCATGTCGCGGTCGTTGTCGGCGCTCTCGATTGCGCTGGCCAGCATACGGTACTCCGCAGTCCGCCCCAGGGCCCGGCCCAGCGACTCCGCCATCTCGTGAATCTCCGCCATCGTTTCGCTCCCGTCAGACTACCTGGTATGCCCGTGATCCCTCAGTGCTTTCGTGCAACAACATAGCGCGGTCGGCCGGTCAGGTCGTCATGAGCACGTACGGAACCCATGCCGGGCAACGCCTCCAGCACGCGTACGACCGCTTCCGCCTGCGAGTTTCCCAGCTCCAGCCCCACCCATCCCCCGGGGCGCAGAACGGCGCCCAGACCACACACCAGCCCCCGTACCACCTCCAGCCCGTCCGCACCGCCCACCATGGCCATGCGGGGTTCCCACATCCTCACCTCGGGCTGTGCGCTCCGCCATTCCTTCTCGCTCAGATAGGGCGGATTGGACAGCACCAGGTCGAAGGTCCGCCCGGCCACGGGCTCCAGCAGGGGCCCCTTCACGAAGTCGATCGTCGTGACACCAGCCGCGGCAGCGTTGTTCCTCGCCGCGGCGAGGGCGGGAGCCGAAAGGTCCGTCGCGGTCACCGAACGGGCCAGCCCTTCCGCGGCCAGCGCCAGCGCGATGGCTCCGGACCCGGTCCCCACGTCCAGCGCGGATGCGAACACCCGGTCCTCGCCGGCGGCGCGGAGGAGGACGTCGATCAGGTACTCGGTCTCCGGGCGGGGGATGGCGACCCTGCGGTCGACATTGAGGACGAGGTCGCGAAACGGGGCGGTGCCGAGGATGTACTGAAGCGGTTCGCGGGCGGCCCTGCGCCGGAGCAGAGGTTTGAAGCGCCCCCGTTCAGCCGGGGTGAGCGGGCGGTCGAAATCGAGGTAGAGGTGAAGGCGACCCAGTCCGAGAACGTGCGCGAGCAGGTGTTCGGCGTCGAGGCGGCCGTGTTCCAGCCCCTTTCCGTCGAGGTATTCGCCGCTGGCGCGGATAACGTCCATGACCGTCCACACGCGCTGCTCCGGCGCGGTTGCCCGTGCGGCCATCAGCCCTCCGCACCCCCCGCAAGCCGCTCCTCTTCGCGTGCGAGCCTGAGCGCCGACACCACCTCTTCCAGGTCGCCGTCGAGCACGTCACCCAGGCGGTAGAGGGTCAGCCCGATGCGGTGGTCGGTGACCCGGTTCTGCGGGAAGTTGTAGGTGCGGATCTTGGCCGACCGGTCGCCGCTGCCGATCTGCGACCTCCGTTCGGCCGCCCGCTTCGCCTCGCGGGCCGTGATCTCCCGGTCCAGGAGGCGCGAACGCAGCACCTTCATGGCCTTGGTCTTGTTCTTGTGCTGCGACTTCTCGTCCTGGCAGGTGACCACCAGGTCGGTGGGGATATGGGTGATGCGCACCGCCGAATCGGTCGTGTTGACCGACTGGCCGCCGGGGCCCGACGAGCGGAAGACATCGACGCGCAGGTCGGCCGGGTCGACCTCGATGTCCACCTCTTCCGCCTCCGGCAGAACGGCGACCGAGGCGGCCGAGGTGTGAATGCGCCCCTGGCTCTCGGTCTCGGGAACGCGCTGGACGCGGTGGACGCCGGACTCGTAGCGCAGTCGCCCGTACGCGCCCTTCCCGCGCACGGTGAAGACCGCCTCCTTGACCGCGCCCGGGATCCCCTCCGAGAGGCTCATGAGCTCCACCGTCCAGCCGGACCGTTCAGCGAGCCTGCGGTACATGCGCACCAGATCGGCTCCGAAGAGGGCCGCCTCGTCCCCCCCCGTCCCGGCGCGGATCTCGACGACGGCGGGCCGGTCCTCCATGGGATCCGGGGGGATGAGGGCAGCGCGCAAACGCGCCACCGCGCCTTCCAGACGCCCGTCCAGCGCCGCAATCTCCTCCTCGGCGAGCTCCGTCATTTCCGGGTCGGTGGATTCGGCGAGGAGTTCCCGGGCGCCTTCGAGTTCGGCCTCGACCGCGCGCACTTCCCGGCCCGACTCCACGGCTCCGGCCAGCGCCGCGCGTTCCCGGCCGAGCTCGCGCAGCCGGTCCGGGTTGCGGACCACGTCCGGGTCCGAGAGCTGCCGCTCCACGGCGCGGAAGCGTTCCTCGGTCTCGGCGACGCGTTGCGCCAGGCGGGGGTCGATGACGGTCTCCATGGTCCCGGGTGGAAGGGGGAAGGGCCTCGGCCGAGCCGGATCGAAGCCGACTCTGAAGATAGAGCCTGCCGGTCCCGGTCAGGAATGCCGCCCCCGTGTGCCGCGCGCCTGGTCCACCACCACACCCAGCGCGAACACCGCGAAACAGGCCAGTCCCAACACGTCTCCCAGCCGGGTGTACAGGGTCTGGGCGCCCCGGCGCCGCACCGGCAGGACCGCGATGCCCTCTTCCCCGGCCTCCAGCGCGGAGGCGGATGCCCGGCCCCCGGGCGATACGGCAAAGGTGTGCCCGGTCGCGGCCACCTGGACCACCGAGACCCGGTTCTCCATCGCCCGCAGCCGCGCATGCGTCGCGTGCTGCCAGTACGCCCACGTGGCGCGGAAGGGCTTGTCCGGATCCAGCCAGTCGTCGTTGGACAGCACGGCCAGCCACTCGGCACCGCGGCGCACCAGGGCCCGCGCCGTCGGGCCGTATGCCGAGTCGTAACACACCATCGCGCCTACCGCTCCGCCGCCCAGGGGAAGCGGTCGCGGGTCCCGGCCCCGCCCGTACCCGCGGCTGGTGAGCCCGAATGCGCCCTCCGGGACCGCCGTGTTTTCCAGGCCGGGTACCAGGCGGTCCTTGCGGTACGCCCGAGAGAGCGCGCCGCCCGCCGGCTGAACGAAGGCCGCATTGTACCAGACGGTGTCGCGACCGTTCTCCGCGGGCTCGATGTCGAGCGCCCCCACCAGCGTGGCCGCACCGAGCGCCCCGGCGAAGTCCGCGACCCGCAGCGTCATGGGCAGGGCCGTGCCGTCCTCCCGGTCGCCGAGAGGGGCGGCCAGGAAGCGCTCCGGGAAGACGGCCACATCGAAGGGACGCGCCACCCGCAGTTCGCGAAGGGGTTCGAGCCACCGTTCCAGCGCGGCCGCCCCCTCCGCGCCGCCCCCGCCGTGCCCCGCCTGCACCGCCGCCACCGTCGCGGCCACGTCGCCTCCCTCGAACGTCCGCTGGCGCAGCTGACCCGCCACCAGGGGCACCCCGGCCACAACCGACAACAGGACCGCCGGACGCACCAGCGCGGTGGCGCCGGCCTTGCCGAGCCTCAGCCCGATCACCCCCACGCCACCCCCCACCGCCACCGTCCAGAACGTGAGGAAGCGCGCGCCCAGCACCTCGACCCCCGCGGCCGCCGACGGATGCCACCCCAGCGAACCCCCCGCGTTCAGCCACGCATACGACACGCCCGGCACGTGCGTGGCCGCCCACTCGAACCCCGTCCAGCAGGCCGCCAGGGCCACCGGCAGCGGCCACCTCCTCCGGCGGTGGAGCGCCAGTGCACCCGCACAGGCCGCACCCCCCAGTACCCCGAGCATGGCCACGACGAGCAGATAGACCGGCACCGCCAGCCGTGTCCTCCAGGCCAGGGCCGGCACCATCCAGTACAGGCCGATCGCGTGAGCGGTGGCGGCCGCCAGGAACCCGTGCACGAACGGGGCGGCGGGGCCGGCGGGCGCGGAGCCGGACCGGCCGGGCGCGAGCGCCATCGCCAGCGGCGCGAAGGCCAGGAATGGCAGGACCGGACCCCCGAAAGGAGAGAAGGTCGCGCCGATCGCCACACCCGAGGCGACCGCCAGGAGGACCCCACCCCCTCCACGCGGCCGGCCGGTCGCCATCAGGTCGCCAGTTCGACCTCGCGGCCCTTTCGCGCCGATTCGTAGGCGGCCTCGACGAGATCCATCAGCGCGGCCTGCTCGGCCGGTGGAGGCGCCTCCACCCGTCCCGCCACGACCGCCACGAAGTGGTCCAGAAGCCGCCGGAATCCATTGGTGAACAGGGTCTCGCCGCCGCGCGGGGTGGGGTAGCGGGGTGTTGCGTCGACGGTGCGCCCCGCCACTTCGCGGTGGATCGACAACGGCAGCAGCACCGCCGATCCCTCCGACCCGAGCACTTCGAGCTGGTGGCGGTCGTCAGGGCCGTGAAGACGCCAGCTCGCCGCGAGCGAGACCGCGACACCGTCCCGCGTGACCGCGTACAGATGCGCCTCCTCCTCGACGTCGAAGCCGTCTCCCGGGGTCATCGCCGAGACGCGCGCCACCTCCGGGTATCCCATGGTCCACAGCGCCAGGTCGAGCGCGGGTACTCCCAGATCCATCAGCGCTCCGCCCCCCGACTCCAGCGCCCGCCGCCGCCACCCCCCGCGCGGACGGCGCACCGCACGGTTGAGCCACGTCACCCGAACCGAACCGACCTTCCCCAGCACCCCATCGGCGATCGCCGACCGGAGCGCGCGCACATTCGGCTGATACCGGTGCGCCATTCCCAGGATCACGCCCCGTCCCGCCTCCCCGGCGGCCTTCATGATCCACCGCACGCCACCCGCCGACAGCGCCAGGGGACGCTCCACGAGCGAGTGTTTTCCTGCCTTCAGACACGCTCTGGCCAGGCTCTCGTGCACGAAGCTGGGAGCGCTGATCACCACCCCCTGGATCTCGTCGTCGGCCACCAGCGCGTCGTCGTCGAGCACCCTGCCCACCCCGAAGCGGCGGGCGACGCTCTGCGCCTTCAGGTCGTCCAGGTCGGCGACCGCCGCCACCTCCACGTCGCGCCGCTCGGAGAGGATCGGGAGGTGCATGAGCTGGCAGATCGCACCCGTGCCGATCACCCCGATGCGCACCTTGCCGCGGTCGCCCTCCTTCATGCTGTCGGCCTCCCTGTCAGGTCGTAGTCGCCGGCGTCCACAATCTCCACTTCAACGATATCACCCGGGCGAACCGAAGCGGCACCGGTCAGGTACGTCCGCCCGTCCACCTCGGGGGCCTGGCCTCCGGTGCGGCCCACCGCATCGTGCCCGTTTTCGCCCGGATTCAGCGAGTCCACCAGCACCTCGGCGCGGCGCCCCACCCACGCCTGGTTGGATTCCCACGAGATCTCGCGCTGCCGCTCCATCACCATCTCCAGCCGTTCCGCCTTCACTTCGTCCGGCACCTGGCCGGGCATCTCCGCCGCGGCCGTCCCCTCTTCGATCGAGTACGCGAAAGCCCCCAGACGGTCGAAACGGATCTCCTCGAGAAAATCCAGCATGATGCGGACGTCCCCGTCGGTCTCGCCGGGGAAGCCCACGATGACGGTGGTGCGCAGCGTCAGGTCCTCGATCTCGGCGCGCAGCCGGCGCACCCGTTCGCGCACCGTCCGCTGCCGCTCCGGCCGGCGCATGCGGGCGAGCACGCGGTCGCTGCCGTGCTGCAGGGGCATGTCCAGGTACGGCAGCAGCCGGGGCTCCCGCGCGAGCAGCGAGACCAGCGCGGGGGTGATCCCCGACGGGTACATGTAGAGCAGCCGGTACCATTCGACCCCGGTCCCGTCGAGCAGCGCCTCCAGGAGGTCCTGCAGCAGCGGGGCGGAGCGGTCGTGGCGCCAGAGGTCGCGGCCGTACCAGGTGGTGTCCTGCGAGACGATGTTGAGTTCGCGCACCCCCTGCTCCCCCAGCCCGCGGGCCTCGGCCACCAGGCTGTCCAGGTCGGCCGAGCGGTGGAGGCCCCGCATGTGCGGGATGGCGCAGAAGGCGCAGCGGTGGTCGCACCCCTCGCTGATCTTGAGGAAGGAGACGTGGGGCGTCTCCGTGGCCAGGATCCGCAGCGGGCGCTCCATGTTGTGTACGAAGCCGTCGGGGATGTGCCCGCGCGCCCGGAGCTCCGGCACCAGGCGCGACATCTCGGCGATGCCCAGGAAGAGGTCCACCTCCGGGATCTCCCGTTCCAGGTCGTCGCGGTAGCGCTGCACCATGCACCCCACGGCGGCCACCGCCTTCACCCGGCCGCGCTCCTTCAGCGCGCAGGCGTTGAGGATCGTGTCGATGGACTGCTCCTTGGCCGCGTCGATGAAGCCGCAGGTGTTCACCACCACCACGTCCGCGTTCTCCACGTCGCTGGTGACGCGCGCGCCGGCCGCGGCCAGGGCGGCCATCATGTGCTCCGAGTCGACCGTGTTCTTGTCGCACCCCAGGGTGACGAGACCCAGGCGCGGCCCGTCCTCGGGGCCGATGTCGAAGGAGCGGGGATCGACCGCGCGTACGCCGGGATCGACGCCGGGCCGCACCGGGCCGGCCGCCACCGGGAAGACCGGCAGCTCGCGGGTGCGGAGTCTCATGGGGAGGCCGGGGGGACCGGTCGTGCCGGCGATTCCGGGGTTCCCGGTGGCTCGCCGGCGTCCGGCGGCGCCCCCCTGACCCGCGCTCCCTCGGGCACTTCGAAGGTGAAGAGACCGGGGTCCGGCACCGGCGAGAGGTCCACGTTGCTCAGCGTCACCGTCCGCACGTTGCCGCTCTCCTCGTGCAGTTCCAGCCGCCGGATGAGGTGATTCCGCGTGTCCAGCCAGAGGCGCGCGCGCCGGTAGGACGCCCCCGCGCGCGGCGTCAGGGACACGACGCGGCAATCCCGGCCGTTCACCAGCTCGGTCCCCCCGTCCCCAGCCGTGTACTTGCCCGCCGGATCCTCCAGGAACTCGCGGAAGAAGTCGTGGCGCCCCGGGGTCTCCGCCGCCGGATGGCGCATGACCTGCTCCTCGTCGATGCTTGGGTAGTAGACCCAGAAGTGCGTGCCGTCCGAGATGACCATGTCGCCCGGCGGATCGGTGAACCGCATGGAGAAGAGGTTGGGGCGCTGCTGGCAGACGCGGCCCTCGCTCTCGATCGTTCGCCGCGCGAGGCGCACGTCGATCACCTGCTCGAAATCCGCGCACATGGCGCTGACCTCGCGGTACCGGTCGGCGGCGCTTTCCATGGCCCGCAGGGCCGCAGCGGTCTCCTGGGCCACGGCGGGACCGGGCACGACCAGCCACGCGGCCGCGACGAAGGTGACGATTCCGCGATGGCGAGGGCGATCTCGCGGGCGCAATGGCGCCGGCCATCCGCTCTCGGCGCGCCGGTTTCTGGCAGCCCGTGGACAAAATCCCCCCGGCTCTCGGGGCTCGCGGGGCCTTATCCACGGACTGCCGGCGGCCCACGCCGTCACACCGGACATATCTCGTCCAGCTCCGCCATCATGACGAGCACCTCCCTGGGCTTCGACCCATCCGGAGGACCCAGCACCCCCGCATCGTGCAGCTGGTCCACGATCCGCGCGGCCCGGCCGTACCCGATCCGCAGCCGCCGCTGCAGCAGAGACGTGGATCCGGCCTTCTGGTGAATGCACGCCTCCGCGGCCTGGCGGAATAGCGGGTCCCAGTCGCCCCGGATGACGCCGTCGCCGCCGTCTCCGTCCTCACCCTCCATTGCCTTCACGACCTCCAGGATGTCGCCCTCGTCGCTCCTCACCCTGGCCTTGAGCGCCTCCAGCGTGCCGGCCTGCTCCCGGTACCACCCCATCAGGGCCTCCGTCTCGTCGGTGGAGATGAAGGCTCCCTGCATGCGCACGGGTTCGCTGTGGCCCGGCGGGAGGAAGAGCATGTCCCCCGAACCGAGGAGCGAATCGGCGCCGTTCTGGTCCAGAATGGTGCGTGAATCGGTCTTCGATGCGACGCGGAACGCTATGCGGCACGGGAAGTTGGCTTTGATCAGTCCAGTAATCACATTAACACTGGGACGCTGGGTCGCCACAAGCAGATGGATGCCGATGGCGCGCGCCTTCTGCGCCAGTTGCGTGAGCGGTTTCTCCACCTCGGCCTGCACCGTCATCATCAGATCGGCCAGCTCGTCCACGACCACCACGATCCAGGGAAGCGGCCCCTCCTTGTAGCGCCAGCGGTCCCCGTCCTCCTCGGGACCGTCGGGCGTGGCCAGCTTCATCTCCTTCCCCTGCTCCAGGCGCTCGTTGAACTCCTGCACGGACCGCACGCCGTTCGCGCTCAGCAGGCCGTACCGGCGCTCCATCTCCATGACCGCCCACTTGAGGACCACGGCGGCGTCCCTGGGGTCGGTCACCACGGGGTGGCGCAGGTGGGGAAGGTCGGCGTACGCGGAGAGCTCCACCATCTTCGGATCGATGAGGAGGAGGCGGAGACGGTCGGGCGCGTGCCGGTACACGAGACTGGTGATGATCGTGTTCAGGCACACGGACTTGCCCGAACCCGTGGCGCCGGCGATGAGCGCGTGGGGCATCTTCGTCAGGTCGGCGACGAAGGGCCTGCCGGTCAGGTCCTTGCCGAGCGCGAGGGGTAGCAGGCCGCGCGACCGTGCGAAGAGGGGCGCCTCCAGGATCTCGCGCAGGCGGACGATCTCGGTGCGCGGGTTCGGAATCTCGACGCCCACGGCGCCCTTGCCGGGGATCGGGGCGACGATGCGCACGCTCCGCGCCTTCATGGCCAGAGCGAGGTCCGCGTCCAGGTTCGCGATGCGGTTGACCTTCACGCCCGCCGCCGGGACCACCTCGTAGCGGGTGACCGCGGGGCCGGTGGTGCGTCCCGAAATCTCGCCGCTGATCTTGAAGGTCATGAGCGTGTCGACGAGCACCTCGCCCAGGCGGTCCAGCTCGCGCTCCATGCCCAGGCGGCTGCCGCGCTGGGGGGCGCGCAGGAGCTCCAGCGCGGGAAGCGGGTAGTCGGGGGGCGGGAGGTGGTCCTCGGGGAGGAGGTCGGGGGTGGAGGGGATGTCGGGGTTGAGGGGTTGGGGGGAGAGGGCCGGGTCCGTGTCCGGCGTGACGGAATCCGTAACGGGTACGGTGGTCGCTGGATCGGCCGTTTCAGGGGTTTGTTCGGCGGCGGCCCGGTCCAGCCCGGCCTTTCGCTTCGCCGCCCGCCGCTCCAGCCGCACTCCACCCCACCGCCGCGCCGCCACCCCCGTCGCGCGAATCCCCAGCCCCGCACCGCGCAACACCCTCGCGGCCGCCCTGCCCGGCGCGGCCAGCGGGTTGAAGGTGAAGGCCGCCGCCCAGGCCGCCGCCGCCGCCACACCCACGGCCACCCAGCCGCCCAGCCACCCGGCCGTACCGCGCAACGGCGTACCGAGGAACGTCCCGACAAAGCCGCTGGCCGTGTCTCCCGCCCCTGCCAGAAAGGCCGAAACGGGAAGCAGCACGAGGAGTGCCCCGGCCACGATCCACAGGCTCTTCCGGCGCGCGGGCGCCCACCACCCGCCCACCGAGGCGGCCGCGGCCAGAATCGCCGGCGGAACCGCGGCAACCCCGATCCCGAATGCCGCCAGGAGCCGGACATTCACGGCGTCACCCGCGCTGCCCACCGGGTTGCCCTCCGGGAAGAAGCCCAGCCACTGCAACGGGAAGAGTGCCGCCGCAACCAGAAAGGCCAGCACGGCCGTCGCGGCTGCCAGCACCCGGCGCTGGCGCATTCGCTGCGCCGCCGGCTTCTTCGGCCCTCGTGGGCGTTTCTTCGCCGCGGCGCGCTTCCGGGACGCCGCTCCCTTCGCCGCCCTTCGTCCACCGCGCGGGGCTGCCACGGGCTGCTATCCTCGCGGGGCCGTGATCACGCGATCTTTCATCATGGGTACAATCTGATGCCTGTCGGCCCTTGCGCACAGGGCCAGGTCGGCGCCGAGCCCCACATCCACCAGCGCCCGGCCCGCGGCCGTGCCCGCAAGCATCCCGGCCGAGATGTCGTGCACGGCGGCCAGGTCGCGCACCGCCGCGGCGCCGTCGGCAAGCGCAACCCGGGTACCCGGCCGGTCCAGCAGCGCACGCACGATGTGTCCCGCGCACACCGCGTCGTCCAGCGAGAACCGGCCCTCCTTGCCCGCGCATACGATCGCGACCGCGTCGTCCTCCCGCACCGCGCCGGCCACCGCGCTCCGGTTGAGGAACGAGGCCGCCAGCACGCGCCCGGCCCGGCTGGCGGCCGCGAACGCACGCGTGCCGTTCGTGGTGGTCATCACCAGGCTACGGCCGCCCACGGCCGCCTCCGTGAACTCGGCCGGGGAGTTGCCCAGATCGAAGCCCTCGATGCGCAGACCGCCGCGCTCGCCGCACAGCAGAGGCCGCCGGCCACGGCCGTTCAGGGTGGCCCGCAGCGCGGCCGCCTCCTCGACCGAGACGGCCGGATGCACGGCCCGGGCCCCGTTCGCGATCGCCTCGACGATGCAGGAAGTGGCGCGCACCACGTCGATGACCACCGCCGTGGCGCCGGCCAGGTCGTCCGCGCGAACCTCGTCCGGCGTGAAATGGACATCGACCCTCATGCGGGCCGCCTCAGGCCTCCGGGCCGCTTGTGAAACGTTTCACGAACCCGGTATCCACCTCGCCGGCGCGGAAGTGGGCGTCGCGCGTGATCCGCGACAGGTAGCCGATGGTGGTCGGGATCCCCTCGACGACGAACGACTCCAGTGCCTCGCGGCCACGCACCACCGCCTCCTCCCGCGTGTTCCCCCAGACGATCAGCTTGGCGATCAGCGAGTCGTAGTAGGGCGGGACCCGGTACCCCGAGTAGACGTGGGTGTCCACGCGCACGCCGGGACCGCCGGGCTGGTGAAAGGTGGTGATCGTCCCCGGGGCGGGCGCGAAGCCGCGCGACGGATCCTCCGCGTTGATGCGGAACTCGATGGCGTGGCCGCGCGGCGCGTGGGGACCCGGCGGGAACGACAGAGGCTCGCCCGCCGCGACCCGGATCTGCTCCTTGACGAGGTCCAGCCCGGTGACCACCTCGGTGACCGTGTGCTCGACCTGGATGCGCGTGTTCATCTCGATGAAGTAGAACTCGCCCGAGGGGTCGAGCAGGAACTCCACCGTGCCGGAACCGACGTAGTCGATGGCGCGCGCCGCCGCGACCGCCGCCTCGCCCATCCTCTCGCGAAGCTCCGCGGACAGCCCGGGCGAAGGCGCCTCCTCGACGAGCTTCTGGTGGCGGCGCTGGATCGAACAGTCGCGCTCGCCCACGTGCACCACCCGGCCATGCCGGTCGCCGAAGACCTGGAACTCGATGTGCCGGGGCCGGATCAGGCACCTCTCCAGGTACACGCCGGCCTCCGCGAAGGCCGCCCCCGCCTCGGTCCGCGCCGCCGTGAAGTGCCGCCGGAACGACCCCTCGTCGTCGGCGATGCGCATCCCCTTACCCCCGCCCCCCGCCGTCGCCTTGATCATGACCGGGAACCCGATCTCGCGGGCCCGCTCCAGCGCCTCCTCCTCGTCGTCCACGATACCGTCCGAACCGGGAACCAGCGGCACCCCCGCCGCGCGCATCGTCTCCCGTGCCACCGCCTTGTCGCCCATGGTGCGGATCTGGTCCGGGGTCGGCCCCACGAAGACCAGATCCGAGCGCTCGCAGATCTCCGCGAACTCGGCGTTCTCGGCCAGGAACCCGTAGCCGGGGTGAACGGCCTCCGCCCCCGTGATCTCGGCGGCGGCCACGATGCGCGAGACCTTCAGGTACGAGTCCGCCGCCTGCGCCGTCCCGATGCACACGGCCTCGTCGGCGAAGCGCACGTGCAGCGACTCCTGGTCGGCCTCCGAGTACACGGCCACTGTGGCGATGTCCAGCTCCCGGCAGGCGCGCACGATCCTGAGCGCGATCTCGCCCCGGTTCGCGATCAGGAGTTTGGAGAACACGGGCTCTGGCAGGACGGCTGTCTTACGCGGGGTCGACCCGGAAGAGCACCTGGCCGAAGTCGACCGGTTCCGCGTTGTCGACGCAGATCTCGACGATCCGGCCGGCAGCCTCGCACTCGAGCTCGTTCATGAGCTTCATGGCCTCGATGACGCAGAGCACGTCGCCCGCCGCCACCGTGCTCCCCGCCTCGACGTACGGAGCCGCCTCGGGCGAGGGAGCCCGGTAGAAGGTCCCCACCATGGGCGAGGTGACCTCCACCAGGTCGGCGGAGGTGGGCCCGGCCGGCGGAGACGGCGCCTGTTCCTCCAGCGGTGGTGCCGCGGCAACGGCCGGCGCGGCATCGGGCGCGGCGTTGTTGGCCGGCGATATGGAGGCGGCCGCGTTGCCGCCCGCGGACTTGGAAAGCCGGATGCGCGTGCCTCCCCGCCTGATCTCCAGGTTGTCGAGGGAGGACTCGTCCAGCATCCGGATCAGGGACTCCACAAAATCGATATCGATCATCCACTCACCCGGGTCAGGTATTTGTCCTCGCGGCGGTCGATCTTCAGCACGTCGCCGGTTTCGATGAAGAGGGGCACATTCACGACCGCGCCGGTCTCCAGCGTGGCCGGCTTGGTCGCTCCCTGGGCGGTGTCGCCCTTGAAGCCGGGGTCCGTCTCGGTGACCTCCAGCTCGACGAAGGCGGGCAGCTCGACGCTGATCACGGTGCCGTCGTGAACCAGTCCTTCACACTCCATGTTCTCCTTGAGGTACCTCAACTGGCCCTTTCCGAGCATGTCGCCGCTGATGGGGATGAGGTCGTAGGTCTCCTGGTCCATGAAATAGAACAGGTCGCCGTCGGTATACGAAAAGTCGACGGGGCGCCGCTCCAGCCTCACGCTCGTCACCCGCTCCCCGGCGCGGTAGGTGCGGTCCACAACCGCGCCCGAAAGGACGTTCTTGAGCTTGGTGCGCACGAAGGCGCCGCCCTTGCCGGGCTTGACGTGCTGAAAATACGTGATGGTCCACAGCGCCCCGTCTATTTCCAGGACCATTCCGTTTCGGAAGTCGGCGGTGCTGGCCATTGGCTTGCGATGGATCTCCTCTTGGAGCAGTGGCGGGCCCGGGTATCCCCGGCGCAGGGGCCGGTGGCGCGGTTACGCTCCCGGGACCCGGTGCCGGCACAGATGGTTGTGCAGGCAGCGAAGCCCCGAAAGATAGCTGTCAACCCCGAAACCGGCGACCACCCCCACCGCGGCCGGCGTGAGGAGCGAGCGGTGGCGGAACGATTCGCGGGCCGCCGGGTTGCTGAGGTGCACCTCCACGAAGGGCCGGGAAATCGCCAGAAGCCCGTCGAGGAGTGCCACCGAAGTGTGACCCAGCCCGGCCGGATTGATCACCACCCCATCCGCCCGCTCGCGCACATCGGCAAGGAAATCCAGGATACGGCCTTCGCAGTTGGACTGAAGGCACTCCACCTCGATGCCGAGTTCGCCGGCGAGGCGCTCCAGCGCCCCGTCCACCTCGTTCAGCGTCGCGGAACCGTAGACCTCGGGTTCGCGCACTCCGAGCAGGTTCAGGTTGGGGCCGTGGACAACGGCGATTCTCACGATCGGTCCTTTCCGGAGAGGTGGTTCGGCTGCATGGGGCCGGCGGATTTCCGGGAGGCCGGCGCCGTGCCCCCCGCGGCCGCGCCCCTGTTCCTTGAAACCGCTGTTCGCGGTAGGTTAGCGGGCAGTCAGCTTCCGTGACAAGGAGGAAACACCAGCGATGATGCAGCAACTGCGCAAGAGCACGAAGTGGATCATGATCCTCGTGGCGATCGCCTTCGGGGGGCTCATGTTCTTCGAATGGGGGATGGACATTACGGGCCAGTCGACGGGATCCCTGGGTGAGATCGGGCGGGTCAACGGCACACCGGTCCTGTACGACGACTACTTCCGCACCTACCAGAATCTCTACAACCAGACGGCCGAGATCCAGGAGGAACCGATCACCGGCGCCCAGAACTCGCAGCTGGAGGACCAGGCCTGGGACGAGATGGTCGACAACATCCTGATCGAGCAGGAGCTCGATCGGCGAGGGATCGTCGTCACCGACGAGGAGATTCTGACTGCGGCGCGTTTCAGCCCGCCGCCGCTGCTGATGAGCAACCCCGAGCTTCATACGGACGGCCAGTTCGACCTCACCAAGTACCAGCGGTACCTCTCGGCGCTCACCACCGACCAGCTGAGGGAGCTGGAGGGCTACTACCGGACGGTCATCCCGCGCGCCAAGCTGCTGCGGCAGGTGGGATCGGGTCTCTATATCTCCGAGAACGACCTCTGGACCACGTACAGGACCCAGAACGAGACGGCCACCGTGCGATTCGTCGCCTTCGACCCGCTGGTGCGGGTATCCGACGAGCAGTTCGAGATCACGGACGACGAGGTCCGCGACTACTACGATGAGAACCGGGAGGACTACTTCGTCCCCGCGACCGCACGCGTCATCACGGTGGCCATCTCCAAGACACCCACCCCGGCGGACACCGCGGCCGTCCTCGCCAGAGCCGAAGAGCTCCGGCAGGAGATCCTCGACGGAGCGGATTTCGCCGAGGTGGCGCGGACCGAATCGTCGGACGAGACCACCGCGTCCGAAGGCGGAGACCTGGGAGTCTTCGTCAAGGACAGGATGGTGCCCGCCTTCGATTCCGTGGTGTTCGCGGCGCGCCTCAACCGGGTCGCCGAGCCGGTGCGCACCAGCTTCGGCGTTCACCTGGTCGAGGTTTCGCAGCGCTGGGCGCGCGATTCGGCCCAGGCCCGGCACATCCTGCTGCCGTTCGAGCGCTCCGAGGACTCCGAGATCGAACTCTACACCATGGCCGACTCCCTGGAGGAACTGGGGGAATCCATGGCACTCACCGAGGCGGCCATCGAGCTGGGACTCGAGGCGGACACCGTCGAATTCCTCGAGAACTATGCGTTCGTGCCGGTGGCGGGAGACGTGGCGGACGGCGGTGAGTGGGCCTTCGATCCGTTGACGGAGCCGGGCGAGGTGAGCCTGGTGTATGAGAACCGCGTGGCATTCTATGCCATGGAGCTGATCTCGGTGGACGAGTCGCACTACCTCACACAGGAGGAGGCCGAGACGGCCATCCGGGCCGAGATCGGCACGCTGAAGAAGGTCGGGGTGGCGATGGACGAGGCTCGGGATCTGGCCGAACAGGTCCATGGCGGCCGTCCCTTTGCCGGAGTCGCGCGGGAGCTGGGGCTTGAATTGCGCGACGCGGGCCCCTTCACCCGGACCGGGTTCGTGTCGGGGCTGGGACAGTACAACGCGGCCGTGGGAACCGCCTTCGGACTGGAGATCGGCGAGGTCTCGGACGCCGTTCAGGCAAACCAGAACGTCTTCGTGATCGAACGCACCGGCTCGGAGGCCGCCGACAGCCTGGAATGGGCAGGCCAGATCGACATTCAGCGCTTGCAGCTGCTGGCCGCGATCCGTGAACAGAGGCTCACGGAGTGGATCGAGGCACTGCGGGCGGATGCCGATATCGTCGACCGGCGTGACGAGGTGCTCAACCCGCCCGAGGACGCAAACCGGATTCAGATGCCCGGAATCTTCTGACCCGGCGGACCCGGACGGGCGGCGAACCCGGCCGCACTACCGGACCGCCCGGCTATCGGCCACCTGCCGACCAGCCGGCAGCGGGGCTCCCCGGGTTCAGCCCGGGGTGAGCCGGCGAGGCGCTGCCTTTTCCCCCGCTTCGGAGGCCTGGCCCGCCGATGCGTCTTCCCGGGGCGGCTGCAACTCCGCCTCCTTCCGGACCGAGGTTTCGATCTCCCGGACGGAAGACTTGAATTCCCGGATCCCCTTCCCCAGCGAAGTGCCGATCTCGGGGAGCCGCTTGGCCCCGAAGAGGAGCAGCACGACGAGGAAGATGACGACCATCTCCAGGATACCGAGATTGAAAGGCATGATATCCGCGACCTCCTTGTGTCCGGGAGGGTTCCGGAGAAACGCTCTTCGGAACCGCCCGGGACCGGTTGGATCAACAACCTAACCGTTTCCGAACCTCTCGCCAACGAAAACGGGGGGTCCCGGGGGGCGCGCGCAGGCCCGGGGGCATTCGGGCGGCGTCCGCGGGCATGGCGTTCGGACGCGTGCGGGCCCGGGGGTGTTGCAAGCGGCGTCCACGGGCAGGGCGTTCGGGCGTGTGCGGGCACGGGGGTGTTGCAAGCGGCGTCCGCGGGCATGGCGTTCGGACGCGTGCGGGCACGGAGCAGTCCGCCGGGCGTCGACGGTCAGCCCACCCGGGAGAGGGCGTCTACAGCCAGGACCGCACCACGAACGCCACGATGGCGATTCCCACCAGCGTGAGCACGTTCAGCACGAAGGACACCGGACCGATGGTGAATGCCACGGCGACGAGATCGACGGAGAAGGGACCGAACGATGCCCTGACGGAGGCGGTCAGGAACGAACGCGCCGCGCTCCCGGGGAGCATCTCGACCAGAAGGGTGAGAAGCCCGCCCAGAATCAGTCCGCATACCAGGGTCCACAGCCCTCGCGTGATGTTCCGCCGATAGTTGGACTCCATCGCTTCTACCTCGAACGGTCGACCACGTAGACGACGGACTCGGCGAGGGCGTCGAGCGCCGGTCCCGGCGTCAGGCGGGCAAGCTCGGCCAGCGCCGAATCCGCGTATTCCCTGGCCTTCGTCCTCGCGTATTGGAGTCCGCCGTTGCGGCGGACCAGCTCGATTGCGCCGTGGATCTCGTCGTCGCCCGGCTCGACGAGCGTGAAGAGGTGCCGAACCTGGTCGACTTCGGCCGGGGACATCTCCCGGAGTGCACCCACAAGAGGCAGCGTAACCTTCCGTTCGCGTAGATCCAGGCCGGCCGGCTTGCCGGTGACGTCCTCGCTGCCCGCGTAGTCGAGCATGTCGTCGGCGATCTGGAACGCCATGCCGAGGAAGTGCCCGAAGCGCCTGAGCGCGACGCGGTTCGCCGGAACTCCCGCCAGCGCCCCCATCTCGCAGGCCGCCGAAATGAGCGACGCGGTCTTGGCCGCGATGAGACGGTAGTACTCGGATTCGGAGAACGAGATGTCGTCGTAGGAGAGCAGCTGCCGCATCTCGCCCACGCTCATCGTGTTGGCGGCCGATGCCAGAACCCTCATCGCGTCCAGATCGCCGATCCTCGCCAATTCGGTCACGGCGCGGCTGTACAGATAGTCGCCCATGATGATGGCGATCTGGTGCGTCCACATTGAATTCACCGTCGGCATCCCGCGCCGCAGCACCGAATGGTCCACGGCGTCGTCGTGCACGAGCGTCGCCATGTGGACCAGCTCGACGACGGCCGCAAGGGTCACGGCCTCCTCGGAGGATTCCTCGCCCACGTCGCTGGCGAGCAGCAGCAGCGTGGGCCGAAAGAGCTTGCCGGGGACATTGAGGAGGTAGTCGTTGACCTCCTCGATCATCGAGAAATCCGACACCGCGATCCCGCGCAGCTCGTCAAGCATGAGTTCGAGCCGGTCTCTCACCGGTGCCTGTATCCCGGGGAGGCCTTGGGTGGCCCTCCGGGGAGCCGTGGTTGTCTTCGTCATGTGCGGGATCGGGGGGACGTTTTGCCGGAGGAAATCTAGCATCCGGAGGCGGAAAGGCCACATTCGGGCAGGAGCCGGCCGCCGGGACGGCCGCCACGGGCGTTGGATTCCCCCGCTACCTCCCGCCGCCGGCCGCCACCCACGCGTCAACCCGGCGACCCAGGATCCGGTCCCGCGACCAGTCCCGAATGCCCATTGTCCGGGCCACCGTGTCCGTAACGGAGTCGGGCACCAGTCCGATGACCTCGGTGCCGACCACGCGTCCACCCCGGCGCGTCACATCGCGCTCGATCGCCTCGAACACCTCCATCGGATCCGTCGTCTCCGGCGTCTCAAGGTTCATGGACACCTGTGTACGGCTCTGCTCCGCGAGGAACACCGCCATGGCCCGGAGTCCCCGGAATCCCCCGTCCGCCTCGCGGATGGTTGCCGCGATCCGCCTGACGTTCACGAGGGCAACTCCCTCGATGTCCACATTCCACGCCAGGAGCACCCTTCTCGCGCCGACACACGCCGCCCCGGCCGTGGGATGCGCAAAGCGGTGCGCGGCTGTCCCGTCCCTAGCCAGCCCGGCGACATCGGCCTCCGCACGGCCCGCCGCGGCCCTCGGCACGAGCGCCTCGAAGCCGCCCCGCCGGATGGAGGCCAGGGTCCGGCCGGCGGGTTCGGAGGCGCAGCCGTAGTAGTAGGCGGGAATCCCCAGGCGGCCGATCCGCGCGGCCGCGCGGCGAGCCAGCGCGACCGCCCGGGACATCTCCATGGCACGCAGGGGCACGAAGGGCAGCACATCCAGCGCGCCCACCCGCGGATGCACGCCCCGGTGGACGCGCATGTCGATCCGCTCCAGGGCGATGCGGGCGGCCGCCACCGCCCCGTCCTCCACCTGATCGGGGCCGCCGATGACGGTCACCACGCATCGGTTGTGATCGGGATCCCGGGTGGTGTGCAGCACCTCGCACCCCGTCCGGGCGAACGCCCCGGCAACCGCGGAGACGAAGCCCGCGTCCCGGCCTTCGCTGAAGTTCGGAACGGCCTCGACCAGCGGCGCGGCGCCGCCCGCCGCAGGTGCCTCTACAGGCCCTCCGATCCGCCCGCGAGCGACAGCTGGGGATTGCCCGCCTGCGTCTGGTATGCCCAGTCGAAGATGATGATGTAGCCCTCCTGGCAGCCGCCGGAGTGTGAGGTTCGCACGGCGCCGTACCGCATCTCGCCGTCGTCACCCGGAACATGGAACATGTAGGTGTAACCGCCCTCCAGGCGAACGTCCGAGGAGCCGTACCCCGATGTCGGCGCCTCTTCCCACGACGTGCAGTCCGGATCCGCCCCGGGTCCGCACTTCAGCGCCGAGGTGGCTCGGCGGGTGGGATGGATGTAGGCTCCCGGCCCGGCCACGAACCACAGCCCGTCGGAGTCGACCTCGATACTGAAGTGGCGGTCGGGATCGTCCCCGTCCATGACCGCTTCCACGGCATCCGTCTCCCGGAAGCGAAATCCGGAGGCCTCCGGTTTCGACTGATAGGGGTACATGATCTCGCTCGTGTAGTCGGGTCGCGGCGTACTCTCGACGAACCCGCTCGCGTCGCTCTCGTGGCCATGGTGGTCGATGGAGGTGACATAGTAGGTCGCGGTACTCCCGTTTTCAGCCAGCAGGTCGATGAACCCCGGTGAATCGGTGTCGCCCAGGTACTGGTCGCCGTCGCCGCCGGAGTAGTAGACCCGCCATGCGGCGAACTCCTCATCCGCGGCCGAGTTCTCGCTCCAGCGGAGGTACACGGCGTTGTCCAGCGCGACGGCCTCGACGCCGTCCGGGACCGGTGGAGGAACGGGGAACGGCACGAAGACCTCGACGGACCAGTCACTGGCGCTCTCCTCGCCCGTCTCCGGGTCCGCGGCGGCCACGTAGTACTCGTAGGTGCGGTCGGGGCTCACGTTGATGTCGCGGTAGACGCATTCGCCCTCGGCGCAACTGGTCACCTCCGCGATGAAGAAATAGTCGGCATCGGTGGTCCGTCGTCCGTAGACGCGGAAGGCCTCGCCGTCCCATCCGGAACCCAATTGCCAGTACAGGTCCACGCCGCGGGCGTAGTAGCCCCCCTCGAGGTTTTCGGGCGGAGCGGGCGCGCCCCCCTGCACCACGAACGCACCTTCGCATCCTCCCACACTCAGTACCAGCACCGCCGGAACCAATCGCCGATATCGCATCTTCGCCTCGCTTTGTTCAATGGAAAAGGACTGGCAGCCGTGTCTTCAACACGCGCCCGGACCACCGGTGCAACCCGCCGCTCGCAAACCGGGAACCCGCTGATCGATCGCGGTGGCCGCCGCCCATCCTTCCAGCATTTTCCGTACCACGATCGTAAGATTATGTCAGAAAAGCACTTGGCATCGAAGGTGCAGCCTCATCGTGTCCTCGCCCGGGGACGGCCGGTTACCCCGGTCCGGACACTCGGCGCCACCGCCGCCCAACACTCCCGCCGCCACATGGGATCATTCCACGGAGCCGCAGCGGACCCGTCGGCCGGCCGGTCCCGCCGGGGAATGCGCGGACCCGTCGCGCGGGCCGCCGGGACCGCTCAGAAGCGTCCTCCCCGTTGCCGCTGCCTGCCCTGGTCCCCTCCGGTACGCTGCTCGTAGTCGAAGTGCAGGTCCCGGTTGTCCGTCAGCGCCACCTCGAACAGGAAGGTCCAGTTGCCGGTGGCCGTCTGCTGAAAGGCGAACTCGGCTTCCCAGCGATGCATCTGGCGGGTGAGGCGGACCACGTGGTCGTTGAAGGCACCGGCCACCACGTCGTACGAGGTTCGCCAGTCCACCGACCACAGCTCCGTGGGCTTGAAACGCACGTTCGCCTGCACCATCTGGTTGCCGGCCATGTCCACCCCACGGTTGCGGGCCAGGGAATAGTTGAAGGACGCAGACCACTCGCCCACGCCGCCCCTCCGGTTGCTCCGGCTGCTTCGCCGCGTGTCTCGACGATCGTCGGAGCGGGGCAGGACCGAAGATGTCCCCAGATCCTCCGTCTCCAGGCCCGTTGGGTCCACGGCCTCTTCCTCCGTTTCCTCCTCTTCCTCGGCCGGGGTTGAACCGGCGGTGGAGGTGGTGTCCTCCTCCCGGCCCGTCAGCCGCCGGAGCCAGCGGAAGACCGTGGACTCGTTGCTCACCGAGAAGGAGAGGTTCGCACTGGACATGAAAGGCGCGAAGCCACGCGCGCCGCCCTCGCCGCCGGCCCCCGCGTCGTCGAAGATGTCGTGTTCCACCGAGAACGAAAGTCCCCGCATGTAGTCGGAGCTGATCTGATTCGAAACCCGCAGGTTGTCGGCGAAGCCGCGGGTGAAGTGACCCTGCTCGCCGGCCTGCACGAAGTCGTAGGTCAGGGCGCTGGTGCGCACCGCCAGGACGGTCACCTTCTGCGCTCTGGGAAGGCGGCGCGGGCCCTCGGAGCGGCCGCGCTCCCGTGACTCGGCGGCCTCGGCCGAGGCGGAGTCGGCGTCCGGGTCCCCCACCTTCCGCTCGAAGGTCTGTGTCATCCCGAAGCGGATCTCGTTGCGGGGCTGGATGGCCCGGTCCCCGAAGGTCGCCCGCTGGAGTTCGCTCGGATTGGTCTCCGGCGAGTAGGCGTAGTCGAAGGTCGGGGACCACTTGTGCCGGAACCGGTCGCCGTTGTAGAACCCGTAGAGGTCCGCCTTGAGCGACGCGCCGAAGGAGAGCCGGCGCGGCGCGGCGATGAACCCGCCCCCGCCAACCGTCGCGGTGTCGGAGCGGATCGACCGGCCCGAAATGGCCAGGTTCGGAGTGAGCGAGGTGGAGCCCACGAGCGTAACCTGGTAGTTGACGCCGGTCGACCAGGTGAGTTCCTCGGCCGTGAAGTCCATCGCGTCCTGGGCCGCGCCCGGAAAGAACGACGGCCGGTTCAGGTCTCCCACGCTTCCCACCCCGACGCCGACAGCCGTGTCGGGTTCGAAGAAGTCCAGCGGCAGGTCGCGGGTGGTGTTGCGGTTCAGGGCGACGCTCTGCGAGACGGACAGGGCACCCAGCGAGAGGCTGGTCGAAAGGTTGCCCCGCCAGGCCTCGGTGTCCGCGGATCTGAAGCTGAAGGCGGAATCGGGGTTCTGCGCGGGGAGATCGCGCAGCGACCGCGCCAGACTGCCGGAGGCCGACCACGTCATGTTGTTGTAGAATCGAGCCCGGTTGGGCGGGGCGCTGAACAGGGTGATGGTCGAGAGGGAGAGGCTGGCCCTGGGGAAGGTCATCTCGACACGGTCGTCGGAGAGGAACTGCCTGCGGTCGGCGTTCACCGACAGTCTGCCCCAGTCGAAACGCCGTCGAAACCCTCCCTCGGAGTCGATCGACTGGGTGATTTCGCGAGGATCGAAGGAGTTGCGGCGCACGAAGTCGCTGCTGGACGCGTAGGCGAACGACGCGCTCAGGTCGGTCCGCTCAGACATCTGCCACCGGTGCTGGGTGTTGATGGCCAGCTCGGAGCCCCCCTCGACGCGCCAGAACTGGCGGAAGTTCACGCCGCCGTTCAGAAACTGCCGCATCCATTCGTAGCGCAGCACACCGTTGATGCCCGTGTAGTTCCCGCTCCACCAGTCCAGCGCCACCTGGGCGTCGGCGTATTCGTTGATCGCCCAGTAGTACCCGATGTTGGAGATCCGCCGCGCGTACCCCCCCGACGTGCGCACGATGTCGTTGACCGAGAACTGAAGCGGGAGGAGGCCCGACCGCCGCTCGGTCGCGGTGCTCTGGGCGATGAACGGGAGCCAGAACACCCCCACGTCGGCGAAATAGAGCACCACGTTGCGCGCGACCATCGTGCCGCCCGGGTACATCTTCATCTGGCCCGCCTGGAAGTGGTAGTGAGGCTCCTCTCTATCGCAGCTCGTGAACATCATCCGGTGGCAGTAGGAGACGTCGCCGTCGACCCAGGGACAGTCGCCCCGCACGTTCCAGTTCCCGGCGCTGACCTGCGCCGAGGTCTGGGCATCCAGGGCGGTGCCCCGGCGTTCGTTGAGGTCGAAGATGATCTGGCGCGTGAGGACCGGGTTGCCCTCGTCGGGCGTGAAGGTGGCCTGGCTGCCGAAGGACACCAGGCGTCCCGTGTTGTCGTCGAAAACCAGCGTGTCGCCGGACAACTCCATGCCTTCGCGGTTCATGACCGTGCCGCCCTCGCTCGAGCTCAACAGCGTGAGGATCTTCGATCCGGTCTCGAAGACGGCGTCGTCGGACCGGTACCGGACCAGGTTGTAGCCGGCGAGGCCCAGCAGTTCCATGAGCGTGGAGTCCTCGACCATTTCGGTCATTTCCCCCATTTCCTGGTCCGGCAGCAGCGAGTCGGGCAGCAGGCCGGTGGAATCGCCGAGCGCACGGGTGAGAAGTTCCAGGCGCTTCCTGACGACCTCCTGCAGGGAATCGGGCAGTTCCTGCGCGGACGACGGCGCGGGCGCCCCCGCGGCCGCGACGAGCGCGATCGTTCCCGCCACGGCGGCGAGGATCCAGGTGCGCGACCGTCCTGCCATGCGTGCGCCGGGCTTCGCCGCCGGTTTTCGGCTGCTCGTGCGCATCGCGGAGAAGGTTGGCCGGCTCGCCATCCGCCCGCTACTCCTCACCGTCCGCGTCCGGGGGTTCGGGCGCATCCGGACCGGGGGAGGCCGGCTCGCCCGCTCCTCCCTGCCGCGCGGGGTCGCCGTGGTCGTAGGGAGTGGGGGCCGCGACGGTGTCTTCCGGAGCGGCGGCGTCCTCGGGCGCGGTCGCTTCGTCCGGAGCGGCCGCACTCTCCGCCTGGCGGTCACGCGCGTCGCGTTTCCGCCACACCAGCACCGAAAGCACAATGCTGAACTCGTAGAGCAGGAAGATCGGAGCCACCATGAATATTGTCAGGGTAATCGCGTCGCCGGGTGAAATCAGGGCGGCCAGGATCGTGCTCGCCACGATCGCGTGCCGCCGCTTGGTTCTGAGGAAGCGGGGGGTGACGATACCCAGCACGCTCAGGACCAGAATCACCACGGGCAGTTCAAAGATGAACCCTATCGCCAGCAACAGTTTGATGACTTCGCTGAAATAATGGTTGGCCGTCCAGTCCTGAGTCATGTAGTCGCTCCCGAAATCGACCATGAAGCCCAGGTAGAACGGCAGGACGATGAAGTACGCCATCGCCACGCCCGCCGTGAAGAGGACGAGCCCCAGGTAGAGGGAGGGCACGATCGCGCGCTTCTCGCGTTTCTCGAGAGCCGGCGAAAGAAACTGCCACGCCTGGTAGGCCAGGGTGGGTGATGCCAGGACGATGCTGATCACGATGGCGACCTTCAACGCGAAGAAGAAATTCTCGTTGGGAGCCAGCGCCTGGGGAAGCCAGTCTTCTCCCAGGACTCCCCGGCCCGGAGCGAGCAGGATCCCCATCGCGTCGAAGTAGATGACGAGGAAGAACCCCGCCGCGAACCCCAGGACCAGCGCGAGCAGACTCCACAGGATCCGCCAGCGCATCTCCTCGAGGTGGTCCAGGAAGGGCATCTCGGCCTTCGGATTGTCCTTCACCCGGGCCAGCAGGCCGTCACGAAGCCTCTTCACCGGTCCTCACCGCTCCGGTTGTCGCCCAGCGGCAGTGGGAGTTCGCCCTGGAAGCGCCGCCGTCCCTCCCGCTGCTCCCGGATGATCAGCTCGTCCACGGCCTCCTGAAACTCGTCGATGTCCTGGAAGTTCCGGTACACCGACGCATAGCGGATATAGGCCACCCGGTCCAGCGGCTTCAGTCCCTCCATGACCTCCTCGCCGATCCTGGCCGCCGTGACCTCGACGCGGGCCGATCCCGACACCGCATCCTCGATCCCGTCCACCAGCGCCTCGATGTCGCCGGGCGCGACCGGCCGCTTCGTACACGCGACCGCGATGCTCGCCGCCAGCTTGTCGCGCTGAAAGTCCTCGGCGCTGCCGTCCTGCTTCACGACCTGCAGGGGTCGTTGCTCGACGTGCTCGTACGTGGTGAAACGCCGCGTGCAGTCGAGACATTCGCGACGGCGGCGAATCGCCCGCCCGCCCCGGGCCGCGCGGGAATCCACGACCTTGACCGAGCCGGAACTACAGACGGGGCAGAGCATGGCCAGGCGGCTCCGGAGGCAGCACCGGGAATCCCGTCAGGGGATCTCGTCGAGCTTTTCCCGCGCCTGCTCGGCGAATGGGTCTTCCGGGTAGGTGTTGACCAGACGCTCAAGGTATTCGCGGGCCCGGTCGTAGTCCTCCAGCTCGATGCAGAGCACTCCGGCCCGGTACAGGGCCGCGGGTATCCGGTCCGAGGTCGGGAACATCGTCGGGATATCGAGGTAGTCCCCGATCGCGTCCTCCAGCCTCCCCTGGTGGGTCAGGACCTCACCCCGGTGGAGGAGGGCGGCCGGAGCCAGTTCACTGCGCGGGTACTGGTCGAGGAATTGCGTGAAGCCCCGAAAGGCGGTCGTGTACAGGCCGCGTTCCGCGCTGTTCGCCGCAACGTCGAACAGTGCCTGCTCTTCCTCCGCGATGCCGGTTGACTCGGCGGGGTCCGGATCCCGGGGTTCGCCATCGGCGATGGTCGAGTCCTCCTCTGCGGCCAACCGCGCCATCCGATCCTCCAGCTGCCGCACCTCGCGGTCCATCTTTTCGGCAAGTTGACTCAATGTGCGCTGGTTCATGCCGGCGAGTTCCTGGACGCCATCCAGGTCGCTCCGGATGTCGCGCAGACCACCGCTCGCGTCACCACGTACCCTGAAAACCTGCTCCGACAGAGCGCGCACCGAATCCATCACCGCACGGTAGCGCTCGTCGACCGATCGCTGCAGCGCCGCGAAGGCCGAGTCCTGCCGGGCCGACAGGGCGAGCACCTCCCCCCGAAGGTCCTCGAGGTCTCCCCGGGTCGCGCAACCCCAGAGGGGCACGAGCAGGACGAGCAGTCCGCGGGTCAGTCCCGGCGAGCACCGGAAGCGGGAACGCGCCGGGCCGGCAAGGCGCCTTGGCGGGACTGCGCGTCTCACCGGCTCGCCGGCAGGCTTGTCAGCCCAGGCAGCCGCCGAGGTCGCCGCCCCCGGCCGTGATGATGAATTCAACCCGCCGGTTGCGCGCCCACGCCGCTTCATTCGATCCCTGCGCGACGGGCGATTCCTCGCCGAAGGAAATGGTGGTGAAGCGGACGCCCGACAGTCCGAAGCCGGTGAAGAACTCGGAGACCGACAGCGCGCGCTCGCTTCCCAGCGCCATGTTGTACTCCGAGGTTCCGCGCTCGTCGGCATGGCCTTCCATACGGAGGTGAACGCCGGAGCAGCTGCGGAGAACCCCCAGCTTGGCGCGAAGCTTCTCGGTGGTTTCGGCGGTGAGTGTGGATTCGTCGTAGTCGAAGTAGACGATCTCCTCGAGCATTTCGCGGGCCTCCCGCTCTCTTCGCTCCGCGGCGCGCCTGGCTTCGTCCTCGGCTCTGCGCCTGGCGTCCGCCTCAGCCTGCGCCCGGGCAATCGAGTCGGCTCTCTGCTGCGCTGCGATTTCTTCGGGCGTTGGACCGGTGGGTTGGGGAGTGACCGCCGGCGGGGGTTCCGGACGGCAGGCGGCGGCGAGGACGACAGTGGCGAAGGCGGCAAGGACCAACCGTGGGTTGAACATCCCTTCTCCCGGTGAATGGAGGTACGCGTTAGCGGCTGAGGAGCCCGGACTCGACACAATCAGAATATAGGCGAAATCGGAGATGCCGGTAAAGTCACCGTTACCGTCACCGGATCACCCCGTCTACGGCCAGCACGGGGGACCAATCCGGATCCTCCGCCTCGACATTCGGCACCAGAATGCGGGTGCGGCCCGTCACCGTGTCGACGACGAACACACCCGACCCGTAGCTGCGCGCCCCCTGGAAGACGATGTGGCGGCAGTCGGGAGCCCAGCTGGGGTCCTCGTTGTTCCCTTCCTGGGTAAGCTGAAGGATGCGGTTGCCGGCGCCATCGATTTCCGCCACCAGGATATGGTAGCGGTTCGCCTGTCTCCTGCCCCCGATGCCGCCGGCGAACGTCGCCTTGTCGCCGCAGGGCGACCAGTCCGGATCGGTGAAGTAGCCGCCCTCGCCGTACCGGAACGGCGACAGGAGTTCGGCTTCGCCGCCTCCCGCGGGCTGCGTGTAGACCTGCGGCGTCGCGCTGCCCAGGCGGTTGGACACGAAGATCAGGCGCGCGCCATCCGGGGAATGGACCGGCTGGACATCGTTGTAGCGGCCGCCGCCCAGATGCGTCAGGCAGCATCCGTCCCGGATGTTGTAGCTGAAGAGGCCATCGGGCTCCGGTCCGATGATCGTGAAGACGATGGAATGCCCGTCGGGATGATAGGAGGGCATGTCGTGCTGGCCATGCCCTTCCGGCACCAGGAGTCTGTCCTGGCCGTCCTCCAGATTCAGTTCGTAGATGCGCGGCAGCTCCGCCTTGAACGATCCGTACGCGATTCGCTTTCCGTCCGGCGACCACACGGGCGACGTGGCGATGGCATCGTCCCAGGTCAGCCGCCGCAGGTTCTCGCCGTCGAAGTCGACCATGTAGATCTCCCTGCCAGTGGTTCGGCCGAAGGCGCGCATGCGGAAGATGATGCGGGTCGCGGCCACGCCCCGGTCGCCCGTCACCCACTCGACCACGGCATCCGACACGCTGTGCACTGCCAGCCGGAAGTCGGGGTGGTCCCGCGGGGGGAGCGGGAAGGTGGCCTTCCCCTTGAGGCTGGCGAAGACGATGTCGTGGACCTCGACCGCGAAACTGAGGCCTTCGCCCGCGGCGGCGGGCTCGATGGTTCCCGTGACGAGCCAGTCCACGGCGAACTGCTCCCAGAGGGCGTACTGCACGCCCTCGCCGGCGAACTCGGCGGGAAGCGAGTCCCGCACGCGGAAGCGGTCGCTGAAGTCCAGGTCCCGGGCCATGATCCCCTCGATCTCGCGGGCGAGGCCGGCGTCCTCCGCGAACACGGTGAACGGCCGGATGGCGATGGGAGGGACGTACGGGTCCACGATGACGTCGTGCAGCATGACGCCGGGGATGGCCTCGGTCTCCTGGCCCGCGGCCGCTTCGGGTCCGCCGAAGCCGGGCAGGAGCAGCAGGAACATGCCCGCAACCCGCGGGCAACGACGTTTCAACGTTCGAGCCATGCGCGATCCGCTCTGGAGTTGACGCTTCACTTCACACCCTCCATCGGCCGGACCTCCGGTTCCCCCGAGCCGATCCTCGACGTGATCGTGTAGTTGACGGGAAGGAAGTCGAACGGGTAGTCCTCGGGCAGCGGACCCAGGCGGCCCGCCCTGCCGGCACACTCGATCGCCCCCATGGCCGCGCCGTCGAAGGCGAGGTCGCCGGACGACCGGGCCACGTCGAAATCCGGCACGCTCCCGTCACGAAGAATCCGGAAGGTCATGACCACCTCGAGCCGGCCCGAACCCTCCCAGCGGAAGCAGCGCCTGATCCAGTTGATGATGTTCTGGTAGTAGTCCGGGTAGTCCCGCCTGATCGCCTCGATCTGCACGGTCACCTCGTCTTCGCCTTCGTCCGGTGTCTCTGTTTCGGCAGGCCGCTCCGGCTCGGCGGGCGGCGTCTCCTCGAGGACGGGCGGCGTCTCCGTGGTATCCGGCTCGGGTTCGGGTTCGGGATCGGGTTCCGCCACCGGCGCCTCCTCCTGCGGGGTGGGCGGCGGATCCTCGGGCGTTTCGACGACCAGCTCGTCGGGGCGCTCGGGAGCCATCGCGACCATGTCGACGAACACGACCTCGTACGGGATCACGGGAGGTTCGAGCGCCGGAGCCACCCAGAAGACCAGCACGAGCGCGGTCAGGTGTATTCCGAGCGACACCCCCAGCGCGCCCCGTCCAAGCGGCACCCTTCTCACGCGCTCCGTTCCTTCGCCGCTCGACACGATCGGGGTCATCGCATGAACTCCTGGAAGATGAGGGCGGTGCGCACCTCGCGGTCGCCGATGCCCGCGAGCGCCCGGCCGATGCGGGAGTAGAGCGCCGCGGCGTCACCCTTGAGGTAGACCACATCCGCGTTGCGCTCCTCGATCAGCTCCTGGAGGGTGACGTCGAACACCTCGTCCGACACGGGCGCATCGCCGATATGGAAGGACCCCACGGAGTCGACGACCACGATGATCATCTCGTCCGTCGCCTCGATGACCTCGACCGGCCCCCGCGGCACGTTCACCTCGACCCCTCCCTGCAGCACCGGCGCGGTGATGATGAAGATGATCAGGAGCGTGAACGCGACATCGACCAGGCTGGTGACGTTGATCTCGGCGCGGACGGGAAGCCCGGCGCGCTGCCGGTCACGCCGCTTCATGGACGCCCCTCCATCGCCGTCCGGCGCCGCATCAGACGTGCCGCTCCTTGGCCAGCGTGCCGATGAACTCGCTCGCGAACCCCTCGAATTCGCCCCGCACCAGGTTCAGGCGCGAGACGAAGTGGTTGTACGCGATGACCGACGGGATGGCCACGGCCAGGCCGGTCACCGTGGTGATGAGCGCCTCGGCCACTCCGGGCGCCACCGCGCTGATGTTGGTGGACCTTGCGGCCGTGATGCCGAGGAAGGTGTTCATGATGCCGATGACCGTGCCCATCAGCCCGAGCAGCGGCGATACCGACCCGATGATCGCAAGCCAGTTGAGGCCGTGCGCGAGTTCGTCGATCTCCTCGGCCTCGACCTTGTCCATCACCAGCCGGAGCGCCTCCAGCTGGGTCAGCGACAGTCCGCTGGCCTGGCTCGAACCGAACAGCGCCCCGGGGCTGAGCTCGGCGAAGAAGGAGAGGCCGCTGCGGAAGAGGCGCGTATAGGGCGATTCGGGGAGCCCGATCAGCGCCTCGGAGGCCTCGGTCAGGTTGCCGGCCTCCTCCATCCGGCCCAGGAACCGGTCCCCCTCCTGCCGGACGGTCCGGAAGTGCCGCACTTTCGAGATGATCACCCAGACGGAGAGGACCGAGAATAGAACCAGCACGGCGAGAACCACCTGGGTCGCCGCGCTGGCCTCCAGGATCATGTCCAGGGTGTTCCGCATCGGCCGGGTTTGGGGGATGAGTTCGTTCATGCGACCGTGACCGCCTCCGCGCGGGAGGCGATGTGTTCGAAGGTTGCGGCCAGGCCTTCGCGCAGGCCCACCGCGGGGGACCAGCCTCGTTCACGGATTCTGGCGATGGAGAGGGCGCTGCGGCGCAGTTCACCGGGACGGGCGTCCTCGAAGACGCGGGCGGTGTGGATGCCGACCCCTTCTTCCAGGATGCCGGCAAGATCGTTCACCGATGTCTCGATGCCCGTGCCCACGTTGTAGGCGCGCGCGTCCAGCCCCGCATCGGCGCAGAGAACCATGCCCGCGGCCATCAGGTTGGCGCGTACCACGTCGCTCACGTGGACGTAGTCGCGCGTCTGCTCGCCGTCGCCGTAGATCGTCAGGGGTTCGCCGCGGAGAAGGCGCCGCGAGAAAACCGCCACCACGCCCGCCTCGCCGTGCGGGTCCTGGCGGGGGCCGTACACGTTGCCGTAGCGCAGCGCCACGTAGTCCAGGCCGTGCACTTCCCGGTAGTAGTTGAGGTACTGTTCGCCCGCGAGCTTGGTGACGCCGTAGGGAGACAGGGGTTCACCGGGCGCCGTTTCCGGGGTCGGGATTTCGTCGGGCTCGCCGTAGACGACGCCCCCGCTGGAGACGAACACGATGCGCCCGGCGGCGCCGTGGCGTGCCGCCTCGAGGATGTTGAGGAGGCCCGTCACATTGACGCGGGCATCCAGGATCGGGTCGGCCACCGAGACCCGCACGTCGATCTGTGCGGCGTGGTGGTTGATGACGTCGAAGCCGACGCGGCGGATGAGGTCGCCCGTGCGGGCGTCGGCGATGTCCAGCCGGTGGAACTCGGCGCCCGCGGGAACGTTATCGAGCCGCCCGGAGGAGAGGTCGTCGACGATCCAGACCCGGTCGCCCCGGTCGAGGTGTGCTTCGGCGACATGGCTCCCTATGAAACCGGCACCGCCGGTGACCAGGATCTTCCTGCTCTCGTGGGGCATGTTCTCCGCAGGGTTGGGTGGCAGTCCGGGCCACGGACTGCTGAAGCCTCGATTCGAAAGGTAGCCGCTCGGGCTAAAACATGAAGTCCCGGCCCCGGACATTCATTGGGGCGCGACACCCGGCCCCGGCTCCTATGGACACCCGGGCTCACCCGGACCCGTGCGACCCCACTTCCAGTCCGAAGACGACGGCATCCTCGGCAGGGTCCCCGTAGTAGCCGGGATGACGGCCGATCTCCCGGAAGCCGAAGGCGCCGTACAGGGTAGCCGCCATCCGGTTCGAGGCGCGGACCGCGAGAAGGACCCGGCGGGCCCCCCTGTCCTTCAGGATCTTCAGGCACTCCCGCAGCAGCGCCGAGGCGATTCCCCGCCGGCGGTGACCGGGATCCACGGCCAGGTTGGCCAGTTCGGCTTCACCCGCCTGGGCGGTCAGCACCGCGTAACCGACAACCGTCCCGCCGAGCGACGCCACGAGCACATCCGCGTCCGGCCGCTGGAGGAGGTAGGCAAAGGTCTCCGTGCGCCAGGGACGGTGAAAGCTGGAGGCCTCGATGGACGCGATCGCGGGCAGATCACCGGGCGCCGCGCGCCGCAACGTGAGGGGGGGCGTCATCCCGGGCGCCACTCCCGGACGTACCGGGGCTCCCAGGCGGCCGTGTCGACCGGGCGCCACGAGCAGCATTGCACGACGGCGTCCGCGACGGGGATCCCGGCGGGGAAGGATCGGACGGTGTAGCCGGCGGCCCGAATCAGGGCGGCGTGCGCGACGGCGCCATCCCCCATGAAGACCGTATGCAGGGGGGGACGCGCGTTGATCACATCCAGGATCGTTCCCGCGTGCGGCGCAGCGACCTCCACCGGCCCGCCGGCGCCCACATCGTAGGCGGCGCCGTAGACCCTGCCGCCGCGCGCGTCCAGGAGCACGTGCCGCAGTTCGCGCCGATCGCCTGTCAGGGGCGATGGCGGGTTGCGCCAGCCGGGCGGTCCGTCGCGGTCGCACATCTCGGGAGGCAGGATGACATCCGGACCCAGCGCCTCCAGCGCGAAGGACGCGGCCCGCAGGCTCGAAGTGGCATAGAGCGGAATCGCCAGACTCGCCGCCAGCCCCTTCGCCGCGGATCCGCCGATGCGGACGCCCGTAAAGGAGCCCGGCCCGGCCCCCACGACCACACCGGCAAGATCCCCAACGCCGATCCCCGCCTCCCCCATCACCTCCTCGACCGCCGGGATCAGCCCCGACGCGTGCGCGGAAGGGGTCGTGAGAAAGCGCCGCCCCGCCACCACCCCACCCGCGGCCAGCGCCACCGAGCCCACCCGCCACGACGTCTCGATCCCGAGAACCCATCCCGCGGGCCGGCGCCCACCCCCCATCCTCACCCCGCCTCCACCCTCGGACGCGGCAACGCCACCGGCTCCCCGACCCGCGCAATCTCGACCGCCCGCACCCCCCCCTCACCCGGCACAAACGCCAGCCCGATCTCCCACCGGTCACGCGGCAGCGCATCCCCCGCCCGCTCACACCACTCCACCAGCACGATCGCCCCCCCGTCGTCCACCAGGTCCTCCCACCCGATCCCCGCGAGCTCCGCCTCCGAGCGCAGCCGAAACAGGTCCGCGTGGATCACGGCGCCTCCACCCGGCAACCCATACCGGAAGACGACGTTGAAGGTCGGCGACGGCAGCGCCCCCTCCACCCCCGCTCCCCGCGCCACCGCCCTCGCGAACACCGACTTCCCCGCCCCGAGCGGCCCCCTCAGCCCGATGAACACCGGCACGTCCACCCCGGCACCCACGCGGCGCCCCCACGCAACCAGCTCCTCTTCCCTCACCCTCACGCCGCCACCCGCAGCCCCCCCACGCTCACCACCCCCTCACCCCGCCGCCCTCAGGTCGAACAACTGGTCCCTCAGCGCCGCCGCCCGCTCGAAGTCGAGCGCCTCGGCCGCCTTCGCCATCTCCTCCTCGATGATCTTCATGTACGCCTCCGAGTCGATCTCGTCCGCGTACCCGCGCCCGGGCTCGGCCACCTTCGCCACCGGCTTCTCCCGCGCGTCCGCCACCCGCGTCGCGAACTCGATCTCCTCCACGCTCTTCCGGATCGTCTTCGGCACGATCCCGTGCTTCTCGTTGTGCGCGAGCTGCACCCGCCGGCGCCGCTCGGTCTCGTCGATGCACACCCGCATCGATCCCGTGACCGTGTCCGCGTAGAGGATCGCTCTGCCGTTGGCGTTGCGCGCCGCGCGCCCCACCGTCTGGATCAGGGAGCGGGCGTTGCGCAGGAAGCCCTCCTTGTCCGCGTCGAGGATCGCGACCAGCGACACCTCGGGCAGGTCGAGGCCCTCGCGCAGCAGGTTGATCCCCACCAGCACGTCGATCCGTCCCAGGCGCAGCGTGCGCAGGATCTCCATCCGCTCGATCGTGGCGATGTCGGCGTGCATGTAGCGCACCCGCACGCCCACCGACTGCAGGTACTCGGCGAGGTCCTCGGCCATGCGCTTGGTGAGGGTCGTGACCAGGGTGCGCTCGTCGCGGGCGGCGCGCTCGCGGATCTCGGCGAGGAGGTCGTCGACCTGGCCGCGCACCGGGCGCACGTCGATCGGCGGGTCCACAAGGCCGGTGGGACGGATGATCTGTTCCGTCACGACGCCGCCGCAGAGCTCCAGCTCGTAGTCGCCCGGCGTAGCCGACACGAAGAGCACCTGGTTCAGCACCGAGTACCACTCGTCGAAGGTGAGCGGCCGGTTGTCGATGGCCGACGGAAGGCGGAAGCCGTGCTCCACCAGCGTGAGCTTCCGCGAGCGGTCGCCGCGATGCATCCCGTGGATCTGGGGAATGGTGACGTGGGACTCGTCGACGATGAGCAGAAAGTCCTCCGGGAAGTAGTCCAGCAGGCAGGCGGGGCGTTCGCCGGGCCGGCGGCCGCTCGTGTAGCGGCTGTAGTTCTCGATGCCCGGGCAGGTCCCCATCTCGAGCATCATCTCGAGGTCGAAGTTGGTGCGGGTCTCGATCCGCTGCGCCTCCAGCAGCCGCCCCGCCTCGCGGAACTTCGCGACCTGCTCCCCCATCTCGTCGCGGATCAGCGGCGCCATCTCCTCGATCGTGCGGCGGCGGGTGACGTAGTGCGACGCGGGGTAGACCGAGGTCCGGTCCAGCACCGCGATCGTGTCGCCCGTGAGCGGGTCGAAGCGGGTGATGCGCTCCACCTCGTCCCCCCACAGCTCGATCCGGATCGCCTGCTCCTCGTAGGCGGGAAACACCTCGACCGTGTCGCCCCGCACGCGGAAGGTGCCGCGCTCGAAGGCGATGTCGTTGCGCCGGTACAGGATGTCGACCAAGCCGCGCAGGATCTGCTGGCGCGGCACCTCCTCGCCCACCTCGAGGTGCAGCATCAGGCCGCGGTAGTCGACCGGATTGCCCAGGCCGTAGATGCACGACACCGACGCCACCACCACCACGTCCCGCCGCTCGATCAGCGACGAGGTGGCGCGCAGGCGCAGCCGCTCGATGTCCTCGTTGATCGAGGCGTCCTTCTCGATGTAGGTGTCGGTGGCGGGGATGTACGCCTCGGGCTGGTAGTAGTCGTAGTAGGAGACGAAGTACTCGACCGCGTTGCCCGGGAGCAGCGACTTGAGCTCGCCGTAGAGCTGCGCCGCCAGCGTCTTGTTGTGCGACATGACCAGCGCCGGCCGCTTCGACCGGGCGATGACGTGGGCCATGGTGAGCGTCTTGCCGGTGCCGGTGGCGCCCAGCAGCGTCTGGAAGCGGGCGCCGTCGCGGACCCCCGCAGACAGTTCGCCGATGGCCGGCGGCTGGTCGCCGTGGGGTTCGAAGGGGGCGCGGATCTCAAAGTCAGGCATCGGCGGCCCCCCCGCGGGATCTAGCCCACGCATCCGGCAGTCCGTGGACAAGGCCGCCCGAGCACCGAGAGTGGCGAGGCGCCGGGCTGGCAAGGCGCGACGAAGGGGGAATAGCA
>JAPPNO010000065.1 GCA_028873845.1 Gemmatimonadota bacterium | reverse complement strand
CTACCCCGATGGCCTACGCGCATGACCTGCTACCCACCAGAAAGGGGGAAGAACCCGGGAAATGAGCCCGAAGGATACCGATCCCCTACCTGGCGACCAGCCTCACGGTCACGATTTCCACCGCGGGGAGAAGGTCCCCGGGATTGTCTTCCCGAGGATCCCGCGGCGACCAGGAGAAGCCGTAGGTGTCCCCCTGCCTGTACCGGTAGCCCTCCTTCGAGCCTCGAAAGAAGCCGTGGGGGAAACGGGCCAGGGACTGCGTTCTCGTCAGGCCTCGCTCCGATGCGAGCAACCTTCCCGACTTCGTGTCGATCACCTCGACGAAGAGGTGGGCCATCCTGTCCATCTCCTCCTCGGTGGGGGCTCTTCCGAGCGAAGCCGGAGATCTCCAGTGTCTGGTTGGTCCGAGACCGTAGACGTACAACAGGCCCGAATCGTCGAGATGAAGAAGCGTCACCTGGGTGGGAGGCGGGGCACCGTCTGAGAGACGTGTTGGATCACCTGGCGGGAACCAATCGACGGTGCGTCGAAAGACGCGGCGGAGTTCCCCATCGATCCCCCACTCCTCGAGCTGGTATCCGTCCGGCGAGCCCGCGATCGGCCCCGCCCAGAAGCTGTCGCCGCCGGAGTAGGTCATGTCTCGTGCCAACTCCACACGCGCTCCACGCAGCTTCCGTGGGATCGTCCCGAAGGCCCGCTGCGCAGCTCCGGCCGAATCCACGATCTGAAAGTAGTTCTCCCCATCCCGGCTCGTTGTCACGGCCATGCCGATGTCCAGAACGGCCGCACCGCTCTCGAAACTGGCCAGAGAAGCGGAAGCGCTCCCGAGGAATTCCTGCTCCGGAGAAAAGACTGACCAGCGGAACCCTCCATCGCGAACATGCAGACGGTCCTCGCCGTCCACGAAGATCGTGATCATCCCGCGGTCACTGAACTCGCCAGGACCATCCCCTTCACGTCCGAACGACTTCAGGAATCTCCCCCTGTCATCCCACAGCGTGATGATGTTGCCAAAGCCGAACGCACCCGCCGAATAGTAGCGGCCGCGTCCATCGCGCCGGACCTGGATGCCCGGGTCGGGTCTCGAGCCGTCCTCCAACGCCAGAAGCTGAACCCCGGTTTCCCGGACCTCCAACCTGCATGGTGCCTCCGTATCGGGGATCTCCACGACTTCGCCGGGGACGAAAGCGCGGGGCGCGGGGGTCGGGCATAGAGGCCCCGCGGGGACTGTGCGGACCCTGCTGATGCCGCCAGCAGGGAGAGCGTAAGAACGAAGGAAATGGTTACTCCGCGGGTGCGATCTGGCATGGTTCCTCCAGTCCTGGCGGATCGGTCTCTTACGTCAAACAAGACTCTGCGACTTCCCAGCCATTCTAACGGGCGGTGATACGAAAGCGGACGGCCTTCAACTGGCCATCGACGAGGCGGGTCGCATAGATGAAGGGCCATTCGAAGGCACGCACGGTTAGACCAGCGGGGGTATCGAGTTTTCCGGCCACCCGTCCGTCCGGCCCTAGTATGTCCCATTGTTTCTTCTTCTCGCCGGAGAAGGGGTCAGGGATCAGGTCCAGCCGCTCGACCAGGATGCTCCCATCTCTCGAGGCCCACATCGCGCCGAGAACGGGCCGGTAGTCTGCCTTGCCCGCCCATCGAACATTCTGCTCTATGTCGGCCAACATGGAGTTCAGCGCACTCTCGCTGTTGCTTTCCTCGTACGCATCTCGCGAGTTCTGGACAGTGCGCTTGATCCCCTCCTCGAAGTCCTCATCCGTCACAGCGATCCGGTCCACCTCACCCACGATGCGTTTCTCCAATGTTCCCTCATGAGTCCGCACTTCAATCACATACCGAGCGCCCGGATGAACGTAGACCCGGCTGTCGCCCCCGACCGCGTGACGTGGATGAGAGGAGAGGACGGGCGAAGAGATCCACCCATGATCCGACTGGTACCTCGGGGCTGTTGGATAGGATAGAATCCTCCGTACCTCTCCCCCAGCGGGGAGAAAGCTCAACACCAGAGTGCTGTCGTAGCACGGTCCCGATCTCTCCCCAAACGCGGTCTCCACACTCAGGCTTCTTTCAGCGACCCAACCCCTGGCCGTCCCATGGAAGGCCGGGGAAAGGAAGTCGATTGGACGTCGGGCCCCGTCCGTGTAGTCGTGGGTCCCCAGCGCGCGACCGTTCACGGAGAAGACATGGTGCCTGTGTCCAGGCGGTCTTCCGCCGGAAGGACGCGAGAAGTCCAATACGACAACCGAGTCTCGTGCGACCGCCACCGCGAGCGGATAGAGGAGGTCCCCACTCTGCCCGATGCCCCCCCTGAACCGGCCCTCCGAGTCGAACACCCATACCTGACGGCTGCGGTCATCAGATGCGCCGGGCCTGAAAGTTGCCTCTGGAGCATCCATGAAGAAAACCCAACCTTCCCCATTCACCTTCAGACCATAGGCGTCAGGGGGAGTGGCACCGGTGCCCTCCCTATTGGGCGCATAGCGCAGTTCTTCCGCCAGGACGTGTATGGGGGCGGCGGCGAGTGCCGTCCTGGAGTTGAGGACCTCCGGCACCTGGTGGCCTTGGGCCGACCCTTGTGGCACAAGGGCGAGTAGCGCCGCCGAGGCCGCGAGGGACCAGCTGCCTGGAAGCACCGAGAGGGTGTGGTGTGGAGGGCGTCTAGCGCGCAACGCGGTGTGCCTCGGTCACCTTCGTGCGAGCACGCGGGACTCCATCACTCACCTTCCCCTCGGATCACACTTGTTGTGATGAACGATCGCCCATCCGTTTTCCCAGAACATCTGGTGCGCCGGCTTCTTGTCACCCCACATGCTGTCCTCGTATACCCAAGGTGCTCTCGGCCTTTCTCCATCGTGGTGGCGCGTATGTCCCTTCGGATCGAACCACCAACGCCGTTCTATCTTGTAGTTATCATGGAGGGTCATCTCACAGACAACGGGTGGAGACACTCCGGGTTCGGGCACGACCGCGCCGATCGACACGATCAGGAACGCTGCCACCACACAGGTACCCTTGGCGAGCCTCTTGATGCTTGTCATTGCTTACTCCTTTTCCGGGTTATGCGCCGAGCCCCACCGCGGGACTCGATGCCGTACGATCCAGACGTCGTGGGCTACGCCGTCTTGACACTATGACCTTAGCAATTGCTGTGCCAACAATCCGTTGATTCCCACCATCGTCATGTAGATCTCCCTTAAGTCCTTTCTGAACATCGTCTTACGGAATTGCACAGAGCCAGCGCCTGGAACTGGCGAACCCGAACGTGATGTGTGGCAGGACGTGTGGCGCCACAGTGACACCACAGTCAGCGCCACACCACCGGCCCTCAACGAACCAACTCGTTTCTGGGAGCCCAGGCCTCATTCCGACCGTCCCATTCCATACCGCTTCAACCGCCGGTAGACCGTCCTGCGGTCGATTCCCATCGACCTGGCCGCCTCACTCTTGTTCCCACCCGTCGCCTCGAGGGCCTCGGCCAGCTCCCGTTTCATCTCCTCGTCACTCTTTGGCTTCGGAGGCTTGGCCACCTCGTCCGAACTCCGCTTCATTCCGATCCCCTGGTTCCGGATCCCTTCTTCTACGAGGTCGACTTCGATCAATCCACCTTTCGCGACGACCGCGCAGTATTCGAGAACGCTCGTTAGCTCCCGAATGTTCCCACGCCATTCATGGCTTCGCAGCCGCGCCATCGCATCTTCCGTAAGCTCGCTTGCGACGCCGTTCGCCCGGAAGTAGCGGTCTGCGATCCCGCCGATCTCCCCCCTTCGCTCGCGGAGCGGAGGCACCTCGTAGCGGAGCGGAAACCGACCCATCAAGTCATCGCGGAACTCTCCCGCACGAAGCGCTTCGCCAAGGTCCCGGTTCGTCGCAGCGATGACACGGATATCGGCCTTGCGGACGGCGTTCGATCCCACGCGTCTGAATTCCTTTTTCTCCAGGAAGATCAGGAGCATTGCCTGGGTTGCGTCTGGTAGCGCGCCGAACTCGTCCAGAAAGAGGGTGCCGCGCGTTGCAGCCTCTACCACCCCAGCCTTCGATTCCGTCGCGCCGGTGTAGGCTCCCTTCATGGATCCGAACAGAGTCGCTTCCGCCAGAGACTCGGTGATGGCCCCGCAGTTCTGTTGAACGAACGGTCCCCTGGCCCTCGGACTCAGTTCATGGAGAATCTCAGCCAGATAGCCTTTCCCGGAGCCAGGAGGCCCGAGCAGCAGAACATGACCCTCCGTCGGCCCGAACGTTGTGGCAAAATGACGCATGTCCTTCGGGAGGTCGTTCCATTCATCCTTCCAGCGAACCGGGTATTCGCTCAACACCCCCCCCTTTTTTCCTCGGAACAATCACCCAAGACCGCGGGTTTCGCACAAGTGTGCGGCAAAGCGACGCTGAAGCGTGGAATCTCGGCGGCGCGATATTACCGTATTGGAAACGGACTTCGAGCACAAGGGACTTGAGGGGACTTGTAGGGACAGGGACTTGAATTGAAGGGAATCAAGTCCCTACCTATTCTGACCATGGAGATCACCACGAAACGCAGAACAACCTGGCCAAGCTTGCGGATCCCACGGCTGGTCTCATTACGTATATCGAAACCACACAACCGCTTAGCCGACTGCGAGGATCCCTTCCGACCTACATCCCCCCCTCCTCCAGGAACTCTCCCACCTCCTCCGCTGTCACCCAGAAATCTCCCAGCTTCGCACCGCCTTCCGGCCCGTGCCAATCGGACCCCCCGGTCAGCACCAGGCCTTCCTTGCGGGCCACTTCTTCCAGTTCGGCCAGCCTGACGTAGACGCGCGTGGCCCGGTACGCCTCCAGCCCGCGCAGCCCGGCGCCCAGCAGCCGCGGCAGCAGTCGGCGAAAGTGCTCGGCAGGCGGATGGGCCCACACGGGTATTCCCCCCGCAGACAGTATCACGCCGGTCACCTCCTCGGGAGTCGCGATCAGCGTCGGCACGTAGGCGGGGCAATCGTTGCCGATTAGTCGCCCGAACGCGTCCTTGACGGTGCTCGCATAGCCCGCCGTGACCAGCGCGCGGGCCAGATGGGGCCGTGAGAATGCAACCTCGGCGGAGCCACGCTGTTCATCCAGCTGCGTACGGGTGACGGTGACGCCCTGGCGGGCGAGCCTGGCCACCATCTCGGCCATGCGGGCGTCGCGGCGCTTGTGGTTCCGGCGGGTGTGTTCAACGAACGCCTCGGAACGCACGTCCACGAAGTAGCCCAGAATGTGGATGTCCGTGCCTTCGAAGGTGCTGCTCATTTCGATGGCGGGAATGATGTGCAGCATTCGGCCCCGGGCGGCCGCGATGGCGCGCTCGACCCCCGCCACCGTGTCATGATCGGCCAGCGCCAGCACGTCGAGACCTCCCGCGATCGCGCGCTCCACCACCCCCTCCGGCGACACCGTCCCGTCGGAGGCGGTCGAGTGGACGTGGAGGTCGAGCTTCATCGGCCGGGGCGCCCGCCCCGCTACCCGCTCTCGACCCGATCCGCCAGTACCGTCACCTCGTTGGATTCGACCTTCATCACGCCTCCCCCGACCTGGAATTCCCGTCTGTCCCCCGACTCCGGCTCCACCGACAGCGGCCCCTCCCCCATCAGCGTCAGGAACGGCGCGTGCCCGGGCAGGATCCCCACCCACCCATCCCAGGCCGGCGCCACGAGGGACCGCGCATCCCCCTCGAACACCACCTCTTCAGGCGTCACCACCTTGAGCCGCATCGCGCTCGCCACCGATCAGGCCTCCACACCCATCTCGCGCGCGGCCTCGATCACCTGGTCGATCCCGCCCTTCATGTAGAACGCCTGCTCGGGAAGGTGGTCGAACTCGCCGGACGCGACGCGTTCGAAGGACTCGATCGTCTCTTCGAGGCGCACGTAGCAGCCGGGGATGTTGGTGAAGGCGGTCGCGACGAAGAAGGGCTGCGACAGGAAGCGCTCGATGCGGCGCGCGCGGCTGACGATGATCTTGTCCTCTTCGCTCAGCTCGTCCATGCCCAGGATCGCGATGATGTCCTGCAGGTCCTTGTAG
>JAPPNO010000058.1 GCA_028873845.1 Gemmatimonadota bacterium | reverse complement strand
ACGAATCGGCGGGAGTCAATCAGCGGGAATCCGACCGACGAATCCCGTAAGCTGAACGATCACAACGATATGGGAATCCGAAAGCTCATGTCGCGTAGGCTACATTCCGTTATGCTACGACCGAACCGCTTGCAGCACACGGACTGCTCGCTCGCGGCCCTCGAATCCGAGGCCGTCGAGATCATCCGCGAGGGCGTCGCCACGGCCGCGAGCCCCCTGATGCTCTACTCGATCGGCAAGGACTCGTCGGTGCTCCTGCACCTGGCGCGCAAGGCCTTCTGGCCCGCCCCCCCGCCCATCCCCCTGCTGCACGTCGACACCACCTGGAAGTTCCGCGAGATGATCGCCTTTCGCGACCTGGTCGCGGCGGAGCCCGGCGTCGATCTCATCGTTCACACCAACCGCGAGGGGGTCGCCGCGGGCATCACCCCTTTCACGCACGGATCCGACTATTACACCGAGGTGATGAAGACCGTCGCCCTGCGCCAGGCCCTCGACGCGGGCCGCTACGACATCGTCTTAGTGGGCGCGCGCCGGGACGAAGAGAAGTCGCGCGCCAAGGAGCGGGTCTTCTCGCTGAGGAGCGCCCCCCACCGATGGGACCCCAAGGCTCAGCGCCCCGAGATGTGGAACCTGTACAACACCCGCCTCCACCCGGGCGAATCGCTCCGCGTGTCGCCTCTCTCCAACTGGACCGAAGCCGACATCTGGCGTTACATCGCGGCCGAAGGGATCCCCATCGTGCCACTCTACTACGCCGCCGTGCGTCCGGTCGTGGAACGCGACGGCCGGTGGATCATGGTGGACGACGACCGCATGCCGCTCCTGCCCGGCGAAATCCCCACCCCGCGCCGCGTCCGCTTCCGCACGCTCGGATGCTATCCGCTCACCGCAGCGGTCGAGAGCGACGCCGACACCCTCGAAGCGATCATCGCGGAGACGCTGGCGGCCGACCGCTCCGAGCGGGAAGGCCGCCTGATCGACCACGACGGCGAGGCCTCGATGGAACGCAAGAAGCGGGAGGGCTACTTCTGATGCCGCCCCCCCTGCGGTTCGTCCTGTGCGGCAGCGTGGACGACGGCAAGAGCACCCTGCTTGGCCGCCTCCTGTACGATTCGAGCCGGGTTTTCTCCGATGAGATGAAACGGGTCGTGGAGGACTCCCGCCGGTACGGCACCCAGGGCGACGTGGCGGACCTGGCGCTCCTCGTGGACGGGCTGCAGGACGAACGCGAACAGGGAATGACCATCGATGTCGCCTACCGCGCCTTCGAAACGCCGCGGCGGCGGTTCATCGTTGCCGACGCCCCCGGGCACGAGCAGTACACCCGCAACATGGTCACCGGCGCCTCCACCGCGGACCTCGCGGTCATCATGGTGGATGCACGCAAGGGGATCCTGCCGCAGACGGCGCGGCACACCCGCATCGCGGCCATGTTCGGAGTGCGGCACATCGTGCTGGCGGTCAACAAGATGGACCTGGCGGGATGGAGCTCCCACACCTTCGAGGCGATCGCTTCCAGGCACTGGCTGGTGACCGAGGACCTCGGAGTTCCCGACGTGCGGGCCATCCCCGTGTCGGCCCTCACGGGCGAGAACCTGACCCGGGCCGCGGCGAATGCTCCCTGGTACAGGGGCCCCACGCTTCTCGAGCACCTGGAGACCGTGGAGACCGCAAGGCCGGCCGCCCCCCAGCCCCTCCGCATGCCCGTACAGTACGTAAATCGCCCGAGTCCGGACTTTCGCGGGTACTGTGGACGTGTGGCCTGCGGCGCCGTGAAACCCGGCGACCGCGTCCTCGTCTCTCCCGCCGGGACACGCGCCGCCGTGAAGTCCATCGTGGTCTGGCAGGGCACTCGCGAGAGCGCGGCGCAGGGCGATTCCGTCACGCTCACCCTCACGCCGGACGTGGACGTCGCCCGCGGGGACGTCATCGTGGCCGCCGATGAACCGCTGGAGGTGGCGGACCAGTTCCAGGCGCGGATCGTGTGGATGGGTGACGAGCCGCTGTCCGTGGGCCGTCCCTACCGGATGAAGCTGCACACCCGCGAAGTCGGCGCCGCCGTCACCCGCATCCGGCACCGCGTGGACGTGTCTCGCGGCGCTGAACTCGCCGCCCCGCGCCTCGAGCTCAACGACCTGGGGGTCGTGAACCTTGCGACCGACTCCCCCGTCCCGTTCGCCCGGTACGACCAATCCCGCAGACTGGGAGGATTCATCCTGATCGACCGGGCCACCAATGCCACCGTGGGCGCCGGCACGATCTCCTACCCGCTCATGCGCGCGGCGAACCTCACGTGGCAGGACTTCGACATCGACGGCGATGTGCGCGCCCGGCTGAAGCGCCAGCGCGCCCGCTGCCTGTGGCTGACCGGTCTCTCCGCGTCGGGCAAGTCCACCGTCGCGAACCTCCTGGAGAGGCGCCTGGTGGCCGAGGGGCGGCACACCTACCTGCTCGACGGCGACAACGTTCGCCACGGTCTCAACCGGGATCTGGGTTTCACCGAGGCCGACCGCGTGGAGAACATCCGCAGGGTGGCCGAGGTGGCGCGCCTGATGGTGGACGCGGGACTGATCGTGATCGTTTCGTTCATCAGTCCCTTCCGGTCGGAGCGCGACTTCGCCCGTGGCCTCTTCGAGCCGGGAGACTTCATGGAGATCTTCGTGGACGCGTCGGTGGAGGCTTGCGCGCGGCGCGATCCGAAGGGTCTCTACGCCAAGGCCATGAGGGGTGAAATCAGGAACTTCACCGGTGTGGACAGCCCCTATGAGCGGCCCTTGCGGCCCGATCTGCGCCTGGACACCGAGAAGCTCTCGCCGGACGAGTGCGTCGAACTGGTCATGCGCAGCCTTCCGGCCTGACAACCGGGCTTGGACAGGCCCCCGCCGAGGGCGGTGGGGAGCCGGGCTCGCGAAGCCGGCAGGCGCACGGTCTCCCGGTGGGAACCCGCCCACGGAGCCCGCTGCATGGCACGGCCATCGCGCGGGGGCGGGAAGAGCGTCTCATTGTCAGAGTCGGCTGCTGCTGCCAGGATTGGATCATGAATCGTCGTCAACCCATCCCTCCCCGGGCCATTCGGCCGGCGCGTGACGGATGTTCGCACCGCGCGGGCTCGTCCGCGGCGGGAGTTGTTCGGCGACTCGTCGTCACCTGCGGGCTGCTCTGCGTTGCGGGCGTCCTCGCCGCGGAACCGCTGCCGGGCCAGTGGGGCAGGCGCTGGGCCCCGACCCGCAAGCCGTCGGAAGCCACCGAGAAGGACGGCTTCACCTTTTGCCGGTTGCAGTACAACCGGGTTCGGGATGAGTGGCTGGGACAGGGCTGGAGGACGGACTACCCGGACGGCGACCGCAACCTTCCGCTGCGCCTCTCTCAACTCACCAAGGCGGACATCACCCGCAACGAGTGGGGCGACCCCTTCCACGCCGTGGTCAGGCTCACGGAGGGCGACCTCTACGAATGTCCCTTCCTTTTCGCATCCGACGTCGGGACGATCGGGTTCACGGCGGTGGAGGCCGTGCGCCTGCGGGACTACCTGCTCAAGGGCGGGTTCCTCTGGGCGGACGACTTCTGGGGCAACTACGCCTGGTCCAACTGGGCGCGCGAGATGCAGCGCGTCCTCCCGGAGTTCCGCATCGTCCCGGTGCCACCCGATCACGTCGTCTTTCATACCCTCTACACCGTCGACAGCATTCCGCAGATCCCGTCGATCCAGTACTGGAGACAGAGCGGGCGCAGGGGGACGTCGGAGCGGGGATCGGAGAGCGCAGTCCCCACCATGCACGGCATCATGGACCATTCGGGGCGGCTCATGGTCATCATGACGCACAATACCGACATCGCGGACGGGTGGGAGCGGGAAGGGGAGGACGACGAGTTCTTCTATCGCTTCTCGCCCAACGCATACGCGGTCGGGATCAACGTTGTGATCTACATGCTGACGCACTGATGGACCGGCACCGCATGGGTGCGGTGGTGCGAAGCCGCGGGCGTCGCGGAGCGACAATGCCGGAGGATCACAGGAGGCGAATATGAGCGACTGGTCGGCCGAGGGCCTGCTCTTCGAGAACTGCAACTGCACGGCGGTGTGCCCTGGGCACATCCACTTCAGCCAGAAATGCACCCACGAGGTGTGTCGCGGCTTCTGGGCCATCCGCTTCGAGGGGGGACGGGTGGATGGAACCGACCTGGCGGGGGTCGACGCGGTGGTGGTGTACGAGGCGCCGCAGGTCATGGTCGAGGGGGGATGGCGGCAGCGGATCATCGTGTCGGACCGGGCGGACGGGGGGCAGCGCCGAGCCGTGGAAGAGATCGTTGCCGGGGTCCACGGCGGACCGTGGGAGGTGCTGGCGCGATTCGTGTCGGACTCGCTGCCCACCCGAACGGCACCGATTCGGATTGCGGACGCGGGGGGAAGGAAGGCGGTGACCGTTGCCGGACTTCTCGACGGCGCGGTCGAGGCGATTCGGGGCAGGAACCGCGCGGAACCGGTCACCTTCGCCAACATCTACAACAAGGTCCACGATTCCACGCAGGTGATCGCCCGCGGCTCGGCCCGGTACGACGACGGGGAGATCGTGATCGACAACGAGGGGACGCATGGCCTGTGGTCGCGGTTTCGCTGGACGGGGCCGTGAGCTATTCCTCCGCCCTCGCCATGTGGATGGCGATGACGGCCGTGATGATGGCGCCGATCGTCGTGCCGTGGCTGCGTGCGCTGAAGCGTCGGGCCGGCCGCCTCGACACGCCCGCGTTCGTCCTCCCCTTCGCGGTCGGCTACGCGCTCGCGTGGGCGGGATTCAGTGCCGCCGCCGCAGCCCTTCAGTCCTCCCTCGCTGCCCTGGAAGTGCCTGTTCCCTTCGGCCTCGATGCACCGCTGCATTCCGCGACCGCGCTGATCCTGGCCGGTGCCTTCCAGTTCACCCCGTTCAAGACGGCGTGCCTCTCCCGCTGCCGGTCGCCCGCGGGGTACTTCCTCGCCCGGTGGAAGGGCGGGGCAATGGGACACTTGCGGATGGGCCTCGGGCACGGCCTGGACTGCGTGGGGTGCTGCTGGGCGCTCATGTCCCTCGCCCTTGTGATCGGGATGATCGACCTCGTCTGGATGGGGCTGCTGATGGCGGTGATGGTCGCCGAAACGACGATGCCCTTCGGCACGCGGCTTACCAGGCCGGTTGGAGCGGGGCTGGTGGCCGTTGGCGCGCTGATCTGTACACTATACATTACATAATGTAATCTATACATTACACCATCTTTCCCACATGAACGTCGCCCTCTTCGTCACCTGTCTGGCGGACCACTACTTCGCGGAGGCGGCCGCCGACGCGGTGCGGCTGCTGCGCCACCTGGGCTGTGAAGTCACCTTCCCCGACGCGCAGACCTGTTGCGGGCAGCCCGCCTACAACGCCGGGATGACCGGCGAGGCGGCGCGCATGGCCCGTCACACGATGGATGTCTTCGCCGACTGCGAGGCCGTGGTACTGCCCAGCGGTTCGTGCGCGACCATGGTGAAGAAGTTCTACCCGCGCCTGGCGGAGGCCGACCGCGCGGTCCGGGCGGCCGCGCTGGCCGACAGGACCTTCGAACTGGGCGAGTTCATCGTGCGGCGGCTGGGCGTGACTCGGTTGGGGGACGGGTTGGCGGGGCGACGGGTGGCCCTGCACCAGGGGTGCCATGCGCTGCGGGAGCTGCGGCTGGAGAAGGAGCCTGCCGTATTGCTGGAGGGGGCCGGGGCCGATGTCGTTCCGTGGGAGGCACAGGAAGAGTGCTGCGGTTTCGGGGGACTGTTCTCCGTCAAGATGACCGCCGTGTCGGCGGCGATGGCGGACCGGAAGCTCGATACGCTGCCACGCGTGGATTGGGTGGTGTCGGGGGACGCGGGCTGCATGATGCAGCTTGATGGGCGGAGCCGGGTGCGGGGGCGCAGCGTGGAGTTCGTGCACCTGGCGACGGCGCTGTGGAGGGGGGTGGATGGGGGGATGGGCGATGGAATGGCTCGATGGGATTGATTTTTGTAAGCGATTGGTACTGATTGGTTTATATCACTCATGG
>JAPPNO010000130.1 GCA_028873845.1 Gemmatimonadota bacterium | reverse complement strand
TCCTCCCTGTGATGGTCAGACCTCTCAAGGTCGCGATCGCTTACAGTACCATCCTCGGCACATCGCGATGCCGCCGGGAGGGGGCGTCCACTCCATCGGAGCGTTGGATCTACTCGGCGGTTCTGTGCTTCAGGCTGGACCTCGCCGACCAGGAGCGGACGGGGTTCCGCTACCACTACTCCGTCTTCCAGGCCGAGTACAGCCGCAACCTGCTCTTCACCAGCGGCCAGAAGATGGACCGGGTCTTCAGCGCCCTGATCGACCGGGTCCGGGGCCCGCTGGACCTACGCACCGTGAAGACCCTCTTCGGACGCCGGCAGCGTCCGAGGCGACACAAGGGGCAGCCGCGAGCTCCGGTCGTGGAGGTCTCGCTCGAGACACCTGAGTACGATCTGACGATCCTGCGCATCCGCTTCAGGCGTTTGGTGCTGAAGATCTACACGAAAGGCGAGCGCGTGCTCCGCATCGAGGCCATGGCGCACAATGCCCGAGATCTGGGGTGCCGGCTCGGCGCGTCGTACTTTCCCGAGGCGGTCGAGGCCCTTCGGCAGATGGTCGACCGCTTCGTCGAGGTGCTCGACTGTCTGGACGCGACCTTCATCGATGCAGGGCTGCTCGACCGGCTCCCCCGGCCGGGCCACCTCGGCGCCGTCCGCGTCGGTGGCATCGACATCAACCGTCCTCGCGCCCGCGCCGTGATGCAGGCCCTCCTCGCGCTCTCCCCGAACCCGGCGGGGTTCACCTCCTCGGAGCTCGCCGCGAAGGTCGCCCGGGTCCTCGACGACGAAGGGTACTCGCCGGGTCGCGCCGCCTACGACCTCAGGAAGTTCCGCTGCAAGGGGTTGGCCGCCATGATCCCGCGTTCACGCCGATACCGCGTGGATCCCGCATCACTGCGTGCGATGGCCGCGCTGCTCCTGCTTCGCGACAAGGTGGTCTGCCCACTCCTCGCCGCGGCGTCCTCGTCCTGCACACCGCCTGCACCCCGCATCAGCAGCATCCTGGACCAACGCTACGCCGCTGTTCATCAGGAAATGCGAAGCCTCTTCACCACCGTCGGCATCGCCGCTTGAGCCGCATCCTCAACTTTTTCACGATGCTTAGCCCGCAAGCGGCCTAGACTAGACCAGCGCCATGGCGACGCGGACGAGCAAGTGGGACGGCTTCCCCACGAGCGCCGGGAGATCCACCCAGCACGTGCTTCTCCGAGTAGATTCCCATGTTGTGTTTCCCGCGGCCGCGGGGATAGACCTGGCAGCACCTCGTCGCCCGTGTGGAAGGCAACGGCTTCCCCGCGAGCGCGGGGATAGACCTCTGTCGGCGCTCGGGCACGGGGAGGTGCCCTCGGCCTCCCCCCGCGCGGGTGCCGGGATAGAAACCCCGACCGACCGTCTCCGGCATGTCAGCTTCACTTTACATTTTGTAAACTGGAATGGACATCCGATCTTCCATTTGGCGAAAAGCTATACATAATCTCAGGTGGCATCCGTCGGACTTGGTATACCAAATTGAAACTGTGCAGGTTTCTGGCGGGGACATCTCGACCAATCCGGGACCGCCGTCGGACTCGTGCGGCCGCCGCTGCGTCCTGCCAGCCGGTCGATCAGGTTGCGGCGACAGTCCCGAAGCTCGGCAACCTAACAAGGGCAGCAGCTTCCAGGGCGGGGCTATGTACCGGGCGGCGTCTCCGGCACACGCGCGGACCGGAAGATGTCGGCGAAGCCGGTCAGGACGAAACAGGCCCTTGGAAGGTTGGTCGGACGCTCGTAGACGGGTGAATCGAGTCCCTTTTACGAGAATTGCAGCGCCTTATTACGAGAAATCCACTTTCTTATTACGAGAAATCCACGCCGACCAGGGGCGTGCGAGGTTGCTGGTTGACGGCCCCGCATGCCTAACCACCCCCCATCTTTCCGCCCCGGCCAACCACCACCTATCTTCAAAAGCCCCCTCTTCCCCTGTCTCTTCCCGATCCAGCCCCGTCAATGCCCAACCGAACCACCGCTGCAACGCTGGCCGCCCTCCCCACCACGCCCTCCGCCGTCGCCGCCCTCCTCACCACCCTCCTCACCACCCCCGCCCCAGCCACCGCCCAGGTGCTCTCCGACGGGCAGCTCAAGCCCCTCGTCGCACGCGTCGAAGCGGGAGTCCTGGAGCGCGCCAAGCTGGCCCAGGTCATGGTCGACAAGATCTTCTCCTTCTCCGAACTCGGGCAGCAGGAAATCGAGACCTCGGCCTACATCACGGGCATCCTCGAGGACAACGGGTTCGCCATCGAACACGCGCCCGTGGGCATCCCGACGGCCTGGTTCGCGCGCTGGGGTAGCGGAGAGCCGGTCATCTCCTTCGGGTCGGACATTGACGGGATTCCGAAGGCCAGCCAGAAGCCGGGCGTGGCCTATCACGATCCGCTGGTTCCGGGCGCGCCGGGCCACGGCGAGGGTCACAACTCCGGGCAGGCGGTGAACGTGGTGGCGGCGCTCGCGCTCAAGGAGGTCATGGAGGCCGAGGGCATTCAGGGGACGCTGGTGCTCTGGCCCGGGGTCGCCGAGGAGCAGTTGGGCTCGAAGGCGTGGTACGTGCGGGACGGCTACATGGAGGACATCGACGTCACCCTCTTCACCCATGTCAGCAGCAACCTGTCGGTGAGCTGGGGGCAGGGAAGCGGGACGGGGCTCGTCTCGGTGGAGTTCACCTTCGAAGGCGAGGCGGCGCACGGTGCGGGCTCTCCGTGGCGGGGCCGCAGCGCGCTGGACGCGGTCGAGCTGATGAATGTCGCGTGGAACTTCCGCCGCGAGCACCTTCACCCGAACCAGCGATCCCACTACGTGATCAGCGACGGGGGCGACCAGCCGAACGTCGTGCCGCCGAGCGCCTCGGTCTGGTATTTCATCCGCGAGATGGACTACGAGGGCATCAAACGCAACTTCGACACGGCCATCCGCATCGCCGAGGGCGCGGCCATGATGACCGACACCGAGATGTCCTACCGGATCATCGGGGCCGCCTGGCCGCGGCACTTCAACAGGGTCGTGGCCGAGACGATGTATGAGCACATCCAGGACGTGGGGCTCCCGGAGTGGACCGACGACGATCACGACTTCGCCAGCGCGGTGCAGCAGTCGGTGGGGAGCGTCGCGTCGGGGATGCCGACCTCGCTCTCGCAACTCGGCACGCCGGGCCCGCGCCGGAGCGGCGGATCCGACGACATCGGTGACATCTCCTGGAACGTGCCCACGGTGACCCTGCGCTTCCCGTCGAATGTGCCGGGGCTGCCGGGTCACCACTGGTCGAGCGCCATGGCGATGGCCACGCCCATCGCGCACAAGGGAGCGGTGGCGGGCGCCCGCGTGCTGGCCCGCACGGCGCTTCAACTCTTCGCGCAGCCGGAGCTGGTCGAGGAGGCGTGGACGTACTTCCGGGAGGATCAGAGCGCGGGAGTCGAGTATATTCCCTTCATCGGACCCGAAGACCCGCCGCCGATCGATCTCAACCGGGAGATCATGGACATGTACCGTCCCCTGCTGAAGCAGTTCTATTACGACGAGACTCGCTTCGAGTCCTACCTGGAGCAGCTGGGGATCAAGTACCCCACGCTCACGCGACCGATCTCGGAGGACGACCGGTGATCGCGCCAGGGACCAACGCCAGGAGAACACCGAGATGATCGCAGCCAGCCGCAAGCTTCTCTCCGGATCCGCCGCGGTGCTGCTGTCGGCGGCCGTTGTCGGCGCGGGCGGCCTTCCCGAGGCCGTCACGAACCATCCGGCCGACGCACCTGCCGTCGCGCAGGAGGACACCACCACCGAGGTGGGCTGGCGCCTCCTGGCGAAACTCAACTACAGGACCGGCGAGAAGACCGATTCGCTGGCTGCACTGGACGGCAAGCTGGTCAAGATCCCGGGCTTCACCGTCCCGCTCGAGGACTGGGCGTCTTCGGCGACGGAGTTCCTGCTCGTGCCGTACGTGGGCGCCTGCATCCACACGCCGCCGCCCCCGCCGAACCAGCTCGTCTATATCGAGATGGACGAGGGGAAACGGGCGAAGATGGACGGCTGGAACCCGGTGTGGGTCGAGGGCGTGCTCAAGATCGAGATGACGGAGAGCGTGTACGGCCACGTCGGGTTCACCATCACCGGCCAGAAGGTCTACCCGTACGAGTCCTGATTTGTGAACGGCCGCGGTGGTTCATCCACGGACCAACGCCTACTCACAGTTCCTTCCCGGCCAATGGTGGCCGATCGACGACAGCCATGACTGGAATGCGGCGTCAGTCGGGGCACAAAGGTCCGTGCGGCTCCACTTGAACGATGTGAGCCGCAGTGCGGTCAATTCTCCTGGAAGCCGACCGGTCAGTTGGGTGTCATTCAGCCACAGGCTTTCGAGGTTCTGAAGGTTGCCGATCTCGGACGGGACCGGGCCCGTCAGTCCGTTGTCGTTCAGCCACAGGACTTCGAGGTTCTGAAGGTTGCCGATCTTGGGTGGGATGGGATCGGTCAGTCCGTTGTCGTACAGCCACAGGGATTCGAGTCCAAGAAGGTTGCCGATCTCGGGCGGGATCGGACCCGCCAGTTCGTTGCTGTTGAGGTACAGGACTTCGAGGTTGTGAAGGTTGCCGATCTCGGATGGGATCGGGCCCGTCAGTTCGTTGTGGTTCAGCCCGAGGGTCACGAGATTTCGCAGATTGCCGATCTCGGGCGGGATCGGGCCCGTCATGTCGTAGTTCCTGTCCAGCGACAGGTCTTCGAGGTGCTGAAGGTTCCCGATCTCCGGCGGCAGGGGCCCGACCAGGTTGTTCTCGTAGAGGTCCAGGCCAATAACGTTCCCCTCAGCGTCCGTGGCTACACCGTACCATTCGTCGAGTGGTGCGTCCGTAGCCCAGTTGTCGTTTCTGCGCCATTCGTCCCCTGCCAACGCCTCGTAGAACGTGAGCAGCACCTCGCGGTCCGCCGACGGCACCGGTGGTTCCGTCCCGCACCCCTCCAACGAGGCGATGACCGCCACCGCCAGAGTGCCCCACAGGATCCGCACGATTGTCTGCCCTACCGGTTTCATGTCCGGCAAGCTATCCCTTCCCCCCTTCATGTCAATCGTGCCCGCCGGGCACTGTCTCCGCGGCTCCCTCTGCGCGATATTGTCTTCACCGAGCCCGCGCCGTCCCTGATGAAGGGGACGTGGAAGCGGTGCTCGGGCGGCCGATCCACGAACTGCCGGGGGCGCACAGCCGATGAGCCTCGCAATCGATATCCAGCGCCTCCGCTTCCGCTACGGCGGCGGCCCCTGGGTGCTGGACATTCCCCAACTGACCCTCGAGCGGGGCGAGCGCGCGTTTCTCTTCGGTCCGAGCGGAAGCGGCAAGACCACCCTGCTCGGCGTGCTGGCGGGTGTGCTCAAGCCGGACGAGGGAGACGTCAACGTGCTCGGCCGGAATCTCGCATCCCTCTCCGGCGCCCGGCGGGACGCATTCCGCGCGGAACACATCGGCTACGTCTTCCAGATGTTCAACCTCATCCCCTACCTGTCGGTTCTCGACAACATCACCCTGCCGGTGCGCATGAACGCGAAACGGAGGGCCCGGCTGGACGGCGCGGGCGTGAAGGCGACCGCCGCCCTCCTCGCCGACCACCTTCAGATCGGCGACCTGCTGAAGAAACCGGTGACCGAGCTCTCGGTGGGCCAGCAGCAGCGGGTGGCCGCCTGCCGGGCGCTGATCGGCTCGCCGGAGATCATCGTCGCTGACGAACCGACGTCATCACTGGACTTCGACCGCCGGGAGGCCTTCCTCGAGCTGCTGTTCGCCGAGTGCGAACGGGCCGGCGCCACCCTGGTCTTCGTCAGCCACGACCGCACGCTGGAGGGCATGTTCTCAAGCACGGTCGCGCTCCCGGACATCAACCGGGCCACGTACTGATGCTGGTTCTCGACCTCGCGCTCAAGTCGCTCCGCAACCGCGCGTTCAGCACCTCGCTGACGGTGGGCTCCATCGCGCTCAGCGTCGCCCTCCTGATCGGCGTCGAGAACGTGCGCACGGGCATGCGCGAGAGCTTCTCCAACACCATCAGCCAGACCGACCTGATCGTGGGCGTCAAGGGGGGCACCATCCAGCTGCTGCTGTACTCGGTGTTCGGGATGGGGTCGCCGACGAGCAACCTGTCGTGGGACACCTACCGCGAGTGGGCCGAGCACCCGGCGATCGAGTGGACCATCCCGTACGCCCTGGGGGACAGCCACCGGGGGTACCGCGTCATCGGCACCAACGAGGACTTCTATCGCCACTACCGATATCGCGGGGGACAGGAGATCGCGCTGGCGGAGGGCCGCGCCGGTTCCGAGGTCTTCGACGTCACTCTGGGCGCGGACGTCGCGAGCGAGCTGGGCTACGGGCTGGGCGACGAGGTGGAGGTGACGCACGGCATCGGCGAGGTGGGCTTCCTGAATCATGACCACCTGCCGTTCGAGGTCGTGGGCATCCTGGAGAAAACCTTCACGCCGGTCGACCGCGCCGTCTACGTCACCCTCGAGGGGATCGAGGCCATCCACTTCGGGTGGGAGGACGGCGCGCCGCCCATGGACGATCACGAGCACACGCACGAGGAAGTGCTCGCGATGGAGGAGATCGAGATCACCCAGGTGACCTCGTTCTTCGTGGGCACGAACAGCCGCAGGGACGTGCTCCGGCTGCAGCGCGAGATCAACGACTACGAGGGCGAGCCGATGATGGCGGTGATCCCCGGCCTGGCCCTCAATGAGATGTGGCAGGGGATCGGCTACGCCGAGACCGGGCTACGGCTGGTGACGATCTTCGTCGTGCTGGTGGGGCTGCTCGGCATGCTGGTCTCGCTCTACACGTCGCTGAACGAGCGCCGTCGGGAGATGGCGATTTTGCGGGCCGTGGGGGCGGGACCGAAGAGCATCGTCGCGTTACTGGTGCTCGAGTCGGTGTGCCTGGCCGCGGCTGGGGCGATCTGTGGGCTGGGGCTGGTGTACGTGCTGCTCTCGGCGGGTCAGCCGATCGTCGAGGCGCAGGTGGGGCTCTTCATCCCGATCCGCCCGCCCGGGTCGGTCGAGTGGGTTTTTCTGGCGGCGGTGGTGACGGCGGGCTTCGTGATGGGGTTTGTGCCCGCGCTCAAGGCGTACCGGGCGGCGCTGCATGACGGGTTGGCGGTGCGGGTTTAGCAAACCGGTGGGCGACAGCTTGGGCCGCGCGACAAGACCGCCGGCGGGCGGGTGACCCCGGCGAGGGTCTCTGCACAGTCGCCTTCATCAGCGGCTCACGCCCTCTCGAGCGCGGTGGCATCTCCGCGTGCCAGTCTCACCAGCTCCACAACCGTCTCGCATGTGAACACCCCGGCGGCGATCGCGGCCAGGCGATCCGAGTCCGAGATGTCCGCAAGCACCGCGACGAAGTCCTGCGCGGCCCCATCACCGAATCTGTCGGCCACCAGTCGGCGGACCAGCTCCCGCTCCCCTTCCAGACGGCCCTTCTCGAGGCCCCTCTGCAGGCCCTTCTGCAAGCCCTTCTCAAGCCATTCCTGGTTGAGCTCCTCACCCCACTGCCGCGCCCGCTCGATCAACATCGACATCCGTGCCTCCTCCCGATTCCTGATTCTGAGTTCCAGTCCCCTGCCCCTGGGACCGTACCGCATGACCAGCACCTGCGAGATCCACTCCCTGAAGATGTCCAACAGCTCCTGCGCCCCCGCACGCTCCGCCCGGTCGCTCAGCGACAGCGCCAGTTCCTCGAGCCGCTCCGGCGACCGGACCCGCTCCAGCGCCGCGATCATCGAGAGCACGTTCTCCTCCGGCAGCGACGCCGGATCGAGCCGCTGCAGGTCAATGAGAAGATACCGATGGCGCGGGCGGGATCCAAGAAGCTCGTGGGGCTCGGGGGCCAGGAGGTCGCGCATGTCCACCGGCGCGGTCCAGCGCCGCCGGCCGCTATAGACGACGACGGGGAGAACGAGCGGGAAGACGCCGCCGGGTCCGAGATCGTCGGAGCCGAGGCCCGTCAAGATGCCGCCGGCGTAGTTCATGGTGCGGAATGCCATGCGGCGGTCGACGGTGGACTGGAACTCGAAGAGGACCATTACGTGGAACCAGGTCTCGTCGACGATCCGGATCCTCCAGAGCATGTCGGCGTGCCGTCGGCCGAGATGTTCGGTGACGAAGCTGGCGGGCATGCGTTCGAGCGTGGAGAAGTCGAGGTGGCGGACGAGGTGTTCGAGTTCGGAATCACGCTTCGCGGCCTCGCCGGTGGCGGTGGCGACGTGGATGGCGCGCAGGGTGTCCTCCACGGTGCGCCTCCGGGCGAAGAGGCTCTTGTAGGCGGCGTCGTGCTTCGGCCTGCCGGGGTGGGTGGGTGTCTCGCGCATCGTTCGGGCGCTGGTCCTACAGGCTGCGAAGGACCGCGGGATGGTCTGCCGTGACCGGACCGGCGAGGCCTTCGGTGGTGGGCCGGAAAGGTCGGGCTGAACGACGGGCGGTGGGATGGTGGGATGGGACTGATTTGCAGAGGGCGGGAGAATGGGGTTTTCGTTCAGTCCCGGGACTCGGCAGGCCATTGCGGAATCGAGTTCGTGAACAGAAATGTTATCCATACTATACCTGTAAATGCCAAGTGACATTCGGCATTGCTGCGGATGCCGATCCGCCACACGCCCAGGAACCACCCCATGACCAGACGCCGCCGCGCCGCCCGCACCCCCCTATTCCTCCTCCTCGCCACTACCGCGGCGTGCGGCGGCGACGCCGCCCCCGACGCCATCAAGGTGGGCGCCATCTTCGACCTCACCGGCCCCACCGCCGATGTCGGCTCCGACTACGCGGACGGCATGCGCGGCTACGTCGACTGGCTGAACGCGCAGGGCGGGATCGAGGGGCGGCCGATCGACCTGATGTACCAGGACTACGCCTACCGGATCCCCCGCGCGGAGCAGCTGTACACTCAGTTCGTGGCCGAGGGCGCGGTGGCCTTCATGGGGTGGGGGACCGGGGACACCGAGGCGCTCCAATTGAGGATCGCCGAGGACGAGGTCCCCTTCAGCTCGGCTTCCCTCTCCCACGTCCTGGGCGATCCGGCGGAGGCGCCCTACAACTTCCTGGTCGCCACCAGCTACACGGACCAGTTCCGCATCGCACTGGACTGGATCGCGAGCAACCACGGCGAGGGCACGCCGGTCGTCGCCCTCATGCACATGGCGAGCCCCTTCGGACTCTCGCCGTCCCGCTACGGCGGCGTGGAGTTCGCCGAGGCGCTGGGCATCGACCTGACACTCTACGAGATGCCGCGCGGCGCGGTGGACTACACGGCCGAGTTTTCGCGCATCCGCCAGAGCGGCGCCCGGTACGTCGTCTTCCAGAACACCTCGGGCCCGGCGGGGGTGGCGCTCCAGAACGCGCGCAGTCTGGGGCTGGACGCGACCTTCATCTGCCTCAACTGGTGCTCGAACGCGCAGCTGGTGCGCATCGCGGGCGAGGCGGCCGAAGGCGTGATGGGGACGATGCCGTACGCCCCGCTCGGCGTCGACGTGCCGGGAACGCGCGTGATCCGCGAATACCTGGACGCGAAAGGGGAGTCGATCGAGGGCAGGACCAACGCCTACACCCAGGCGTGGTGGACCTTCGCGGTCTTCGCCGGGGCGATGCGGCAGGTGCTGGCCGCGGGCGACGAGCTCACCGGCGCGAACATCAAGGCCGCGCTCGAGACCTTCACCGACTTCGACATGCAGGGCGTCACGGTGCCGCTGACCTTCACGCCGGACGACCACCTGGGCGCCAAGGGACTCAGGATCTTCCGGGTCGAGGACGGCGAGTGGGTGCCGATGACGGAGTTCATCCAGGCGCCGGCGATGCCGTAGGGGGCTCCGGGTGACCAGGGACACCGGCGGAGACAACGCGACCGGCGCGCCGAACGGCCGGCCATCCCCTGACTCGGCCCCCCTGCTTCGCCTCAACAACATCGAGGTCCTCTACGACGACGTGATCCTCGTGCTCCGCGGCCTCTCACTCGAAGTCGGCGAAGGCAGGATCGCCGCGCTCCTCGGCTCCAACGGCGCGGGCAAGACCACCACACTGAAGGCCATCTCCGGCCTCCTCCATGTCGAGGACGGCGAGGTCACCGACGGCACGATCGCCTTCGATGGCGAGGAGATCCAGGGGATGGACGCGCACCGGATCGTCGAGAAGGGGATCTTCCAGGTCCTCGAGGGACGGCGCGTCTTCGAGCACCTGACCGTGCGCGAAAACCTCACCGCGGGAGCCTACACGCGCCGCGACCGGAAGGCCGCCGAGGCCGACATGGACAAGGTCTTCCACTACTTCCCGGCGCTGGCCGAGCGGCGCCGGCAGATCGCGGGCCACCTCTCCGGCGGCGAACAGCAGATGGTGGCGCTCGGCCGCGCCCTGATGGCGTCGCCGCGCATGATGCTCCTCGACGAGCCGTCGCTGGGCCTCGCCCCGATCCTGGTCGAGAGCATCTTCGAGATCATCCGGCGGATCAACCGCGAGGAGGGAACGACGATCCTCCTGGTCGAGCAGAACGCGCGACTGGCGCTCGAAGTCGCCGACTACGGGTACATCATGGAGGGGGGAAGGGTGGTGCTGGAGGGTAGCGCCGGGGAGCTTCGCACCAACGAGGACGTAAGGGAGTTCTACCTGGGATTGGGGGACGCGGGGCGAAGATCCTACCGGGACGTGAAGCACTACAGGCGGAGGAAGCGGTGGCTGTCGTGACGGACGCGATCTACGATCCCGAGAGCGAGGCTCACCCGGACTGGGATGCGTCGCAGGACGAGTTGGCTGCGAGAGCGGTCAAGTACGGCAACGAGCGCACCCGCGAAGTGTACAAACGGCTCAGAGGGGTGGGCGTGTGGGCGGAGGACATCGAGGGCGTGGCAGACCTGGCCGCCATCCCGGTTCTTGAAAAGGACGACGTGCCCGCACTCCAGGCCGCGCGTCCGCCCTTTGGTGGGATGTTGTCCCTCCGGGCCGGCACGCTGAAGCGCATCTTCCGCTCGCCGGGACCGATCAACGACCCGCAGGGGCAGGACGAGGACTTCTGGCGGGTGGCGCCCGCCGCCTGGGCCGCCGGGTTCCGCGACGGCGACGTCGTGCTCAACTCGTTTTCGTATCACCTGACGCCGGGTGGCCTGATGCTCGATGCGGGGCTGCGGAAGCTCGGCTGCACGGTGATCCCGGGCGGCGTGGGCAACTCGGCCGCCCAGGTGGAAGCGGCGTGCGCGGCCGGCGCGACCGGCTACACCGGTACCCCCCAGTTCCTGCTCACGCTTTTCGAGCGGGCGCGCGATATGGGCCATGAGCTTCCCATCCGCCGCGCCCTGGTCACCGGAGCGCCGCTGCCGCCTCCGCTTCGCGCCCGCCTTCAGGACGAAGTCGGCGTCGATGTCTACCAGTCGTACGGGACCGCCGACGCGGGCACGCTCGGCTACGAGTGCGGCGAGAAGAACGGCTGGCACGTCGCGCCCGGAATCGTGATCGAACTGCTCGCGCCGGGCGACGATCGGCCGGCGGGCGAAGGGGAGACGGGTCAGGTGGTGGTGACCAGCCCGAACGGGATCTACCCGCTGGTGCGGTTCGGGACGGGGGACCTGTCGGCGTGGAACCCGGAGCCGTGCCGGTGCGGGCGGACGAGCCGCCGCCTGGTGGGGTTCATGGGCAGGGTGGGCGAGGGAGTGAAGGTCAGGGGGATGTTCGTGCACCCGCGGGAGCTGGCGGGGGCGCTGGACGGCGACCCGATGGTGGCGCGGTACCAGGCGGTGGTGACGGAAGGCGCCGGGGGCGGGGACATGTTCACGGTGCGGGTGGAGGCCGCGCCGGGGTGCGGGCTGGGCGATGAGGAGGTGGCGGCGCTGGTGGCGCGGATCCGCGAGGCCGTGAAGGTGCGGCCGGTGGTGGAGGTGGTGGGGGTGGGTGAGATCGGGGAGGAAGCGGGGGTGGTGGTGGATGGGCGGGGATAGCCGAGTCTGGTTGATCGGCTGGCGGCCCCGGCTCTTCAGGAGGCGGGCAACGCGATCCTGTAGCGGACGACCCGCTCCACATCCAGCTCGTCCCGCTCCACCGCCCAGACGAAGGAACGGCCGAACACGGGAGGAGCAGAAAGGCTGAATCCTTCGGGCGGGACCACGGCCCCGAGGTAGGTTCCGTCGGCTTCGAACACATCGTAGCGGATCGGCTCGACCCAGGTGAATGGAGCGGACTCGGGGTTGGCCGGGTCGTGCTGCTCGTTCGGAACCTGCCGCGCCTCGGTCCAGAGCCTCACCCAGACCCGGCCGTCGCTCCCGGCGCGAAGGCCCCTGAAGGGCGGTTTGTGATCCGGAATGGGGGGACCGTCCCAGTCCCATCCCGCATCGACCCGGCGCATCCTGTCGAGAATCCTCTGCTCATGGCGGTCGCGTTCATCGTCCGACACCACAACCGGTGTGTGGTTCCTCTCGATGCGCAGCACGCCCTCGTCCCGGGCGAGGTCGATTCGGTATGCCGTGGACAGCCCCGACAGGAAGTGGCCGTTGGGGTGGACCGTCCAGTCCCACTCCGGGCAGAACGGAACGGTTGCGCCCACGGAGACCCAGTAGTCCCCGCTTTCGCCCCTGACGTTCATCGAGCATTTGCCGCCGTCGAAGTCGCCGGGGGTCTCAGGGGCCGGGATGGTATCGAGATGCGAGCCGTCGGAGCCCATGACGATGAAGCGAATCTCTTCATTGGTGGAGATGTCCACGTAGATTCGGCCCCGGTCATCCAGATACAGCGGGGTATTCATGAAGATGTTGCTCGGTCCGTACCGCCACTCCTCGGCTTCCCACGTCTCCAGGTGAAAAAGCTGCACCCGCGCGTTCGCCGGATCCCTCACCAGGACACGGCCGCCGGAAACCGCAATTCCGATGGGCACGTCGAACTCACCCGGCCCCTCGCCTCCCCTCCCCAGCGTCCTGAGCCAGGTGCCGCCCGCATCGTAGACGCGAACGTGCCGGGCCTGTCCATCCAGCACGTACACATTGTGGTCATCGTCCACGGCGATCGCGCCTATCGAACCGAATATGTACTCCTCCGGCCCGTCCAGCTCGCCGACCGAGGTTTCCGGCACGAGTGTGGCATCTCCGTCCCAGACGCTTCCGCTCACCGTCCTGACCACGGTCGTGTCGCCTATGGTCTCGGTCTCGACGACGGGTCCGGCGCCGTCCCGCGAGTCCGCGATGGGCCCGCAGGCGAGGGACAGTGACGCGGCCGCGAGAACGTAGCCGCGGGCGAACGGGGGCGGGCGCGAGGCTCCGAGCCACCCCCGACGGTTGAGGTCGGCGGCTGAACGGCGGGAATGCGGCGTCGGCGATGAGTTCCAGACGGTCGGTGTGGTCATGACGATGAGCCCTCCCGGAGGCGGATCGCGGTGCATCGGGGTGTGTTCTCGTCCAGTCCTCACGACGCGGACGGAGGGACGAATGGAATGCGTAACACAAGGGTGGTGAAAAATCAACACCGCGAACGCCACGCGGTCGGGACATGCACACCGGCACCACCGGCATCGAAGCGACGCGGCGCCCCCTGCGGCGCTCACCCACGGGTGCGCTCGCTACCCGCGGACCACCCACCCCCGCATGGCAACCTTCCCGTCCGGTCCGAGGGCCTCGACGACGCGCTCGGTGGCAAATGACCCGCCGGCCGGGGAACGGCTCTCGTCCGATCGCGACGAACCACGCCGCCCCACCAGCGCAATCCGCCGGTCCACAAAGAGCGGCGCCAGGGCCCGATACCGAAACCGGGTGACCGCCTCGGTACCGTGCCGCCCGGCCGCGTCGAGAAGCAGCAGCGCCGTGAGCGGACCGTGCACCAGGAGGCCGGGATAGCCTTCCACATCCGTTGCGTAGGGGTGGTCGTAGTGGATGCGGTGGGCGTTGTCCGTGAGCGCCGAGAACCGGAAGAGCGTGACCGCAGTCGGGAGGAAGGCCTCGCTCCACGCGATATCCCGGGCCGGGGCGGACGACGGCGAGCGCGCCTCGCCAACCGGTTGCACCGCGGTCGCCGGAGCCGGACGAGCCCGGCCGGCTTCACGGTACACGATCTCCTGCTCCTCCTCGACGCACACGCGCCCACCCTGCAGCACCGTCTGTCCCACCGTCACGAACACGAGCCGCCCACTCTTCCCCCGCTTCTCCTCGACCCCCGTCACGCGCGACCGCAGCTCGGCCGGCTCCCCGATCACCAATGGCCCCCGCCACCGCAGCGTCCCGCCCGCCCACATCCGCCGCGGCAGATCCACCTCCGGCAGGAAGTCACCGCGACGTTCATGGCCATCGGCCCCGAGACTCGAAGCGCGGATGGGTTGTTTGAAGTGGAACCAGTGCCACCCGAGCGGCAGCGGATCGCCCTCACGCAGACCGTCGGGATCCCGGCCCAGCAGCGCCTGCATGATACCGGCCGGTCCCCGCGACAGAACCTCGGCGCGTACCCGCACCCCGCCCTCCGGCGTTCCGCCCGTCATCCCCCGGCCCCATCCGGCTCCCCGTCCACGCGCCCCGCCTTTCCCGCCCGTTCAAGAACCCGCCGCGCGGCCTCGACCACGGGACGGTCCACCATGCGCCCCGCCACCCCCACCGCACCTCCCTCCGCCCCCCGGTCGGCCTCCACGATCGCAAGGGCCCGCTCCACCTCTTCGCGCGACGGCGCATACACCTCGTGAATCACCGGAATCTGCGCGGGATGGATCGCGGTCTTCCCGGCAAAGCCCAGCGACCGCGTCCGCCGCGCCTCTTCACGCAACACCGACATCTCACGGAAGTCGCGCGACGGCATGTCGTACGCCGGAACCCGGTTCATCGCCGCTGCGTGCACCACCCGGGAGCGCGCATACAGCAACGGCTCCCACACGGGATCCGCTCCCAACTCGAGCGCGAGGTCGAATCCCCCGAAAACCAGCCCTTCAACACCGGTGACCGCCCCGATCCCGACGGCATTGTCGAGTCCGCCCGCCGTCTCGATGAGGGGAAGCACGGGGAGCCTGATCCCCGTTTTCTCGAGGGCTGCCGCGACCTCGACCGCCCTGCGAACCATCGGCACCATCACCGCATCGGGCTGCGGCCCATCGGCGATCGCCCGCAGGTCGTAGCAGCCCGCGTCCGTAGCCGGATCGTTGATGCGCACCACAAGGCAGGGACGCCGCGGCGAGTCCCCCGAACGCGACCCCTGCAGAAATCCCATCACCGCCTCGCGGGCTTCCGCCTTTCGCGCTTCGGCCACCGCGTCCTCGAGGTCGATGCACACCGCGTCGGCGTCAGCGGCCAGCGCCTTTTCATAGCGGTCCGGCCGGTCCCCCGGGACGAAGAGGATGGAGCGGAAGGTCGGCAGATTCATCGGCCACCCCTCGTGGGTCCGTCCGCAACCCGGGTGCCCCCCGGGCTTCCGCGCGCCATCGGCATCGCCCCCCTCGCGCGTACCCGCACCCGAAATCCCCGCTGAATCGCCACGGGCCCCTCAAAACGACCGCGGCATGCCCAGGACATGCGTCGCCACATGGCTGAGCACCAGGTTGTTCGCCACCGGCGCCACCATGTACAGCCGCGCCTCGCGAAACTTCCGCTCGATCCCGTACTCCGTGGCCATCCCCCATCCTCCGAAGGTGTCCATGGCCACATTGGCCGCCTTCCACGCGGCCCGCGACGCCAGGTACTTGGCCATGTTGGGCCCCTCGCCGCGGGTCTCGCCGCCGTCGTACTCCCGGGCCGCCTCGTCGCGCACCGCCGCCGCCGCGCGGATGTCCATGTACGCGTCCGCGATCGGGAACTGGACCCCCTGGTTGGCGCCGATGCGGCGGCCGAAGACCTTGCGGGCGCTGGCATAGTCGGATGCCCGGTCGATGAAGTACATGCCGTCGCCGATCGACTCCGACGCGAGCAGGATCCGCTCGGCGTTCATTCCGGCCATGATGTAGCGGAATCCCCGCCCCTCCTCGCCGATCCGGTTCGCGGCCGGGACCTCCAGCCCATCGAGGAAGACCTCGCAGCTCTCGTGGTTGATCATCGTGTCGATGGGGCTGACCCGCAGCGCGTCCCCCGCGTCGCGTACTTCCACGATGAACGCCGAAAGCCCCCCGGTCCGCTTCTCCACCTCGTCGATCGGGGTCGTGCGGGCGAGCAGGATCATCAGGTCCGACTGCCGCACCCGCGAGATGAAGACCTTCTGCCCGTTCACCACGTAGCGGTCCCCGCGGCGCTCGGCGAAGGTGCGGATGCGGGTCGTGTCGGAGCCCGCGTCGGGTTCGGTCACGGCGAAGGCCTGCAGGCACAGTTCGCCGCTCGCGATCCCGGGCAGGTAGCGCCGCTTCTGCTCCTCGGAGCCGTGGCGCAGCAGCGTCCCCATCGTGTACATCTGTGCGTGGCAGGCGGCCGCGTTGCCACCCGAACGGTTGATCTCCTCGAGGATCACGCAGGCCTCGCGCACTCCCAGCCCCATCCCGCCGTACTCCTCCGGGATCAGGCACGCGAGATACCCCGCGTCGGTCAGTGCGTCAACGAACTCGTGCGGGTAGGTCCGGGCCTCGTCGGCGCGCTGCCAGTAGTCGTGGCCGAAGTCGGCGCAAAGGGCCCGGACCGCGGTCGCGAGCTGTTCGCGCGAGACGTTCGTCACCGGGGCCGGTTCCCGGGCCGCGCCCGCCACGGCCGGACCGTTCCCGCGCGGGCCCGCCCCATGGTCCCGCTCAGTGTCCCGTCGAGTGCATGTCGCGCCCGCCCATCACGTGCTTGATCACGCGGCCGCCCAGCATCACGAACTGCACGTCCTTCGTCACGTCGATGTTCTCGAGGGGGTTGCCCGGCACCGCGATGATATCCGCGAGCATCCCCTCCGCCAGGCGCCCCCGGTCGGGCGTGCCGAGCAGGTCGGCGGCGTGGATCGTCGCGGAGCGGAGCGCGTCCAGCTCGCTCATCCCCATCCCGACGTAAATCCCGAATTCGCCCGCGTTCTCGCCGTGCGGGAACACCCCCGCGTCGGTGCCGAAGGCGATCGGGACGCCGCGCTCGATGGCGCGCTGCACGCTGGCCCGCGCGTGCGGCAGGATCTCCTCGGCCTTGGCGCGCACATGCGCCGGCAGCTCGTCGAGGGGGATCCGGTCCACGAGGTAGGTCGTGGGCACCAGGTACGTCCCCTTCTCGATCATGAGGTCCATGATCTCGTCGGTTAGGATCGACCCGTGCTCGATCGAGGCGACCCCGGCCCGCACCGCCGCCAGGATCCCCTCCGAGCCGTGCGCGTGCGCGGCGACCCTGATGCCGTGCCGCGCGGCCTCCTCGACCATGGCGGTGAGCTCCTCCAGCGAGTACTGCTGCGCGCCCACCGGGCCCTCCATCGACAGCACCCCCGCCGTCGCGCAGGTCTTGATCACCTTCGCCCCGTGCTTGATCTGGTAGCGTACCGCCTCGACCACCTCCCACGGCCCGTCCGCCACCCCCTCCTCCGGGCCACCCTCGCGGATCCCCGGCGCGAACCCCGTCACGTCGCAGTGGCCACCGGTGATGCCCAGCGGGTACCGCGACGGGATCACCCGTGGCGCGTCGATGACGCCCCGCTCGACCGCCTTGCCGAGCTCGACCGTCACGTCGCCGCCGAAGTCGCGCACCGTGGTGAAGCCGGCCCGCACGGTGATTGCGCCGAAGCGCACCGCGTTGATGGCGCCGAAAGCCTCGGTGCGCGTGACCGCGTCGGTGAAGGAGGTCGCGCCGATCTCGCCGGCCAGGTGCGTGTGCGCGTCGATGAAGCCGGGCAGGAGGGTGACGTCGCCCAGATCCATGTCGTGCATGACGCCGGGGACGGGATCGGGGTTCACTGCCGTGATGACCCCGTCCTCGACCACGATGACCGCGTTCGTGTGCATCACGCCGGTCTCGACATCGAGGAGGCGCGCGGCGCGGAGCACCGTGGGGCCGTCGTACATGCCGGTGTGGGCGTGGTGGCCCTCCTGGGCGGCGAGGGGCGGGAGGGTGAGGGTGGTGGCCAGCGCCGAAAGGACGAACGCGGCGGCGGACGCGAGGAGAAGGGTGGACCGCTTGCTGGTCGGGTTGGTCATCGGTATTGTGCGTTCGGGTTCGGGACGATGTGGACAGCGCAATTGATCCGGCGCCGAAGCGGGGCGCAAGCGGGTGGAAGCACGCGCAGGACCGCGCTTCGGCTCACGAGACGAAGACACACGGGAGGAAAGCCATGCGCAACTCACGAAACCGCAAGCCATCGCGTCGCATCCTTGTCCTGTCCGCGGGAATCGGATTGGCGGCCGCGCTCGTGGCCTGGATGGGAATCGAGACGTTGACCGGGCCTCGATATCCCGGCGGCTGCACCGCAATAGCGCAGGACGCGGGCACCACGTGGCGAATCAACTACAGCGAAGGGCAGTGCGTCGTGATGGTCAATCCCGTTCCGGTCGACTCGGACCCCTCCGTCCTTGCGGTGACCCCCGAGCTCCTGAACGTTGACGAGGTGTTCCGGGCCCTGGTGAAAAGCGTGCGGGGCCAGAGCGCCGATGACACCGGCGAAGCCGTGGCCGTCACCCACTTCCTGATCGACGAGACGGGTGTCGTGCAGCAGACAAGGATTGCGGAGAGTTCGGGGCACCAGGGCCTGGACGAAGCCATGCTGGCGCTCGCGCCCGTGTCCAGTTTCTCACCCGCGGAAGGTGAAGAGGGGCCGACCGGCGCGTGGGTTGCGGTCAAGGCCGGCTTTCGGGTGAGTCAACCCGCGCTTCGCCGTCTCCAGCAGCGGCTCGAGCGGTGGAGGGGCGAAGCGGAGATGTAGTGTCGCGTCCCGGGAGTCTCCCGGCTCGGGCCCGTCAGTCGCTTCCTTCCTCCCCAACCGGGCGCACCACGAGTTCCGTCCTGGCCAGCACCAGTTCCGGCGTCCACCCGCCATCGAGCACCAGGTAACGGCCGTCAAAGGTCTTGGCATTCCCGTCGCGAAGCCGGCTCCAATCGTCGTCCACGACCTCACGCCGAAAGTCGGCCGGTATCGGAGCGACCAGCGACTGGCGGTCGCCGGTGGTGCGAAGCAGGTAGTGATGTTCGGAGAGGACCGGGAAGAACACGCCCGACGCCGGATGAAAGGCGAACGTCATGGCGAAGCGGCGGACGGGTTCGGAGACCCGCAGGAAATCTCCCTCGGGCCCCAGGTAGGAAATTCGCCCGGCCGACATGTCGAAGACCGCCATCGTGTCGCCCAGCATCGACAACTGAAAAGGGGACTGGAATTCGCCCGGGCCCTCGCCGACCCGTCCCACAATGCGCAACGGGTTCAAGGCGCTGTCCAGGAGCACGATGTGATCGTTCAGCCCGTCAACGATCGCCCAACCCGACGGAGTTCTGTCGACGTCGAGAATCGAGCCGAAAACGATCTGCTCGCGCTCCTGCCCGTCGTCCAACTCTCCCTGACCGAAGCGGGCCTCGACCGCGCGGATCACATACGCGGAGTCGCTCTGCCGGAAGTGCGCGGGCTCCGCGACCGGGGACGAAGAGTCTCCACACGCGCCACCGAAGAGCACGGCCAGCGCAGCGGCGATGGTCGTTCGGATCACGGCCGCGACCCTCCGCATACGATGGTCCGGGTCATCGGAAACGAGCACCTGCAATCGCCTCGATCTCATCGTCGTCCTCCCGGGGTTCCGTTGTCCCCTTGCTGAACGCCGCCAGCCTTGCCGTGGACCGTCCCGACCGCCACGTCGATCCTCAGACCTGCTCATATGAGGATATGCCCATGTCGTACTAACCGACACCGACGCAGCCCCACACCGAAGGCGACGCCTTGCGCCCGGTGGCAGAGGCGCCTTGTAGACATGTTCGGCCAGTCGGCGCTGCTGGAGTACGAACTCCCGGAGCCGGACCGCCACGGGTCCTGATTTCGTCCGCCGCCGGCCTTCCGACAGGCCGGTGCGGGTTTTCCCCCCCACATTGTCCGGGTTTTCCCTGTCACCAGCGGGTATCCGGCGGGGTATCAGTACCTGTGTGAAGTGAGACGTCGGCCACCCCCTTCATCCGCAAGGAGACGAACCATGCGAAACAGGACCCTTCCCCCGCCGCTCGTCGCGCGTTCGCTGCGGCGCGCATCCGGATAAACCTGCCCCGTGATCAGGACCAGGCTGCCTGCTCCGGGCCACGTCGCCATCCTCGCGACAGCTGCGTCCATCCTGCTTCTCGCCACCGCCCCTCCCGCTTCCGCGCAGGTCGAAGTCGCCCTCACGGGCGGCGCCAACGTCACGTCCTTCTCGGATTCGGAGCTGAAGTCCGCCAGCGCCGAGGCCACCTGGCGAGGTATCCTGGGAGTTTCCGCCAGAGTTCGGCTGCACCGGCACTGCGGGATCGAGTTCGGCGGCGCCTACTCGGAGAAGGGCGGGCGCTGGGGGGCGGAGGAGTTCGCGCTACGGGTCGACATGAGCTACCTCGAGATGACCGCGATGGGCAGGGCGATCCTCCCCCTGGCAAACGACCGGATCCGCGCCTACCTGGCCGCCGGACCCGCCCTGGCGTGGGCGCCGCGCAACGCCTGGAACCTGAGGGTCGGCGACGTGGAGACAAGCGGGCGGCCCGCGCAGCCGGGAAGAAGCTGGCGCAGCCTGGACAACTGGGGTATCGCCGGAGCGGCGGGCCTGGAGATTCAACTCAGCGAGGCGACGGGCATCACCCTCGGGGTGGCTCGCAAATACGGCCTGAGCGTCAGCCCGGGGCGGCCTGCGACGATGTCGTCCTGCCCGGAGTGCTCGCCGTCGGCGATCATATTCGACAAGCTGAAGCTCCCGACCACAACGTTGCGGGGCGGCTTCGTCTACAGGATCCGGTAGGAGGGGTCTGGGGCCGATCCCGCTGCCCGCTGCCGGACAGCGGGACTCCGGCGTCGACGGCATCCCTCGCGGAGGACCCCGCGCGCCCGGCTTCCGCCAGGCACGCGGGGTCTTCGCCTGAATCAGCCGCCCCTCACTTCCCCTTGATGAACGGGAAGAAGATCGGCGGGTTCCCGCCCTCGCCCGGCGGCGGCTCGTTCGCCGGATCCAGGATCAGGTCGATCCGCACGATCGCGTCCATGAAGTGCCACTGCGTCGCCTGGTGCGACGCGCCGCCCACCGCGGCCTCCAGCTCGCCCTTCAGCGTCATCAGCTGGCCGCGCGCGAAGGTCGCGACGTCGCCCTGCATGGCGGTGTCGTCCCACATGAGCGTCTTCATGCGGTCCAGGTAGGCGCGCTGCAGGTTCCGCCGGTACGCGTCCGTGGCCGCACCCGAAGTCACCTCGGTCCAGACGCCCGCGCGAAGGTCGTCGAGCATCTCGCCCAGCGAATACGCGTCATTGCCGTGGAAGGCTTCCTGTTCCACCAGACGGTTCATGCGCGCCGTGTTCAGCACCTGGTTCAGCCCCGACGACTGGCCGCTGCGGATCTGGGTGAGCGCACCGGTCGGCTGGTAGCGGCGGAGGATGTCTTCGTCCAGCATCCACTCGGGCGTCGCGAAGACCTGCCGGTTCAGGTAGTCCATCGCGCGCGCCTGGGTTTCCTTGTCGACCATCTCGTACGGCACGCCGTCCTGCCCCTGGCGCTTCCGGTGCGTTACGACGCCTCCGATGTTGGCGGCGACGTGGCCGGTGTAGCGCTGCCACTGGGTCACCACGTTCTGGTAGAGCTCCTGCAGGTGCGAGTAGTCCTCGCCCTCCTCGTAGGTCCAGTCCGTCAGCCGGTCCACGGTGCGCTTGAGGTTCTCCACGCCGAAGTCGGACGCCCTCACGGCGTCGTCGCCGATGGCCTCCGTGAGCGCCGTCGGATCCATCCCGGTCGGGCTCGAGAAGCGGTAGACGGGGTCCTCCTGCATGTCGGCCACCATCTCGCGGAGGTCCTCGCGCTCGGAGTAGCGGTCCTCGCCCGGGAAGTACCGGTAGCCCCACTCGATGGCGAAGAGGTCGTAGGGTCCCACCACGGGATAGTAGCAGGTGTCGTCTCCGGGCTGGGCGACGTAGTTGAAGCGCGCGTAGTCCATGATCGACGGCGCCACGCCCATCTCGCAGACGAAACGCGTGCGGAGTTGCTCGACCGGGTAGGCTGCCGACGACTGCATGTTGTGCTGCAGACCGATGGTGTGGCCGACCTCGTGCGCCGAGACGAAGCGGATGAGTTCGCCCATGATCTCGTCGTCGAACTCGACGCCGCGGGCGTCCTCGTTGGCGGCGGCGGTCTGCACGAAGAACCAGTTGCGAAGCAGGTTCATCACGTTGTGATACCACTGGATGTCGCTCTCGAGGATCTGGCCGGTGCGCGGGTCGTGCACGTGCGGACCCGACGCGTTGGCGATCGGCGAGGCCAGGTAGCGGATCACAGAGTAGCGCGCATCCTCGGCGCTCCAGTTCGGGTCGTCGGTGGGCGCGTCGCGGGCGACGATCGCGTTGCTGAACCCGGCTTCCTCGAAGGCGGGTTGCCAGTCCTCGACGCCCTGCTTCAGGTACGGCACCCACTTGGGCGGCGTGGCGGGATCGATGTAGTAGACGATCGGCTCGACCGGGTCCACAAGCTCACCGCGCGCATACGCGGCCGGGTCCGACGGCTCCAGCCGCCAGCGGGTGACGAAGCATCGGGTTTCGGCGCGCTGCACGTCCAGCCCGTAGTCGGTCCGGCTGTTGCTGAAGAAGCCGACCCGCTCGTCGCAGAGACGCGGCTCCATGGGATCGTCGGGGAGGAGCAGCATGGAGTGATGCATCTCCATTGAGAGCGTGTTGCTGCCCGTGGAGGGCGACTGGGCCGCGTCGTAGGTGACCACCCGGCGCACCTCGACGTTCCTCGGGTACGCGGTCGCGCGCACGATGTAGGTGCGGTCTCCGTCCAGGCGCCGCACGCTGTACTGCGTCCGCCGGAAGCTGGGCAGCCCGATGAGCGACACGTCGCTGGTGAAGAGGTTGGTGACTTCGACCACGGCGGCCGCCGAGTCCTCCGACATCACCTCGATGTCGAAGGCCATGAGGATCGGTTCGAAGTTCGAGTTCCTGACCGCCTGCGCGATCGCCGTGGTGTCGTCCGCGAAGTTCTGGTAGCTCATGAGGCGCAGGAAGATGCGCTCCTTGTTGCGCTCCCAGCGAACGGTCGAGGTGTTGGTCTTCGAACCGCCGTATCCGACCCCGTCCGGGGTCTTCGAGATGCGTGTCAGGAGCAGCATCTCGCGGTCCAGCAGGTCGAGCGGGATCTCGTAGTAGAGCTTGTCCTCGATCATGTGCGTGTCGAAGAGGCCCTCGCTGGTGACCGCGTCCTCGGTGATGACGTCGGTGTACTTGGTGGTGGTGTCGGCTTCCTGCTCTTCACCTTCGGTGGTGTCCGCCTCCTGCTCCCCTTCCTCTTCCTCCTGGAGAAGCGGGAGGGGGGCGAAGGGGGCGGCGGCGAGGCGGTCGGGGGCCGCCAGGCCAATGGTGAAGGCGAGCAGGAGAAGAAGGATGGGGGTGATGGGGTTGCGCATGGGTCTCCTTCCCGGGGCTTTGGGGTGAATCAGGGGAATGGAAGGTATGCGCGCGCGCGGCTGGGGGCCAGTCGGGAACCGGGACTAGCGCCTCCACGCCTCCAGGGCCGGGATCCCGCGGCTGAACAGAAGGTCCAGGCCCCGCCCGCCCGGCGTGGCGGCGATCGCGCTACCGGGGTCGGGCACGGTCTCCGCCAGGTCACGCAGGATCGCCCGCACACGTCCGGTACGAGGTGGACCGGAACGGGGTGTCGCGCACCGGATGCCCCGTCCTACAATTCACCGATGCGAACCGAGACCCTGCAGTCACGAGCCGGACCCCTTCCGGCGACTCGCGCAAGGACACCGGGGGGATCAATCCGAGCACTGTTCGCCCTGCTGCCCCTGCTCGCCCTCGCGACCTGCGACGGCGGACCCGGAAGCGAACCCGAAACCCCCGCCGCCCTGGCCATCCGCTCCGGCGACGGCCAGACCGCCGATGCCCGCACCTCGGTCCCCGATCCGCCGGCGGTGCAGGTCACCGGGGCGTCGGGGGCCGGCGTCGGGGGCGTCACCGTCAGCTTTGCCGTGACGGGTGGCGGCGGCTCCGTCACTTCGGCGAGTGCCGTCACCGGGAGCGACGGCGTCGCCTCTTCGGGTGCCTGGACGCTGGGCGACCCGGGGCCACAGCAGCTGCGCGCCGGCGTCGCCGGGCTGGACCCGGTCCTCTTCGGTGCGACGGCCCGCGATGTCCCGGCCGAACTGGTCATCCACACCGGAGACGGACAGCGCGCCACGTCGGGTACCGCGGTGGCGGATCCGGTCCGGGTGCGGGTGAACGGATTGACGGGCGTCGGCCTGGAGGGGGTCGCGGTCGGCTTTCAGGTGACGGCCGGCGGCGGTTCGGTCGAGTCGGCAAGCGCGACGACCGACGGGGACGGCCTGGCCTCGCCCGGTGCGTGGACGCTCGGGGATCCGGGACCGCAGGAGCTGCGCGCGATCGTCACGGGGCTCGATCCGGTCACGATGCGCGCCACCGCGCTGGGGGTTCCGGCCGCGCTGGCCGTCGTGGCGGGCGCCGGTCAGGAGGCCACCGTGGGAACCTCCGTCCCGGTCCCCCCGGAGGTGCTCGTCACCGATTCCGCCGGGACGCCCTTGCCCGATGTCCCCGTCGCCTTCCTGGCCGGAGGAGGCGCCACGACCACGGGCGCCGATGCCGTCACCGATACCCTCGGCCGCGCGGCTGTCGGCAGCTGGACGCTGGGGACCACCGCGGGCGTGTACCGGCTCCGGGCCGGCGTGGATGCCGGCGGGGTCGAGGGCAACCCGGCCTTCATCGAGGCGAACGCGCTTCCGGGACCCCCCTCCGAAATCGTGATCGTCGAGGGCGACAACCAGCGGTCGGAGGCGAAGCTTCCGGTGCCGGAGAGCCCGAAGATCCAGGTGCGCGATTCCTACGCGAACGGCCTGGAAGGACTCGGCGTGACGTTCCGTGGAAGCGGGGGCAGCGTCGCATTTCCATCTTCGTCCGAGACCGACGCCGGCGGCTTCGCCATCGCGGAACGGTGGATTCTGGGTCCCGCGGAAGGACCGTACCGGCTCACCGCCTACGTCCGTGACGGGGAGCAGGAGATCGGGACGGTCCGCTTCACGGCCACCGCCACACCCTCGGTCTACGACATCGTGATCGTCCACGCCGACTCGTCCGCCCTCTCCGAACGCCAGCTTGAGGCCTTTGCCAGGGCCGAGGAGCTCTGGGAGAAGGCCGTCCGGGGCAACCTGGGCTGGAGCACGATGAGGAAGGGTGAACTGGTGGAGTGCCTCTCCCGCGTCGGCATCGACTACGAGGTTCCGGGCGACCGGGTGGTGGACGACCTGCTCATCTACGCCGACGCGCAGGAGGTCGATGGCCTGGGTGGAGTCCTGGCGGGCGCGGGGCCCTGCTACATCCGTGTGGACGGCTCCCTGCCGGTGGTCGGGCTCATGTACTTCGACATCGCGGACCTGGACGCGCTCGAGGAGCAGGAGGAGGGACGCCACCTGGACGGGACGGTCCTGCACGAGATGGCCCACGTGATGGGGTTCCACGGGAACCTGTGGCAACACCTGGGGCTGCTGGAGGACCCGGTCGACCCGGACAACCCGACCGGCACCGAGGATCCGCATTTCGTGGGCGATTCGGCGATCAAGGCGTTTCTCGAGATCGGCGGCGACGCGTATGCCGGCGGCAAACCGGTTCCGGTCGAGAACCTGGGTGGACGCGGCGTGGTGAACGGGCACTGGCGCGAGTTCGTGTTCAGGACCGAGCTGATGACCCCGTTCATCGATGGCGGCGTCCCCAACCCGCTCAGCATTGTCACCCTCGCGTCGTTTCAGGACCTGGGCTACACGGAGGTCGACCTGAGCGTCGCGGATGAGTTCGAGCTGCCGTCGTCATCGCCCGGGCTTGCCGGGGATCAACTGCACCGAATCGGCATCGGACACGATATACTGCGCATTCCGCTGGGGGTTGTGGACCAGGGGGGGAGGGTGGTTCGGTGGGTGATGCCCGGGGGACGGTGAACGAAGAGCCGCGCGTGGCCCGCCCCTACCGCCTCCTCACCGGCGCCGCCACCGGCTTCTCCGCTTCGGGCCTGAGCCCCTCCGCATACACCCGGTCATACAACGCCGGCAGCCGAACCGTGATCATTTCGTTCACCCGCGGAATCATGGGCGGCACCTCTTCCCACGAACGGTCGATCTGCCAGAGCTGGTCCGCGGTCGCCGGAGTCGTCGAGCGCTGCATGGATCCCCAGGCAAAGGACCCGTTGGAGACATCACCGAACTCCTCCTCGAGCTCCTCCAGCGCTTCGCGGAAGGCCTCGATCTCCCCGGCCAGCTCCTCCGGCACTTCTTCCGTCAGACTCCGCACGTGGTCTTCGATCCGATCCAGTTGCTCACCGATGGAACCGAGCCGCTCGCGGACCGTCTGCACCGTTCCCGAGAGCCGGTAGGAATCCATCATGACCGCGTGGCGCGCCTCGAGGTCGCTCCGCGACATGGAGACGCGCGGATCCAGCCGCACCTCGACCGTCGTCTCCAGCGTGTCCGCCCCCGTGGCCAGCTCGACCGCGTACTCTCCCGGCAACACCCGCGGTCCCGGGTTCATCGGCTCCCCGTCGGGGCCGTCCTCGACCAGGCTCAGGTTCCAGATCATCTCGTTGAGCCCCGCGCCGGTGCCGCCGTTGAGTTCCCGCAGGGTCGTTCCGTCAGCGCCGCGAATGATCAGCTTCACGCTGTCGGCGTCCGCGCCCAGGTGGTACCGGATCCGGGCCCCGGCGGGCGGGTTGGGCGCCGCGTAGATCCCGGGGGTCCACCCCTGTGGGAAGTAGGCGTTGTACGAAAGCGCGGGGCGCACGGAGAACAGGTGGGACGAGGCCGCCATCACCTCGCTGGACAACTCCGCGAGCGGTGCGATGTCGTCCATGATCCAGATGCCCAGCCCGTGCGTGCCGACGACAAGGTCGTTCTCGCGCGGATGCACGACGAGGTCGTCGACGGGTACGGTGGGGAGACCGTTCCCGAGGTCGTGCCACTCGGCGCCGCCGTCGATCGAGAAGTGGACGCCGACCTCGCTGCCCGCGAAGAGGAGGTTGTGGGCCACGGGGTGCTGGGCGAGCGCGTTCAGCGACGTGTTCGGTAGCCCGTCGGTGATCCGCTCCCAGCTCTCGCCGTAGTCGTCGCTGGCGAAGATGTAGGGGCTGAAGTCGTCGTTCCGGTGGCCGTCGAAGACCGCGTACACGCCTCCCGCCGCGCCGTTCGAAGCCACGATCCGGGTGACGTATGTGTGTGACGGCACCTCATCCACATTCCCGGTGACATCCGTCCAGTTGGCGCCTCCATCGCGGGTCACATGCACCCGCCCGTCGTCGCTGCCGGTATAAAGGACGGCGGGTCGTGCGGCGACTCGGCCACCGCGGTCAGGTTCCCGTAGTTGGACTGGCCGTCGTTGCGCGACATCTGCGGATCGCCGCCGGCCACACCCATCAGCGTGAGCGTGTCGCGGTCGATGTTCCAGGTCAGGTCGGGGCTGATCTCCTCCCAGCTCTGGCCCAGATCGGGGGACCGGAAGAGGATGTTCGAGCCCGCGTACACCACCTGGTCGTCGTGTGAAGACAGCACGATCGGGGTGTCCCAGTTCCAGCGCAGCGTCCGCTCCTCGCCGTCCTCCGTGGGGCGGAGCCGGGGACGAATGCCCGCCCTCTCGCGGGTCGCCAGGTTCACGCGCGCGATGTTCCCTCCCTGCGACTCGGCGATCATGATGTCCGTGTTGGCCGGGTGCATGACGGTGAAGAAACCGTCGCCCCCGCCCACGTTGTACCAGTCGCGCGTGCGGATCCCCTGGTTCGACCAGGTGTCCGACGGCGCGCACCAGGAACCGTTGTCCTGCAGTCCGCCGCAGACGTGGTAGGGCTCCCGCATGTCCACCCCGATCTCGTAGAACTGCGCGATCGGCAGGTTGCGCAGCTGGTACCAGTTGTCGGAGCGGTCCCAGCTCACCGAAACCCCGCCGTCGCCCGCGAGGATCAGGTGCTCCGAGTTGGCCGGGTCGATCCAGAGCGCGTGGTGGTCGAGGTGGACGGTGGGAGCGGCGTCGGGCGTGAAGTTCCTTCCCCCGTCCGAGGATCGGTAGAGAGCGGCTCCGCCCAGGTAGAGCCGCTCGGGGTCGTTGGGATCGATCCGGATCTGGCTGTAATACATGGGCCGGTTGTTCGTGGTGGACAGCTGCTCCCAACTGTCGCCGCGGTCGGTGGAGCGGTATACGCCGTTCTTCCCGCCGCCCTGTCCGAAGCCCTGTCCCGGCCCGCGCGCATCGGCCTCGACCAGCGCGAAGACCAGGTTGCCGTCACCCCGGTAGATGTCGATCCCGATCCGCCCCTTGTCTCCCTCCGGCAGCCCGTCGGTGAGCTCCGTCCAGGTGTCGCCGCCATCCGTGGTTCGGTGGATCCCGCTGCCGGGCCCGCCGCCGTTGAACCCCCAGGCGCGCCGTCGGCGCTGGTACATGGCCGCGAAAAGCGTGTTCGGATCGGCCATGTCCATGACCAGATCGACCGCGCCGGTGTCCTCGTCAACGAAGAGCACGAGTTCCCAGTTCTCGCCCCCGTCGGTGGTGCGGTAGACGCCCCGCTCCGGGTTCGGTCCCCACAGGTGGCCGACCGCCGCCACATACGCCACGTCCGGGTCGCGCGGATGGACCTGGATCCGCCCGATGTGATGCGTGTCCTCCAGCCCCAGGTGCGTCCAGGTGCGCCCCGCGTCGGTGGAGCGGTAGACGCCGTTGCCCCAGGGCGAACTCTGCCGGTTGTTGGGCTCGCCGGTGCCGACCCACACCACGTTCGGGTTGGACGGCGCGACGGCCACGGCACCGACCGAAGCGGTCGATTCGTCCCTGAAGACGTGGGTGAAGGTGATGCCGGCGTTCTCGGTCTTCCACACCCCACCGCTCGCGACCCCGACGTAGAAGGTGCTGGGGTCCGATTCGACCACCGCCAGTTCAGAGACGCGGCCGCCCATGATGGTGGGGCCGATGGTGCGGAAGCGGAGTGCGCTGGTGGCGCGGGCGATGGGGTCGTCGGGTTCCTCCTGGGCTGCCATGGGGCTGGCGGCGGAGAGCGGGATGGCGAGGATTGCGGCCGCCAGGGCGGCGACGGCAGGCGGCGGCGAGGTTGACTGCGACACTGGGCGGTACACGGGGAGTCTCCAGTACGAGGAGGGTTCGGGTTGTCCGGGTCGCGAGCGACCGGCATCATGCTTGGAAGCTGGGCGATACAATAGGCGTTTCGGCCCTCTGACACACCACCGAATCGGAGAACGGACGGCATGGCGACGCGGCGTGAGTTCATCGGCACAGCAGGAACCTTCGCAGGTGCGGCGGCATTCGGGCTGGCCGGCTACCCGGCCGGGGCGGGGGCATTGCCCGGGATCGATCCCGAGTCGGCCGGCCGAAGTCGGCGGGGCGACCGGTCCGGCCTCAGCATCCTCATCCTCGGCGGCACCGGCTTCATCGGCCCGCACGTCGTGCGACACGCCCTGTCGCGCGGCCACGAAATCACCCTCTTCAACCGCGGCCGGACCAACACGCATCTCTTCCCCGAGGTGGAGAAGCTCGTCGGCGACCGCAACAACGACGTGGCCGCGCTGGAGGGCCGCCGCTGGGACGCGGTCATCGACAACTCGGGTTACACGCCGGATCAGGTCCGCCTCTCGGTGGACGCGCTCAAGGACGCGACCGACCAGTACCTCTTCACCTCGACGCGCGCGGTCTACACCGACTACACGGCGCCGGTCATGAACGAGGACGCGCCGGTCGGCCCGAAGGACCTGCCCGAGAGCGAATGGCAGGGCTACGGCCCGAACAAGGTGCTGGCCGAGCGGGTGGTGGAAGGGGGATTCGGGACGCGGACCCTGATCGTGCGCCCCCCGGTCATCGTGGGCCCGGGCGACCGGAGCGACCGATTCACCTACTGGCCCGACCGGATCGACGCCGGGGGCGAGGTGCTGGTCCAGGGTGACCCGCCCGATCCCGTGCAATTCATCGACGTGCGAGACCTCGCGGAATTCTACGTGCACCTGCTGGAAGAGCAGACGGCCGGCGTCTTCAACAGCGTGGGGCCGGGCTCGCCGCTGTCGTCGGCGGAACTGGTGTACGGGATCCGGGCCATCACCGCCACGCCGGTGTCGTTCACCTGGGTGGACTGGGACTTTCTGGCGGAACGGGAACAGATGCCGCAGCGGCAGCTTCCGTTCTGGCAGCCGCCGCGCGGGCGGTACCTCAACTACGGGCGCATGGATAGCAGCCGGGGGATCGCGGCGGGTCTGCGGTTTCGCCCGCTGGCCGTGACGGCGAAGGACACGCTGGACTGGCACCGCAGCCGTGAAGTGGGGGGTGAGTTTCGGCTGCGGACCGGGTTGGACCGGGCGACCGAGGCTGAGTTGCTGGCCGCATGGAAAGAGAAAAGTGATATAGAAAACGATATGAAATGAGAAGATTCATATATGATCATATATCACCAGCGGCTCCTTTCCGGACGCGTCGCCCAGGGGACCGGGGTTGCGGGTTACGGTGCGGCCGGGGGCAAAGATGCAATACTTCGGCCACAGGGTTACCGGCGGCGGCGGGTTTCGCCCTCGTCATTCTCGCCTCCACCCTGCCAGCCGCCTGCAGTCCGGACTCCGACTCAGCCGCTGGCGATGCGTCCGCCGCCAGCGTCACCACGACGGTGGACACCATCGACGATGTTGTCCACGTCCTGAACACCGGGACGCCGCCCCGGTGGCAGCTCACCCAAGTCGCATCCATCGGGCCCAAGTCCCTCACGGACGACGGCTCCCCCGACGAGTTCGGCCGCGTGTACGACGTCGCTCTCGGGCCCGACGAGTCCGTGTATGTCGCGGACGACATGAACCAGGAAATCCGCGTATTCGGCCTGGACGGCGCCCACCGGTTCACCTTTGGCCGCAAGGGCGAGGGTCCCGGCGAATTCGACGGCTTGTATTCGGTCGCGTGGCTCGGGGACCGGCTGCTGGCGCTGGACCCCCACCTGGGGCGCATCAGCGAGTTCTCGGCGGAGGGCGAGTACCTCGGCCAGCGGCGGATTCCGGGTGCGATGAGCAGCGGTGGCGGACCGGGGTGGGTACGCTTCTGGCGGGTCGGTGCCGACCAGGCCTTTTTCGGCACGATTCCCGCCAACATGGCTCCGGGTCGCTGGTGGCAGCTCGTCGGCGTCGACAGCCGGGGTGAAACCGGGGACACCCTGGTCCAGCTGCCGGGTCCGAACGTGGCGACGATCCACTGCGAAATCGGAGACCGCATCAGCTTCTTCAACATCCCTTTCGGCACGGAACTGGTGCAGCGTCCCGGCCCCCGCGGCATGCTGTATTCGGCCATCACCGACGCGTACCGCATCGCGCTCTCGAACGCGGACGACGACACCATCCGCGTCATCGAACGCGAGCTCCCCGCCGAGCCGATCTCCGACGACGAGTGGGCGACCGGCAACAGCGGCTACCGCGCAGTCCGGGATACCTTCCCGCTCATGCGATGCGATCCCCTGCGTCCCCCGCGCCCCGACGCCAAGCCCTTCATCGAGGCGATCGACGTCGCCTACGACGGGAAGCTCTGGGTCGAGGTCATCCGCGAAGCGGGCAACCGCTGGGAGGTGTTCGACATCGACGGGCGACTGCTGGCGAACCTTCCGGCCCCCGCTCGTGGCCATCTGGTTCCGGCGATCAGCGCCGGTCATGTGCTGACCGTGCGCCGGGACGACCTCGGCCTCGATCATGTGGACGTCTGGCGGATCGACCGGGGCTCATGAGTGGCAACCGTTGGACCATGTCCGTGTGTCCTTGAGTCAAGACCCGGACGCAACCCGGTCCACCAAACCGCGGCCCCGCACTGCGCCCACCCCACCAGGTAAACGCTCCGGCCCCTCCCGGCGTCTCACTTCCCGAAACCACATGAGGAGACCGCGGACCGAGAGCGCCATGCTCTCCTACCAACAAATCCTGGACCTGGCCCGGCGGGCCACCAAGGGGGAACGAAAGGCGCTCGGAAGGCTGGCGGGCGCTCTCCGTCCTCTCATATGCCGGTGGGCCCTGGTCATGACCGGGGATCCCACCGACGCGGAGGATGTCGCGCAACAGGTGCTGATGAAAATGATGGCATCGATGGAGGGATTCGATGGCCGCTCCAGAGTTACGACCTGGGCCTACAGGATTACGAAAAACGCCAGCCTGGACCACCAGCGCCGGGCGAAGCGGGACCGGCGGCTGGCCGAGAAGGCGGACCGGCTGGCCCTCGCGGAGCCGCCCCGGCTGGACGATCCGCTGGACGACATCGAGATGAAGAGAACGATGCGGCTGATTGGGATTCTGCTCGCGGAACTGCCCATGCGGCAGCGGGAAGTCTTCGACCTGGTGGACCTGCAGGGGCTGGAGCCCAGGGAGGCGGCGGAACTGCTGGAGATGAATCCGAATACGCTGCGGGTGCACCTGCTGCGCGCGAGGCGCAGGATGCGCACGGAGATGCTTGCGCGGGGATTCGCGTATGGAAACACGGGGGAATGATGGATCATCGTGACGACTGGCCGGACGGGATGCTGGAGGAAGATCTCGACGCGGTTGCCGAGCGCGACCCCACCGGGCGGATCAGCGCCGAGCGGATCGCCCGGGACGCGGGCAACATGAACGCGGTGCTTGCGGCGATGGCGGGCGAGATGAGTGAGCGGGTGCCCACTCCGATTCACTCCAAGGCCGCGCCCGCCCGCCGTTCACCCGTATGGAGATGGCGGACCGCGGCCCCCCTCGCGGCTGCCGCCGGGATCGCGGCGCTGATCCTGTTGCGCGGTGGGGAGACGGGCGAAGAGATCGCGACCCTCATCCCCCCGCCCGAATCCCGCATACGGAGCATGGTAAGCGAGATGGACGTGGAGGCCGACCGGCCCTTCGCGGTCTTTCCCACGAGCGATCCCGACATCGCCGTGGTATGGCTACTCAACCCACAGGAGAAGACTGATGACTGAGCTTTTGACGAAGATTGTTCGATGCGGGCTGATCGGGGTGTTGGCCCTGGCGGCGCTGGCGGGTACGGCGAACGCACAGGAGAGTGAAGGGCGTTCGCCGCACGTCCACAACGTGCTGCTCACCTTTCAACTGATCCAGGCGGATGGCTTCACGGATGTGGATCCGGAGATCAGCGATGTCGTGAGCGAAATCAGGAAGATCTTCAACTTCCAGGGATACCGGCTACTTTCGACTTCGGTGTTCAATGTCGGTTTGATGCCCAACAGCTCCGGGCGTTCGGCGTCCGGCTCGGGATTGCAGAGAATCTACCCGAGCGGTTCGGAGACGCCGTTGACGCTCCAGGCGGAGGCCAGCTCGCAGCGTGCCACGGGGACCGTCCGTGCGAAGGTGACCCTGACCGACGAGACCAGGCGGCACTCGACAGGGAACTATGCCGAACGGATACCGCTTCTCGAAATCACGGTTACGTTCCGCGATGGGCAGATGGCGGTGTTGGGATCGGCTCCCCGCACCGCCGATGGGCCCGTCCTCATCCTTGTGGTCACCCCCAGGATCGACCCGTAGCGACGGACGCTCTCATCACTCGTTTTTCCGCGCCCAGGGCAAGCCCTGCGGCCCGAGCCATGATAGGAACCGAACCGTGACCTTCCGACCCGTAGTAGTTCTGGCCTTCCACACCCTTGCCACCCCCATTCTCACCGCTCCTGCGCTCCCGGCCCAGGAAACCGTCGAGCTCTCCGCCGAGGATCGGTTGCTCGAGGGCGACTTCGAGGAGTTGTACCGCGTGGGATCGATGCAAGGAGATCACTGGGACAGCTTTGGTCGGATCGGTGACGTTGCGTTCGACGCCTTGGGAAACCTTTACGTGTTCGATTCCCAGGCCGCGCGCTTCTCGGCCGTTGACCGGGCCGGGAACCTGGTGCGCCAGTTTGGCAGGGTGGGTGAGGGTCCAGGTGAGTTTGGTGCCCGGTCCGCAATCGTCTTCACTGTTCTGCGCGGCGGGCGCATCGTTGCCTTCGATGCTGTGCGCCGTCAGTTCGTCGTGTTCGGCTCCGATGGCGCGTTCGAACGGCAGCTTTCCCTCGGGGGCACCGAATGGGTCCTCATTCCGGGACTGCAGGCCGACCCGGGATCCGGGTCCGTGTTGTCAACCGGAGAAGTGGAATCCCTGGGTGCGACCGAGGGTCCGGACGGGGAGTTGCCCAAGCCACGGCTCCGGTACGTCATGCGCTACGCAGTGAGAGGTGAAGATGTCGAGGTTGACACGGCGGCGTCGGGTTGGAAGCCACCGGAAGACCACGAGTTTGCCCCTCGGCTCAGCGCGGGGGTGCTTCCCGATGGCGGCGTCGCCTTCGTCGATTCGTCAGCCTACGCCATCAAGATCGCTGGGCGACGCGGTGTGGTGTCGCGCGTCCTCATGCGACCGTTCCGCGCGGTACCCGTGACGGAGGACATGAGGGCCGCACACATTGAGCGCGAATCGGAGGATCTTCAGGCCATGGCCGATCGGGGCGACGATACGCAGAAGGCCATGGCCGAGTTCCTTCGAGCACAGCTCGAGTCAACGGAGTTCTTTCACGAAGTTCCGGTCGTTCGTAGCCTGCGGACGAGTCCGGCAGGCACGATCTGGGTGCGACGGAGCGGTAGTCAGCCAGGTAGCAATGGGCCCATCGACCTGATTACCGCGGATGGCCGCTATCTCGGGAGCTTCGCGCCGGGAGCGACACACATGCCGTCCGCGTTTGGACCGGACGGCCTGGTCGCCTTTGTGGAGAGAAACGATCTGGACGTCCAGACTGTGATCGTCAAGCGACTGCCCCGGGAGGTCCGGTGATGGAGTTGAAGATGTCTGCCCGTACTCGGCTTTCTAGCGTCTTGCCGTATCCTCATCGTGACACCCGGGATCGACCCGTAGCGTATTGGCGTCACCGGCGCTGGCCAACACGCCAACGCCGCCGCCGAACTCCCACCGGCCTTCCCGACCAGGCCCGACACCGCGAAACGAGTCGCATGAATACGAACCGCCCCCACCCCACCCGTCCTCCAGTTCTCACCCTGCTGTCACTCCTGTCCCTCGCCACCCTGTCCTGCACCGACACCACCCAGGACGCCACCGCCACCACAACCGACATCCCCCTCACCGCCACCACCGAGCCCCTCTACACAGTCGGCGCACTCGTGGGCGAGGACTGGGAGACCTTCGGCAGCGTTCGCTCGGTCCACTTCGACGGCGACGGCAACTTGCATATCTTCGACGCGGGTGCCCACCGTCTGGTCGTGGTCGACACCGTGGGCAACCACCTCCGCACCGTCGGAACCCAGGGCGAAGGTCCGGGCGAGATCCAGAACGCGCACGCGGCGGCGGTCTTCTCCGACGGTCGCACGGTCGTCTACGACTTCAGCAACCCGGCCGCCTTCGAGATCTTCGACCGCGACGGCGAGTTCGTGCGGAGCGTGACCGCGCACGTCAACCGTGGCGTGCCCGGTGAGCAGATGCTCCCGCTGCCCGACGGACGCCTGGTGACCAAGGATGGCCCGAGGATGAGAGTCTACGGTCCGGGGGAGGCGCCCGACGATTCGCAGGAGGAGGAGGAAGAGGAGGACCATCGCCGGGACATCGACGTCTTCTCGCTGGACGGCAGCGACAAGGTGGTCCTCTACCGTGCCTGGGACCTGCCGCCCACCGAGGCCGACGAGTCGATCGAAGGAAGTTCGGAGGAGGCTGGGGGCCTCTCGATGAGCTTCAACCGCATGCGCGAATTCAACCCCCGGCTCCTGATCGGGGTCCTGTCCGATGGCCGCGTCGCGGTGGTCGATTCGATCGCCTACGAGGTAAAGCTGGTCGCGGGGGACGGCACCGTGGACGGCACGATCACGCGGCGGATCGCGCCCGAGCCGGTGACCGAAGCGGTCAGGGAGGCCACCAGGACCGACCGTCTGGAGGCGTTGGGCGAAGCGACGGGTGGCGACATCCGCTTTTCGACCATTGGTGGCGAGGTCAACCTGGGAGACATGCAGGAGCAGTTGCACGCGATGATCGTGCGCCAGGTCGAGACGATGGTCTTCACCGAGGAGATCCCGGTGATCGCGGATCTGGCCGTGGACCCCCGGGATCGGCTCTGGATCGCGCGGACGGGCCCAATGGGCGACCAGGCCACCGGCCCCACGGATATCCTCGAGGCGGACGGGGAGTACATCGGCACCCTGCCCGCGGACGGGCTGCGGATCCCGGCGGCCTTCGGACCCGGCGGACTGATGGCCTACATCGATTCGGACGAGATGGGCGTCGAGACCGTTCGAGTCATCCGGCTGTTGTCGCTGGATGGCTGATCGGTCCCGTCGGCGGGCCCGCCAGGGGACGATCGCCAGCGCCGCCGTGCTGGCCCTCGCCGCGTGCAACCCCGATGCCGTGCCCGTCGGCCCAAGGGTCGAGGTCGACACCATCGGCGATACGATCATCGTCCGCACTCTGTCGGGCAGCGTCTGGAACACTGAAGCGAGGCTCGTCCCCGAAGTCTCCATCGGCCAACTCGAGGGCGCCGACGAGTATCTCTTCGGCAGCATCGGGTCGATTGCCGTGGACGGTGACTGGAACGTGTACGTGCTCGACGAACAGGCCCAGCAGGTCCGTGTCTTCGACTCCGGCGGAGCGTACCTGAGGACGCTGGGCAGGCGGGGGGAGGGACCGGGTGAATTCGGGCGCGCCGAGGCCATCGCGCTGCTTCCGGACGGCCGGCTGGTCGTGCGTGATCCCGGCAACCAGCGCGTCGAGGTCTTCGGTCCGGGTGCCGGCCGGACGGAGCAGTGGGGATACAGCGCCGGCAACATGTACTTCGGGAGGTCGCCGTTGGTCATTGATGCGACCGGGCGCACGTTCCTGAGCACCCGCGACCTGTCCCGGGAAGGCTTCGTCATGCACATCGTCGTGGTCGGGCCTGACGGAACGCCCGTCGACACGCTCCCCGAGCCCTTGAGCGACTATGACGCCCCCACGTTGAGCGCCGAGGGAGAGAGCATGGTGCTGAGCAGGGTCGTGCCCTTCAGTCCCGAGTTCCTGTGGACCATCCACCTCAGCGGTCATTTCCTGACCGGCCTGTCAGCCGAGTACCGGATCGAACTCCGCCGGGACGAAGGCGTACTTCGAATCGAGCGCGCCGGGGATCCCGTACCGGTTCACGATGAGGAGCGCGCCTCGACGCGCGGGTTTCTCGAGGGCAGCATGCGGAACACGCAACCCGACTGGAACTGGAACGGCCCGCCGATCCCGCAACACAAGCCTTTCTTTTACGAACTGCTGGCCGGCCGCGACGGTCGCATATGGGTGAGGGTGGCAACCGAGGCGTATCCCGTCGAGAACGAGAACCACGATCCGGAGGATCCGTATTCGCCCCCGGTGGTGTGGAGAGAGCCCCTCCGCTACGACGTCTTCGAGCCTGACGGGACCTATTTGGGGGCCGTCGCGCCGCCGGATGGTTTCGAGTACTACAAGCCCCCCGTTTTCAATGATGACCATGTGTGGGCGGTGACCCAGGACGAACTCGGTGTCGAGCGGGTAGTCCGCTACCGGATCGAGGTCGGCGCCCGATGAGAATCCATCCACGATTGCCGCCGACACTCCTCGCGGCCACCCTGGCGATCGCCTGCGCCCAGGGAGACCCCACCACCGACACCAGCGACCTCACCACCACCTTCGACACCGTCGGCGGCATCATCCGCGTCAACAACAGCGGCACCCCGCCAGCGTGGCAACTCACCCCGGTCGTCTCGATCGGGCCCAGGTCGGTGCAGGAAGAGGAGACTCCCCGCGAGTTCGGAGGGGTCACCGCGGTCGCGCTGGGCCCCGGAGGGTCCGTCTTCGTAGCGGACGCCGTGAACCGCGAGATCCGGGTTTTCGGTCTGGACGGGGCACACATCCGTACCTTCGGGCGAGCCGGCGAGGGGCCCGGCGAGTTCGGCAGCATCTATTCCATCGCCTGGGTCGGGGACCGGCTCCTCGCCTATGACCCTAGCCTGGGCCGTATCGGCGAGTTCTCCGCCGCGGGCGAATGGCTTGGCCAGAGAAGAACCGCGGGAAGTGTGAGCGGATCGCCCGCCTTCATGCGCTTCTTTCCGGTCGGTCCGGACGAGGCTTTTCGCCTTGCGCTCGGCGGTCGAGTCCTCTGGGTGGGCCTTGACAGCCGTGGGGACACGGGCGACACCGTGCCGTGGCTGGGCGCCGGGAGGGATCTTCCCGGCATGGTCGAGACCATCATCTGCGAGTGGGACGGGGGCAGCGGGTTCTATCCGCACACGGCCGGGGCGAAGTCCGTGCAGCACCCGGCTGCGGGTGGCGTCATGTATTCCGCCTGGGGGTGGTTCTACCGCGTCGCCGTCACCCGGGGCGAGGGCGACACCCTGCGCGTGATCGAGCGCACACTGCCGGCCGAGCCCATCACGGACGAGGACTGGGCCGCCGGAAGTGCCGAATACGACGAAGCCCGGGAGCGGTGGCCGGACGCTTCCTGCAATCCGCGCGGTTACAGCCGGCCGGAACGCAACTCCTTCATTAACGAAGTTTTCGTTTCCCCCGACGGCAGACTCTGGGTCGACGTGATCCGCAACGCCGGCAACCGCTGGGAGTTCTTCGATTCGGAGGGCAGGCTGCTCGGCGGAGTACCCGCCGTCCCCTACAAGGAGCGCACCGTCCCCGTTTTCCGCGGCGACTACCTCGCGACGATCCGCCGGGACGATCTTGATCTTGACCACATCGACGTGTGGAGGCTGGAGCGGGTGGGACGGTAGGCGTCTCGGAACCCGGGGCTCCGAGGCCCATGCAACCCCGGTGCCGTTTCCGTTGTCCTGGAATCGAGACCCCCCATTGGCGCGTAGTGGAAGAGGCCGGGGCCCCGCCCGTCCGACACGCCGTCCCGCCGGAAGATGGAGTCACGAGGAATGCCGACCCGCCCTCGATCGCACCGCGTCCCCCCCCTCCCCCTCCTCCTCGCGGCCACCCTGTCCGCATGCGCCCAGGGAGATCCCGAAACCGGCGCCAGCGACCTCACCACCACCTTCGACACCGCGGGCGGCATCATCCGCGTCACCAACACCGGCACCGCGCCCGAGTGGCGACTCGCCCCCGTCGCCTCGATCGGCCCCAGGTCGGTCACCGAAGAGGAGACTCCCGAGGAGTTCGGGCGGGTCAGCTCCGTGACCCTCGGCCCCGAGGGGACCGTCTTCGTCGCGGACGCAGCGAACCGCGAAATCCGCGTCTTCGGTCTGGACGGCACGCACCTGCGCACCTTCGGGCGACAGGGAGAAGGGCCCGGCGAGTTCCAGAGCATCTATTCCATCGCCTGGGTCGGCGACCGGCTTCTCACCTTCGACCCGCCCCTGGGACGAATCGGCGAGTTCTCGGCGGAGGGGGAGTGGCTCGGCCAGCGGAGGACGACCGCGGGCTGGACCGGTTCAGCCGCCTTGCTCCGCTTCTACCCCGTGGGTCCCAACGAGGTGTTTCGCTACGCCATCGGTCCCGATCTCGAATCGCTCTGGGTGGGCCACGACAGCACGGGAGACACGGGAGACACACTGCCTCGCCTGCCGCCCCGGACGGAGGATCTGCCGGGCGCTACACCGGGCATCACCTGCGAGTGGGAAGGCGGATTCGGCTACTACCCGCACACGGTCGGGGCGAAGCTCGTGCGGCACCCGGGGTCCGGCGGAGTCATGTACTCCGCGTGGGGGTACTACTACCGCGTCGCCGTCACCACGGCCGGCGGGGATACCCTGCGGGTGATCGAGCGCGACTTGCCCGCCGAACCCATACCGGACGAGGAATGGGCCGCCGGAAGTGCCGATTTCGAGGACCTTCGCGAGCGGAGGCCCGAAGCTCAGTGCGACCCTCGGAGCTACACCCGGCCGGAGCGCAAACCCTTCATCGAGGAGATTTTCATCGCCCCGGACGGCAAGCTCTGGGTCGACGTGATCCGGGCAGCCGGCAACCGCTGGGAGTTCTTCGATCCGGAGGGCAGGCTGCTCGGCGGCGTGCCCGCGGTTCCGTACAAGGAGCGCACGGTTCCCGTATTCCGCGGGGACTACCTTGTGACGATCCGCCAGGACGACCTGGACCTGGATCACGTGGACGTGTGGCGGCTGGAGCGGGTGGGGCGCCAGTAGCCTGTCACCCGCCCTTCTCCTCCCCGAACGTTCCGGTCCGCAGAAACCGGATCACCGCATTGGCCGTGTGCCGGCTGTTCGCGATGAAGGCGTGGGACCGGGGCAGCACGAGCATCGGGACGTCACCGATCCGGGCCTGTTCCACACTGACGATCCCGTCGTCCGGACCGGGAATCGCCGGAGGACCGATCGGTTGCGTGCTGCGGTTGCCGGCGATGATCCCGACTTCGTAGTCGGGGTGGGGAAGGGTGGCGGGGAGGTCGGTGGTGTCGGTGCCGAGCGTGCGTCCCACGGGGCCGAGCACATCCGACGCGAGCTGCATCTCCTCGAGCCAGTCCACGAACAGGCTCCCCTGGTTGGGCGGCGCGAGCAGCACCACCCTGCCGAGCGAGTCGGGCCGGTTTTCGGCGAGGTATCCGCGGATGACCAGCGCGCCCAGCGAGTGTCCCACGAAGTGGACCCTGGAGGCGTTGGAGCAGCACTCCTGGACGATGTGCCCCACTGTCTCCAATTGTTCCGAGAAAGAAGCGGTAAGTGATGCGTACTCCGCGATGGTTACCCGGTATCCCGCCCACTTCAGCCGCTGGCTCAGGATCAGCATCGAGGACGGCGAGCGGCCCAGACCGTGGACGAGCACCACGGCCTCGTCGTGCGCGTTCGGGCCGCCCCCACACCCAGCGAGGGGGAGCCAGAGCGCCAGAACCAACAACCATGCCTTCTTCATGACATCCGCTCGTACCCCGGCGGTGGCGAAAGGATCGGCGGTGCCCCGGCCCTTGCGCCTCCGGTCTTCCAACGCCACTCGGAGATTGTCGAGAACGGCAGGTTCGGACAAGGGTTGACGCTGCGGATGGAGGAGCCGGGCCTTGAGCGCCGCGCGGCGAGGACTACCGGCGCTACAGGGCCAACGTGTCGCGCCGGATGCCCCGCGTGACGCCGTGGGACCCGTCCTGACGAATCAGGGCCTGGAGCCGGTCCGCATCTGGCGACCCGACCGGTCCACCGGCTAGCCTTCATCGCAAGTACCGCCCCCACTGCATGAAGGAAGACCATCATGAAGTTGTCCAACCGTGTCACGGCCGGCCTCCTCGCCCTCGCGGCCGCCATCACCGCCCTCCCCGCCACCGCCCAGCAGCCCCTCGACGAGGAGTACACCGCGCTCATCCGCGAGTACACCACGGAGACCTTCTTCTCCACCCCCCTCGTCGACCACCTCCCCTTCAGCGAGACGGTCCCGACGCCGCTGGACCACCTCGGCCACATCTCCGGCGCGCCCGACATCCTCAGCTACCCGGACGAGGTGCACTCGTACATGCGCGCGCTGGCTGCCGCATCGCCCCGGGTCGAGGTCTTCACGATCGGCACCTCCGAGGAGGGCCGCGAGATGATCCTGGTCGTGATCAGCTCGGAAGAGACGATCGCGGCGCTGGAGGCGAATAAGGCCGCCTTGCGCGCGCTGGCGGACCCCCGCGTCACCACCCCCGAACAGGCGGCCGAACTGATCTCCACCACCAAGCCCGCCTACTGGTCCGCCGGCGCGATCCACTCCCCCGAGACCGGGTCGCCCGAGATGTTCATGGAGCTGGCCTACCGGCTGGCGGTGGGCGAGAGCGACTTCATCCGCGACATCCGCGACAACCTCGTCTACATGATCACGCCTGTGGTCGAGCCGGACGGGCGGGCCAAGGTGGTCGACCTGCACATGGGCAAGCGCAAGGATCCCGACGCCAACCTGCCCACGCGGCCGCTCTACTGGGGCAAGTACGTCGCGCACGACAACAACCGCGACAACATCGGCCAGTCGCTCGCGCTCTCCCGCGCGATCACCAGCACCTACATCGAGTACCGCCCGACCGTCTTCCACGACCACCACGAGTCGGCGTCGCACCTCTACACCTCGACCGGGCGCGGCCCCTACAACGCGTGGCTCGATCCGATCGTCATCAACGAGTGGAACCGGCTCGCGTACAAGGAAGTGAAGGACATGACGGCGTACGGCGTGCCCGGCGTCTACACCTTCGACTTCTACGACGGCTGGGGCGCCAACTACATGATGTGGGTCGCGCACATGCGCAACTCGATCGGGCGCTTCTACGAGACGCAGGGTGCGGGGGACGCATCCACGCGCATCATCCGCTCGAACGTGCAGCGGCAGTGGCACAGGCCGAGCACGCCGGTGCGCGAAGTTGTGTGGGGGATCAGAAACAACGTCAACCTGCAGCAGAGCGCGGTGCTGATTGCGATGCACGAGGTCGCGACGAACCGCGAGGAATTTCTGCACAACTTCTACCAGAAATCCACGCGCTCCGTGGCCAAGGCGCACAACGAGGGACCCGCCGCCTACGTCCTGCCCGCCGACGATCCGCGTCCCGGCCAGCAGGCCCGCCTGCTCCAGGTCATGGAGGACCACGGCTTCGAGGTTCACCGCGCGGACGAGGACATCGAGATCGGCGAGACGGTCTACCCCGAGGGCAGCTATGTCGTGCGCATGGACCAGCCGTTCTCGCGCGGCGCCGACATGCTCCTCGACAAGCAGTACTACAACCCCGACGACCCGCGCCCCTACGACGACACCGGGTGGACGATCGGCCCGCTCTTCAACGCGAAGACGGTGCGGATCGAGGACACCGCCATCCTCGACGCCGACATGACCCTCGTCCCGACCGTGACGGTCGATGGCGGGGTGGAGGGGCGCCGCGGCGGTACCTACCTGATCAACTACAACGCCGACAACACGCTGGCCCAGTTCCGCTTCGCGCACGACGACCTCGTGATCCACGCGGCCCGGGCCGACTTCACCGAGGACGACCGCGAGTTCAACGCTGGCACCTTCGTGATCCGCGAGGAGGACAATGGGGGGGTCGACCTGTCCGCGGTCCTGGAACAGGCGGGTGCCGAGTACGGGTTCACCGCCTATCGCACCGGCAACGAGCCGGAGGTCGCCATGCACGAGACGCGTGTCCCCCGCGTCGCGGTCATGCACACCTGGACGCGCACCCAGGACGAAGGGTGGCTCCGCATCGGGCTCGACGAGTACGGGATTCCCTACGATTACATCTCGGTCCACGACGTGCGCGACAACGAACGGCTCATCGACAACTGGGACGTGATCGTGATGGGTCAGAACCGCGGCAACGCGCTGAGCGTCGTGCGCGGGTTGCAGGGTGACGATCCGGTCCCGTGGAAGGCGACCGAGCTCACGCCCAACATCGGGCGCCAGGCGTCCACCGACGACATGCGTGGGGGACTGGGTCTGGAGGGGGTGCTCAACCTGAAGCACTTCGTCGAGGCGGGCGGCGTCTTCGTGACGATGGCGGGCGCGTCGCAGCTGCCGATCCACTTCGGTCTGGCCGACGGCGTCTCGATCCGCACCACGCCGGATCTGTGGGCGCGGGGCGGGGTCTTCGCCACCCGCGTGACCGACGACGAGAGCCCGATCGGGTACGGGTACGATGAGCTGGGCGTGTCGTTCAATACGGCGCCGGTGTTCGCGACGGGGGGTGGGGGGTTCGGGGGATTCGGGCGGTTTTTCGGTGGTGGTGGTGGGGCGCAGGAACGGGGTCCGGGCGACACGACGCGGCGGCGGACGGGGCGGGGCGGGGCGGATGAGCAGGATTACGTGCAAGGAAGGGCGCGGGATATGGGCGAGGCGGGGGTCGAGGCCTTCCGCGAGGCGCAGGAGGAGGAGGAGGATGACTCGCCGGGTGGGGGATCTTCAGCCCGCTCGGCAGACCGTGTGCGGGTGGTGATGCGGTTCGCGCAGAGGCCGGAGGATCTGCTGATCAGCGGAGGGCTGCGGAACGGCCGGACGCTGGCCAATGCGCCGGCGGTGGTCGACGTTACGCTGGGGGATGGGCACGTCGTGCTGTTTTCCTTCAACCCGTTCTGGCGGTCGCACACGCATGGGTCGTACGCGCTGCTCTTCAACACGCTGATGCACCATGACGCGCTGTCGGCGGTGGTGGAGGAGGTGGTGGCGGATGAGGAGGAGGGGGAGAGGGGGCCGCCGAGGGGGCAGGGGTAGGCGGGTTGCCAGGTTGAATCTGCGACGGGAGCCAATCCGATGATGTCGAAAGCGAGCAGGATGTCGGGGGCGGGATCGCTCGTCGTCGGCGCGGGATGCGCCCTTGTGGTGCTTGGGGCGGCGAACTCTCCGAGTCCGTCCCCCCAGGAACTACCCGTCATCGACCTTCCTACGGCGGAGGCGGTGTTTCGAGGGAAGCAATTCTCGTGGATCCAATCGGTCCGGGAGCTGTCGGACGGGCGACTGGTGGTGTCCGACCCGATCGAGCGTTCTCTCTACGTCCTGGACTTTCGATCAGACGCCGTAAGCAGCATCGGCACCATTGGCGATGGCCCGGGGGAATATCAGTGGCCGGGACATCTGTACGCGCTTGGTGGTGACTCGACGCTCTTCGTTGATGGCGCCGCCCACAAGTGGTTCCTCATGGTGGGCGACCGCATTGTGCAAAACCTGGATAGCCGCACTGGAGCGGCGGCGCCTATCCTGCATCGAATCGGTTCCGCATTTCTGGGCACGGACCAGTCGGGGCGGGTCCTGGGCGTCGAGGGGTTTGCCCACAAGCCCGGTGCGCCGACCTATTCGACGACGCAGGCGGACTCGGTGCGGTTCCTCCTTTCCGGAGGCGGCGTTCTCGGCTCCAACTCAAGCGCGGGGACCGATGGGAACCGGTTCGACACCATCGCCGAACTCGGTGGGCAGGGGCTGGCCGGAGTCCTGGTGGAACAGGGACTCACGCCGTATCAGAGAATCAGCCAGCTGGCAACCGATGGGCAGGCGTGGCTTTTCCGGGATGGCTGGATCGCCGTGGCGCATCCGGAGCCCTACCGCGTGGATTGGCGCAGGCCCGATGGCCAGTGGATTCGTGGCGCCCCCCTGCCGTTCACCCCCGTGGAGGTGACGCATGAGGAGAGTGCTTCAGGCTGTCCAGGGTCACCCTGTACACGGAGTGTCGGCTGGACCAATTCCCCGTGGCTTGGCCGAAGCACGTACCTGCGTTCGTGAGGAGTCGGCTGCGGGGGGTCACTCCCGGAGCAACGGCGCTCCGCCCCGGGCCGGGCGGACGGTTGCTGGTTACCCGCACTCCGACGCTCGAGGCTCCCGAGAACCGCTACGACGTGATCGACCGGAGCGGCACGTTGCGGGGAGTCTTCCGCTTGCCGGTGAACCGGACCATCGTGGGTATTGGGCCCTCGTCGCTCTACGTGGTGACAAGGAACGAGGTGGATCTGCAGACGATGAGTCGGCATGTGTGGCCGTTGGGTCCGGGCGCCCGGGACCCCTGACAGTTTTCGGCTCAGCAAGCGCGGGCTCAGCTCAGTGTTGTGACCAAGCCGGACTCCAGAATACGGCGGTCCTGTGTCAGCAGCGTCGCCCCGAGAATCCGTGCTGTCGCGACGAGAATCCGATCGGCGGGGTCACGGTGAATGGAATCCGGCAGGGCTGACGCTTCGGCCGCGATCGCGGGCGTGATTCCATGTCGCCGGACCAGGGGTCGTGCCGTCGCCTTCTCCAGCCATTCCCGCAGCGGTATCGCGAGCTGGATTCGGCCCAGGCTGTGCAGCGTCGCGATCTCCCAGAGCGAGATGTCGGAGACCCGTAGAGGCGAGTTTCCGTCGGCTACGTTCAAGACGCGTTGCTGCCCCTCCGACAACGGCCCCTCACCCTGAAGCCACCAGATCAGGACATGCGTGTCGAGCAGCGCGGTCATTCGCCGCCCGTCCGGCGGGATTGCTTGCGGGGAGCGTTGGCATCTCCGCCCGGCTCCTCGATTCCGCCCGTGCCCTTCAGGCTGTCCCAATAGTGCTCCGGCACCACCGGTCCGATGATGTCACCGACGATTGTAGCCGTGCCTTTCAGCTCCGATTGCGGATACTTCGATTCGGACTCGCTGGGGGGCCACAGTTCGGCCACAGGTCGACCCCGTTTGAGAATCACGATGCGTTCACCCGTCTCCCGCACGCGGTCGAGGATCTTCAGGCAGCGCGCCTTGAAATAGGATGCGTTGATCGATTCCATATGACTAGTCTCGGTGACCGGTCATTTCATGTCAAGTGTTCCACATGGGTCGAAGGAGGTGTACCGCACCGCGCTGCCCGTCGTATTTTGGTTGGGATCCGGTTCCAGGATTCCCTGCGACGCAACGGAAAGGTAGACAGGGCCGAAGATGCCCGGCAGAAAAGCTGACAGCGGGGAGCCACGACCGGCTACGAGCCCGAGTTGTGGGCGCTGGCCGACGCGCTTCGCGGCTCCATGGATGCCGCGGAGAATCGGGACAGGTACATTTTGCCGGGATGCGGGGGACGGGGACCGTGAGCAATTCAGACGAACGGCGCTGGCAGCAGCGGCTCGACACTTTCGGGACGGCGCTCGCGCAACTCACGAACGCCTGTGATCGGGAGCGGTACGACTACCTGGAACTGGCCGGCCTGATCAAGACGTTCGAGTTCAGCTTCGAGTCGTCATGGAAGGTGCTCAAGGACCTCCTCTTCTACGAGGGCCGCGACGCGAAGACCCCCCGCGCGGTGATCCGCAAGAGCTTCGAGGTGGACTACATCGACGAGAGCGACTGCGAGACCCTGCTCGATGCGGTGGACAAGCGCAACCTATTGAGCCACGCCTATCTGCTCGATGTGGCCGAAGCGACGGAGTCGCTGATCAAGGAACACTACCACCCTGTGCTGCTGGGACTCCACCGGGCGCTGCACGCCAGGCGACCGCATGACGGACGGCCTCAAGGATGCGCATCGCGAGGCGATCGTCGCTGCCCTCGCGGCCAACGGCCGGGTGGAACGGGCCGTGCTGTTCGGTTCGAGGGCAACCGGGACGAACACCGTGACTTCCGACGTGGACATAGCGTTGTTCGGCAAGCGGCTGACGTTAACTGACCTGGCCCGGCTCTCCGTGGCGATCGAGGAGATTCCGATGGCGCAGTCGGTGGATCTGATTCTGTATGACTCGATCCGTGACCGGACGCTACTGAAACACATTCGGTCCGACGGCATCGATTGGTTCACGCGCCGGACAACTGGCACGACGACAATCGAGACGACACGCGCGAAACGAATCGAGGCGGCTTCCCCCTGACGCGACTGTCGTGGAACGAAATCCGCGACCGCGCGGCCGCGTTCGCCGGCGAATGGCGGGACGCCGCGTACGAGAAGGGCGAAACGCAGAGCTTCTACAACGACTTCTTCGAGGTCTTCGGCGTGCGCCGCCGTAGCGTGTCCCGCTACGAAGAACACGTCGCGAAGCTCGACAACCGCTTCGGGTTCATCGACCTCTTCTGGCCGGGCGTCCTGCTCGTGGAGCAGAAGAGTGCGGGGCGTGACCTGGAAACAGCGTACGGCCAGGCGGGGGAGTATCTCGACGCGCTCCCGGAACACGAGCGGCCGCGCTACATCCTGGTCAGCGACTTCCGCACCTTCGAGCTGCACGATCTCTCCGAGCGTGCCACCATGTCCTTCCCCCTCGCCGAGCTCCCCGCTCACGTGGAGGAAACCGCCGCCGCGCCGACCTGCGCCGCTTCCAGGAGAAGCTCGGCCGGATGACCTTCTTCGACCCGGCGTGCGCGGGTGCGGCTCTACGACCCGGACCTCATGCCGCCCAACTTGCGCGCCGCCCACCAGCGGCTGGACCGGGCGGTCGACCGGCTGTACAAGCGGGGCGGCTTCTCCTCGGAACGGGAGCGTGTGGAGCATCTCTTCGCGTTCTACGAAAAGATGCGAGCGCCGCTGGGGGTCGGGGTGAAGAAGCTGAAGCGGCGGCGGCGTTGACGTGAATGAAGTCTACCGTCTGCCCGTCAGACGACCGCGGTTCGATCTCCAGCTATGCGTCGGAGTCCTCGACCGGACGTAGGATCCGAAACACGTACTCGGCGAGTATCAGCATGTTCATGCTGTGCTTGTGAGTCGAATAGGTCACCAGGCCATGCACGGCAGCATGACGGTTCGGCACAGGATCCTGCTCGAACCTTGCCCGTTCGTCCTCGGTTACTACCCGCTCGTACGCGTGTCTTACAAGGCGATCGAACAAGACCGGATTGTATATTTCCCTGAAAGCACGACCCGCCGGATCTTTGGATTCCTCTAGCAGCTTGTCGAGCATCTTCCTCGAACCGACGTTTCCGGCACCGATCATGCGCTCGATTTCGGGGAACAACGTACGGCAGATGCCCCGGTACAAGCCAGCCTCGTGGGCCGAAAGGGCCTCACGGAACGCTGCCCGCGCTTCATTGTCGATGTGATGGTATTCAAGGCCTGACTCCATGTGGTCGCGGATCTCATTCCACCGGGTGCGGTAGTAGTCGTCAACACGCCTGTCCAGGCGAGCAGGGTCGCCTTCGCACTCCACCACAATGCGGTAGGGCACGGAATGATGTGGAAGCCATCCAACCTCATTCAATGCGTTCCCGATTCGGTGCCACTCGTGGAGCTCCTCCAGAAAGGGCTGAATCCGTTCCGCGGTCTCGGCAGCCGCTTTGGCGCTTCGCGTGAATTCCTCCAGAAAGGGGGCTGCTGCTGCGGCCCATTCATTCAGTCTCTCGAGAACGGGACCGAGCGAGCGTTCCATTTGTCGAACAGCTGCCGTGACCTGCGTGGCGACGGGTGTTGCCGTCTGGGCCAGCCGTTCGAAATCGCGGACGTAGTCACGACCCGAAGCCTCCTGGGCCGCTCTGATGTCCCTGAAGATGGCTGCGACGTCATGGCCGTGCAGTGCCGCGTAAGCGTCTCTCGTGGCTCGGATCGCAGCGATCACCCGGTCGTCCCCCACGGCCCGCACGGCGGCCTTGGTCTGGTCGTCCCTATTGGTCTCCATGGCTGACCTCCATCAGCTCGTGGGGAGTGCAGATGACGGGTGGCTCGTACCCTGTGCTCCGACACACCCGCTCGATCCGGGACCGCATGGCCGCATTGGCGATGTGGCGGAAATTCCAGGTCACAAGATAGTGGACACGGTTCGTAACGGCGATGGCGATGTGGGCGGCGTCCACTGCGGCGCCGGGAGAGACCGCCCCCAAGGCAATGAGCTCGCGCGCGAGTTGCTCCGCTTCCGCGGTCGCGTCTAGGAGCGTCACACCGTCGAGCGCCATCAGGCGGGCGCGAGCGGCTGTCGGGTCCCCCTGCCCAGCTTCGCGAATCACAAGCGCCGACGCGGCGAGGTGGAATTTTTCCTGGGCGGTCCGCCACCACTCTCGAGTCGCCTGCTGGTGGGCCAAGATCACGACATCACGTGACGGGCGAGCCGTCAAGTAGCTCACGACCGTTGTCTCAATGTATGCGATGGGCCTCATCTCGCCGGTTTCCTCTGTCGGAGGGTCGATGTGCCGGTAAGATAGCGACACTGCGTTAGGTTCAAGCTCCATCGAATTCACGGACGGCCCGATGCGGCGTTGCGGATGAGGCAAGCCCATGACGGACTGGAACACGTGCCCAGCAGTGGAACGCTATCCCCGCAAGATCAGCGGAGCCTGGGCGTTTACCGGGACCAGAGTGCCGGTGTACGCCCTGTTCGAGAACCTGGAGAGCGGTGCGACCGTGAAGGAGTTCCTGGAATGGTATCCCGAGGTCCGCGAGTGGCAGGTGGCGGCCGTTCTGAAACAGGAAGCGGAGTACTTCAAGGCTCCGGCCTGACGCGCGGCCCGGCGGATTCCGGGAAATGCCGATCTGAAGAACCGCGACAGCGTGGCCACGGACCACACGGCCTCGCACGCTTGCGCCCCCACCCCCCTCCCCCCACTCTGAACCAGGAACATCGGGCCCCAGACCACCGCCTGAACGCACCGGAATCCCCATCCCCGGCCCGACAGGACGCCACCCATGTCACCCAACGCCTTCACCCGGCGAAACTTCCTCCGGCACACCGGCACCAGCGTCCTCCTCGGCACCGCCGCCACCCCGGCGCTCCTCGACTCCCGCCCCGCCTCCGGTCAACCGGCCACCAAGCCCACCGGCCTTACCGCCCCACCCCCCCACCCCACCCCCACCGACTTCGACCAAGTCTACGACCGCCGCGGCACCGACTCCGTTCGCTGGGACCGCGCGATCGCGCACTACGGCCCCAACATCGTAGCCGCGATGGGCGTCGCCGACATGGACTTCCGCGCCGCCCCCTGCGTCACCCGGGCCCTCGCCGAACGCTGCGCCCACGAGAACTGGGGCTACATGCACCGCCCCGACTCCTACGCCGAGGCGGTCGCCGCCTGGAACCACCGCCGCTACGGCGTCGAGATCGACCCCTCGACCCTCGTCTTCACCACCGGGGTCCACCCCGGCATCATCGCCGCGCTCCACACCTTCTCGCCCCCCGGCACCCGCGTCCTCATGATGACGCCCACCTACGACGGCTTCTACGGCGACCTCCGCTTCGCGCGCACCGTCCCCGACGACTGCGAGATGGTCGTCGGCGCCGACGGCCGCTACTCGGTCGACTTCGACGATTTCGAGCGGCGCGCCCAGCGCTGCAACTCCTTCATCCTCTGCAACCCGCAGAACCCGACCGGCAACCACTGGTCCCCCGAGGTCCTCACCCGCCTCGGCGAGATCTGCCTCAAGCACCGCGTGGTCGTGCTCGCCGACGAAATCCACTGCGACTTCGTGAGCCGCGGCCACAGCTACACGCCCTTCGCCACCCTCGACCCCGAGATCGTCGACAACAGCCTGACCTTCATGTCCGGCAGCAAGTCGTTCAGTCTTGCCGCGATGAAGGTCGCGTGGTACTACAGCACCAACCCGGATCTGCTGGCGCGCATCAAGGCCAACACCCGCGCCGACCTGAGCACGCTCGGCATGGTCGCGATGCGGGCCGCGCTCAACGAGGGCGAACCTTGGCTCGACGAGCTGGTCCCCTACATCGACGCCAACCACGACTCCGCCGAGTCGTACATCCGGGACAACCTGCCGGGCGTCCGCTACACGAAGGCGCAGGGCACCTACTTGGCCTGGCTCGATGTGGCGGAGTTCGCGGAGCGGATCGGGGCCGCCGAGACCGCCGCGCGCGAGAGCGCCGAGGCGGTCAATCCGGTGACTCCCGAAGTGATCGTGCAGCGGTGGTTCGCGGAGCGCGCGGGCGTCTTCCTGAACCCGGGGCCCCGTTACGGTACCGGTGGGGCGGGGCACATGCGGATGAACCTGGCCTCTTCGCGCAGGATCGTGGAACTGGCGCTGCAAAACATGGCCGAGGCGCTGGCCGAGGCGTAGAATTGGAACGGAAACGGCCCGAATCGTTCTGGGCCCGAAGGGTTTGGGGGACTGAACCCCGAACGCTGGACGAATGCCCCGTCGGAGGAGGAGAGCTGAAATGCAGAGACTGAGCGCGACCCTGTGGAGCGCGGCCACCGCCGCCGCGCTCATCCTGGCTTCCATGGCCACGCCGCCCGCGGCCCACGCACAGTTCGACGACGTGGGCGTCATCACCTTCCCGACATCGGCGACCGGCGAGGCCCAGGAGCATTTCCTGCGCGGCGTCGCGATCCTGCACAGCTTCGGCTGGAAGCAGGCGCGCGAGCAGTTCCACGCGGCCCAGGCCATCGACCCGGACTTCGCGATGGCCTACTGGGGCGAGTCGCTGGCGTACAACCACCCGCTCGTCACGAGGATGGACCCCGACGAGCCGCGCGAAGCGCTCGAACGTCTCGGCAAGACCCCGGAGGAGCGCATCGCCAAGGCACCGACCGAGCGCGAGAAGGGCTTCATACGCGCCGTCGAGATCCTCTGGGGCGAGGGCGAGCACCGGGACCGCGCGGTCGGCTACATGGAAGCGATGGCCGACCTCCACGAGGCCTACCCGGACGATCACGAAATCGCCGCCTTCTACGCGCTCAGCCTCCTCAGCGCGACCCGCGCCACCCGCGACCTGACCGACCGCTGGAACGTCCGCGCGGGCACCATCGCGCTCAAGATCCTGAACGCGAACCCCGTCCACCCCGGCGCCGCCCACTACACCATCCACGCCTTCGACCACCCCATCATGGCGCCGCTCGCGCTCGACGCGGCCTACGCCTTCGCGGACATCGCCCCGGCGGTGTCGCACGCCCGCCACATGCCGACCCACATCTTCATCCAGCACGGCATGTGGGACCTGGTTTCGGGGCACAATCAGTCCGCCTACGACGTGGCCCGCGAGCTGTGGGAGCCCGGCGACCCCCTCGGCGATGCCATCCACTCGCTGGACTGGGGCCAGTACGGCGACCTGCAGCGGGGCGACTACGCGAAGGCGCGGCTGTGGATCGAACGCCTGGCTGCGATGGTCGAGCACGACGGCTTCGAGGCGGGCGGGGCGCGGGGCGAGGCCGGAAGCGACCGCGCACGGCGCTCTCTGCCTCTCCTCAAGTCACGCTACATCGTCGAGACCGAGGAATGGGAGGTGCGGCCCGTCGAAGAGGACATGCGCACCAGCGAGCTGCTCGCGATCGGTCTGAGTGCGGCGCGCACGGGGGACATGGAAGCGCTCGCGGCCGCCGGGAAGGCGCTGGCCGAGGAGTCCGAGGGCGAGGGCTACACCCACGTCATGCACATGCAGGTGGGCGCGCTGCACCATGTCGCAATGGGTCACGGCGACAAGGCGATCGAGATGATGGACGACGCCGTCGCGACCGTCGAGGCCATGTCGCCGCCGCGCGGTTCGGCGAATCCGGTGAAGCCGGTGCACGAGCTGTACGGCGAGATCCTGTTGGAGTTGGGCAAGGCGGAGGAAGCGGTCGAGATGTTCGAGACTTCGCTGCTCAGGATGGCGGGGCGCCCGAGGTCGCTGCTGGGGTTGGCGCGGGCACATGCGGCGCTGGGCAACGACATGCTGGCGGCGGAGGCGTATGGGAAGGTGGCCGCGCTGTGGGAGGGGCGGGAGGGGATTTCGGGGCTGGATGAGGCGCGTGGGTTTGTGGAGGAGCATGCGGGGGGTGGGGGGTCAAGCGGCAACTGACAAGGGGACGCCGATGCGGAACTCGTCCGGCGCGCGCGGGTGGCTTGGCCTTAGCTTAGCGGTCGTGGAGTCGCTGACTACCCCGACACTTCACTGGCCGAACTGAGGTTGGCTGACCGTGACATGAGCGAGACTGACTGGCCGTGATCACCGGTGTCGGCGCCGAACCCCGTGTGGGGCTTCTTGTCCGTCCCGACGAAGAAGTGCGCCCCGATTCGACCTCGGGTCCGCAGTGCGCAGAAACCACTGGGGTACGGACGCCGGATGGCGCGACACCGGAGACGGCACGGTCCCGCTGGCGGGCGCGATTCCGCACTTCATGGACGAAACGCGGCTGGTGTGCGTGACACCGGACGGGGATGACTTCGGCTACTGGAAACTGAGGGACCGGACACTGTCCAGGGTTGCGGGTTTCCACGGACTATGGCCCAAGATGAACATGCTTCACCGTCTGATCCTACGCTTTCTCCTGGAGAAGGGCGATCCCTACGGCAACACGCGGGCCCGTCGCCGCCGGAGTGACGCGACACACGGGATCCGTCGCTGTAGTTGAAACACAAGGAATAGGAGTAGGCAGGCCCTGCCGGGACAGCGGCATCGGGCTGAATCACGACCGGATGGCCCGCCTGTTCACAGTAGGCGACACGGAACAAGGAAGATGGAGCGGGGGCCTTCGGTGTTGGGCATTCGACGGCGTTCGCGGCGTCGACCCTGCGGTTCGTATTCCATGCCGGACGACCTGCTGGCAAACCACCAGCCGATCGATTGGCCCGGCGACGAGATTGTAGATGGGTGGCATTGTCACCACAATGAAGCGGACCCAGCGCGCGTCGTGATGCTTGCGGCCGATTGAATGCTGGCTCATCGACCCGTGGCGAAAGGAAAGGGTGACACCGTGTCACCCTTATCAATCGAAGAGCAGAGTCCCGGTCGCGACCCTCTGATCTTCTCCCGTCGCGGTGAATAGCGGAACTCGATGACATCCGTGTCGTCCTGGTTTGCCAAGTCAAGGACGCCCTTGCCCCGGTCCCGGGCCGATCTGCGGAATGACTCGGTCATTCGGTGGATTGGAGGAGCTACGGGAGTTGCCGACGGAGTGGAAGACCCGAGGGTAGGGCGGTTTCGGCGCGTTTCGGAGCTCCCAATGCCCGAATGGCAAAAGTGACCCCCCATAACCGGAAGCCCCGGCATTTAAGGGTCAGTGGCACGCCCGTCGTCCGCCGGCATGCCGGCGCGGCGCGATGAGCACTTGGCGAAACCCGAACCGGAGTTTTGGAGACATGAATCGGTCCCAGGATGTGGCACTGTTCCTTCTGCTCTTGGCCATCGTTGCGCAGACCCTTCACGTCATGATCCGCGCCCAGCCCGCGGACGATACACCGGCCCCGGCACCGACGGCGCTGATCGGAGACACGGTGCCAGCGCTGACGGGCTACACCGAAGACAGCGTCCAAACCACGGTCTCCCTCGTGGCCGACGGCCGGCACACCGAGACGGTCGTCTACGCCTTCCATCCCGCGTGCGCGTTCTGTGACACGGTGGCCCCTGAATGGGCCGTCCACTTCGCTGCGAAGGATCCGAACGCGGCTCCCGTTCGAAGGATTGCCGTGACCCGCGAGGTCCCCGGACGGCGTCCTCCGGTCGACGCTCACGGAGCCGATCTGGAGCATGTGGACCACGCAGTGGCCGAAATCACCTCCGTGTCGGGGGCGGCCCGACGTTTCGGAGTCGACGAGATGAGCGAAGCAATGAGTCTCCCACGCACGCTCGCACTCCCGGCGATCTTGGCCATGGCCTCATGCGACGGGCCACGACCCCCGGATATGCCGGTCATCGCGGCCGACCCGCAGTCGCTCACCGTGCTCTCTCCCACCCAGGACGCATTGTGGAATGTCAGGGATGTCCTGGTCGCCAATGATACGATATGGGCCCTGACGTCCTCAGCGCCCCACGTCCACGGCTTCGGACCGGCCGGGGGAAGCTACTGTTGTATTGGCTGCTGTCTCGTGACTCGGAACTGTTTGCGAAACGAGCATTGTGTCGATTGATGAAAAACTCGATTCGGCCCGTTCAACCCGCTGATCCGGAACCTCACGACGGATCAGCTTCCATGACCACTTCCTTCGGAAGGATTGGGGAAGATTCGAGGGCACACGTAACCGTCTGCCAATCGGTTACGGCCTTTGTGAATCTCTATGGCAAATGGTGTCGTGGGGAGATCACACAAGCCCGGGCGGCAAGCTTGCTGGGGAAGAGTGAGCGGACCTTTCGTCGATACGTCAGTCGGTACGAGGCGATGGGAGTGAAAGGGCTTGAGGATCGGCGAGCGCGCCCCTCTCATCGTCGGGCGTCCGACCGCGAAAGAGGCGCCCTACTGCGGCTATACGCCGACGAGTGTCCCGGCGGGACCGTGCTGCGCTTTTTTCGCCAATACACGACCAAGCACGGTGGCAAACGATCATACGCATGGGTAAAGAACTGCCTTCAGCAGGCCGGGTTGGTGAGTAAAAGTCCGGGCCGTACGACCCAACACGAACCCCAACCCCGAGCGGCGGCCGAAGGAGAGTTGATTCACTATTGCGTAGAGCGATACTCTTGGGTACCGCCTCTACAGTCGGATCTGTGTGTGACGTTTGACGATGCAACGAACCGAATACATTCGGCCTCCTCTTTGAGGCACATAACATCTGGTCCGACTTCAAGGTAATCCGTGAAGTGGTGTCGGCCAAGGGGCTATTCGGTGCGATCACCGTAAACGGACTAGCGCACGGTGTTCACACATCCGTGTCACAGGAACTTGCTCGGGCCATGGCAGATCTTGGGACCAAGACCGTGTCGAAGCGGTCACCTGAAGCGAGGTTTCGATGTGACAAGATTATTGAGGTATTGAAGTATTGGATACCGTGGCAATTGACAGAACGTGGAATCACCGACTGGACCTACCCCGATTTCACGGACGGTTAGTTTTTGGCTTTGATGGTGTCTGGT
>JAPPNO010000031.1 GCA_028873845.1 Gemmatimonadota bacterium | reverse complement strand
TTAACTCATTCACAAAGGCTCCGCGGAACGGACTTTATCCACGGCCTGCTAGGAGCGGCCGCCGGTCCGCAGAGAACCCGCCGGGCAGATGAAGGAACCACTCCCAGAGGATCAATGCACCCCGAAAAGGAGGAAAAGATGAGGATGATGTTCGCCGTTGGACGCCTGAACCGGGTGCGCTCGAAGATTGTGGTGGCGGGGCGGCTGCGGAGGCCGGAGGCTGGCTTGGCGCTGGCGGCCGGTAGACCCCTAACGCCTCCCCGCAACCCGCTGGCTGGACCGGACCAGCTTGTCCAGGACGGCAGCGGCAGCCCCGGAGTCGATCGCGTGCGCGGCGGCCGCGACCCCGTCCACCAGGGAGTCGGTACGCTCCGCGACCACGAAGGCGGCAGCCGCGTTCACTAGCACCGCCGACCTCGCCGGCCCCCGTTCGGTCCCCTCCACCACCCCCCGCACCAGCGCCGCGTTCTCCTCCGGCTCGCCCCCGGCCAGCGCCCCCGGCGCCACCGGCGTGATCCCGAAATCCTCCGGCGTCACCTCGTAGCCCGACACCAGCCCTTCACGCAGCTCCGCCACCCGTGTCGGCCCGCACGGGCTGATCTCGTCCATCCCCGGTGCCCCGTGCACCACCATCGCCCGCTCGTGCCCCAACTCGGCCAGGCCCCGCACCACCAGATCCAGGAACGCGGGATCCGCGACGCCCACCACCTGCCGCCGCGCCCCCGCCGGATTCGCCAGCGGCCCCAGCAGGTTCATGATCGTGGTGATTCCCAGCGCCTGCCGCACCGGCGCCACATGGCGCACCGCCGGGTGATGGAGCGGCGCGAACATGAAGACGATCCCGGTTTCGGCTAGGACCTCGGCCGCTCCTTTGGGAGACAGTTGGATCGCGACACCGAGCGACTCCAGCACGTCGGCGCTGCCGCACCTGGAGGTGAAGGAGCGGTTGCCGTGCTTTGCGATGCGCACGCCACCCGCCGCTGCGACGATGGCCGCGGCGGTGGAGATGTTGAAGGTGGAGACCCGGCCGCCGCCGGTGCCGCAGGTGTCGACCAGAGTGGAGCGGTCGCCGGCCGGGACGGGGATCATGGCCGCTTGCAGCGCTTCGACGCCGCCCGCGACTTCGGAGGGGGCGAGGCCCTTGGTCTGGAGGGCGGCCAGGAGGGCGCCGGTCCGGATCTGCGATGCCTGGCCGGAGACGATGTGTGAGAAGGCGTCGCGGGCCTCGGCAGTTGTGAGGTGGTCGCCGCTCACCGCCTTGGCGAGGAGGGGGGCGAGGGTGGGGGTGAAGTCGGTCATGCGAGACAGGTGGCTGATGGGATGATGCGGCGTGCGGGGCGGATGCAGAAAGGTAGCACGGACTCACCCAGGGGCCGCTCGAACTTGGCTGTATTGGCAGAATCTCTCCAGAACCCAACGGAGGAGTTTTCGAGCCGGATTCGTACGTCGAAGGGCGTTTCTCGGGGCGAAAAGGAAAAAACCGGCGAAATGTCGGATTCTGACCCCCCATGGCGGCACCTGTCCGCGTCTTAAAGGGCACGAGGGCACACCCGCACGCCGGAACCACCGTGCTGCGCGGACAAACCGAGAACCTGGAGGCCGGGAGGGAAGAGTAGCAATGGACATGCGAACAACGGTGGTACTCGCGCACGAACAGACCATGATCCGCGAGGGGTTGAAGCGAATCCTGGAAGATACCGGGGGAATCCGTGTCGTGGGCGAGGCGGGATCAGGCACGAGGGCAGTGCGGCTGGCTCGCGAGAAGGAGCCCGAAATCATGCTAGTGGACGCCGCGATCCGGAAAACAGGCGTCATTCGGGTGATCCGCGCATTGGCAACACGGGGACCGAAGACAAGGGTCGTGGTCCTGACGACTCCGCTGCAGGACGAGGAGTCCTTGGAACGCATCATCGGGGCGGGAGCGATGGGATCCATCGGCACACACCATACAGGCGAACTCCTGGCGATGGTTGCGGAGATGGTGGCCGCTGGCCGGACTTGTTTTCCACCACGGGCGTCGCGGCTGGTTCAGCGTCGCGTCCCGAACAACGGGACAGGACTTGAAGGACGGTTGGCCAGGCTGAACGAGAAGGAACGCGGAGTTCTGGAGCTTACCACCCGGGGCTTCACGGCCCGACAGATCGGTATCCGGATCCACCTCGCGACCAAGTCCGTGGACAACTACAGGTCGGCCATCCGAAAGAAACTGGGGATCAGGACGCGTGCGGAATTCGTGAGCGTTGCTTTGGAGACAGGCCTCTTGGACGCGAATCCGTCGCCCTCAACTTCACTGGGGGGTACGGACGTCCTTTGCAACCCCCAAGTGCACCGCCCCGCAACTCACCATAGCTTGCGGGGCATGACCCACCTCGAAACCCGCTTCAAGCTCACCCTCCACTACGACGGCGCCGCCTTCAGCGGCTGGCAGCTCCAGCCGGGCGCGGCCACCGTGCAGGGCGCCATCGAGGAGGCCTTGGCGAGGCTCACGGGGGAACATCGCACGGTTCTCGGCTCCGGCCGCACCGACACCGGAGTGCACGCGACCGGTCAGGTCGCCACGGTCGCCGTGCCCGCGCGCTGGACAGCCACGGACCTGGCGCGGTCCCTCAACGCAGTGCTTCCCGGGACGATCTGGGTCCGGGACACCGAGCCGGTCCCCGACGGTTTCCACCCGCGCTACGGCGCGATCTCCCGCAGCTACGAATACCGTATCGGCACCGCAGCGTACGCCGCCTCTCCCTTCCACCGCCGCTGGTGCTGGCCACTCTGCCGCCCCCTCGACCTGGAGGCCGCCAACCGCGCCGCGCGGCTGCTCCCCGGCGAGCACACATTCCGCGCCTTCGCGAAGTCCGGGCAGCCGCAACGGGGGTACGTCTGCCGCGTATCCAAAGCCCGCTGGCGCCGATGGAAGGATCTGGGCGTGGTCTTCGAGATCTCCGCCAACCGCTTTCTCCACCGAATGGTGCGATATTTGGTAGGAACGATGGTGGACATCGCGCGTGCGCGCCGTAGAGAGGAGGAGATGGCCCTGTTGCTGAGCGGAAACACGGGACTGAGGACTTCGCGCCCGGCGCCTCCGCAGGGGCTTTTTCTGACCCGGGTCGAGTACCCCGCGGATCAAGCGGACGCCCCCCGCGACGAGTGACTGACGAATGCCCAATGAACCCATCGCCGTCAACTGTAAGCCACAGTTTACAATGTGTAATGTGTGCCTGACATTCCTGTCTGTGGTCGCGATGGCGGGCCTGTTGCTCGCGGGGTGCGACGGGGCTCCCCGCACCACAGATACACCCGACATGGAGGAGGCCACCGCCTCCACCGAGGTGCTCACTGGCGGGCAAGCCTACCGGACCAGCTCAAGCGACTTCGGTTCGGAGTCCTTTGGCGGCTCATCCCCTGCTACCATTCCCCCGAGCCAAGACCCGGACCCCACCTCCCAGCTCACCGCCAGCCGCACCACCGCCATCGTGCGCGCCGCCCGCACCGTCGCTCCCGCCGTAGTTACCATCGCCGTCCGCCGTCGCGAACGCGTCCGGCGCCTTTCCTTCTTCGACCCCTACTACCTCCCCTTCCGCGAGACCCAGGGTCTCGGTTCCGGTTTCATCATCGATCCGCGCGGGACCGTGCTCACCAATCACCATGTCGTGGACGGCGCGACCGAGATCCTCGTCACCCTCCCCGACGCGCGCGATTTCACCGCCCGGCTGGCCGGATCGGATCCCGCCACCGACATCGCCGTTCTCGTGCTGCAGGACGCCGAGGACCTTCCCGTCGCCCCCCTCGGCACCGCCTCCGATTTGATGATCGGTGAGTGGACGGTCGCGATCGGCAACCCCTTCGGCGGGCTGCTCTCGAACGCCGAGCCCTCGGTGACGGCCGGCGTGGTCAGCGCGCTCGGCCGCCACCTCGTCCCCGGCGGCGACGACGAGGGTTTCCACCTCGGCATGATCCAGACCGACGCCTCGATCAACCCGGGCAACTCGGGCGGGCCGTTGGTCAACGCCCTCGGCGAGGTCGTCGGGATCAACGCATCCATCCTGTCGCGTTCTGGGGGGAGCGAAGGACTCGGCTTCGCCATCCCGATCGACCGTGCGCTCAAGGTGGCCCGCGATCTCGCCGAATTCGGAGAGGTGCGGCGCGCCTGGCTGGGCTTCCAGGTCGACGCGGTGGAGGCGGACAACTTCGGCCGCTCGCGGGGTGTGAGGATTGCGCGTGTGACGCTAGGTTCGCCGGCCGCCGAGGCGGGGGTGCAGTCGGGTGCGCGGCTTCTGCGAGTCGGAGCCAGTCCCATGGCCACACCGCTCGACTACGAGGCCGCGATGCTGGACCTGCGTGCCGGAGACCGAATCGAGCTTGCGGTAGAGGGGAGTGGACCGATGGTGGTGCAGGCCGTCGCGCTCCCGTCGGTGACTGCCGAACGGGTCGAGTTGCTCGAGGACCTGCAGGTGGTCACGGTGACGGCCGCCATTCAGGCGGAGCGAGGCCTGGCATCGTCGGAGGGCGCGCTGGTGGTGGAGATTTCGGACAACCTCTCGCGGATGACAGGGCTCGCCACCGGCGACGTATTGCTGGGCGTCAACAACCGGCGCGTGCACACGGCGCGCGAGGCTGCGGAGGAACTCCGGCGGACACAGCAGGGCGGCCGGTCCTTTTTCCTCGCTTTCGAACGCGGCGGGCGCCTGGTTCGCACGGGCCTGCTGACCTGGAGGTAGTTGCCGTGGCCGCGAGCGCTCCCGACTGGTACACGCACCCGCTGTCCGCGCGGTACGTCTCCCGTGAGATGGAGCGGATCTTCGCTCCGGCCTTCCGCTTCGGGACGTGGCGACGACTCTGGCTCGCCCTGGCCGAGTCGCAGCGTGACCTGGGACTGGACATCCCGGCTGACGCGATCACCCAGATGCGCGACCATCTAGACGACATCGACCTGGACGCAGCCGCCCGCCACGAGCGGCGCTTCCGCCACGATGTCATGGCGCACATTCACCTCTTCGGCGACGTGGCGCCGGCCGCGCGGGGAATTCTGCACCTCGGCGCCACCAGCGCCTTCGTCGGCGACAACACCGACCTGATCCAGCACCGGGAGGCGATGACGGTGGTGCGGGACCGGGTGGTTGCGACGGTGCGCGCCCTTGCACGTTTCGCCGAGGAGCACCGGTCGCTGCCGACGTTGGCATATACACACTTTCAGCCGGCTCAACCCACCACCGTGGGGAAGCGGGCCACCCTCTGGATCCAGGACTTCCTGCTGGATCTGGAGGAGATCGAGCATCGGTTGGCGACGCTGAAGTTGAGGGGGGTGCGGGGGACGACCGGTACACAGGCGTCGTTCCTGCAGCTGTTCGAGGGTGACCACGGCAAGGTGGACGCGCTGGAGGAGGCGGTCTGCCGTCGTCTCGGATTCGAGCAGTGCTATCCTGTCACCGGGCAGACCTATCCGCGCAAGGTGGATCAGGCGATGCTGGCCACGCTGGCCGGGGTGGCTGCTTCAGCGTCGAAAATGGCGCACGACATTCGCCTTCTGTCGCATCTGCGCGAGTTGGAGGAGCCCTTCGAGAAGGACCAGGTCGGCTCCTCCGCGATGCCGTACAAGCGCAACCCCATGCGCTCGGAACGGATCTGCGCGGTGGCCCGCCACGTGATCACGCTGGCCGCCGACCCCGCGCACACCGCAGCGACGCAATGGCTGGAACGGACGCTGGACGACTCGGCGAACAAGCGGCTCGCCGTTCCCGATGCGTATATGGCGACGGACGCGATCCTGGTGCTGGCGGCGAATGTTGTGGGGGGGTTGCGGGTGAATGAGGGGGTTGTGGCGGCGAATCTGGCGGTGCACCTGCCGTTCATGGTGATGGAGGGCGTGATGATGGAGGCGGCGGGGGCGGGCGGGGACCGGCAGGAGGCGCATGAGCGGATACGGAGGCATGCGTTGGAGGCGGCGCGGCGCATGGCGGAGGGTGAAGAGGGTCGGCTGTTCGAGCGGGTCGCGGGGGATGAGGAGCTGGGGGTAAGCGCTGAGGAGCTGGAGGCGATGGCAGGGGCGGAGGGGTTGGTGGGGAGGGCGGTGGAGCAGGTGGATCGGTTCCTGGTGGAGAAGGTGGAGCCGGTTGTAGGGCGGTATGGTGGGGGGGCAGGGGTCTGGACAGCCGACGTGAGAGTATGAGAGGCAAGTTGGGGCTCTTGGCGTCGATTAAGTGGTCTGGACCTACCCCGATTTCACGGACGGTTAGTTTTTGGCTTTGATGGTGTCTG
>JAPPNO010000099.1 GCA_028873845.1 Gemmatimonadota bacterium | reverse complement strand
CCTGGATCCCCACGATGTGCCCGCTCGCGATCAGCTCCAGCGAGGCCTCGAGGAGGAGCTTTTCGGTGAAGGGGTCGCCCACCTGGACCTGCGGGCGGCTGGCCTCGTCGTCCCCCTCCGAGAGTTCCTCCGACGCGAAGGTCGCGCCGTGGATTCCGTCGCGTCCCGTGCGCGCCCCCACCGCCATGAGCGTGTTGCCAACGCCCTCGGCGGTGCCCCGGATCAGCTCCTCGCGGCGCATGAGCCCCAGGCACATGGCGTTGACGATCGGGTTGTCCTCATAGCCCTCGTCGAAGTACACCTCGCCGCCGGTCGATGGGATGCCGACGCAGTTGCCGTAGTCACCGATCCCCTTGACCACGCCCGAGAAGAGGTAGCGGACGCGGGGGCGGTCGAGGTCGCCGAAGTGGAGCGAGTTGAGGGTGGCGACGGGGCGCGCGCCCATGGTGAAGACGTCGCGCAGGATGCCGCCGATTCCGGTCGCGGCGCCCTGGTAGGGCTCGACGGCCGAGGGGTGGTTGTGGGACTCGATCTTGAAGGCGAGGGCCCAGCCGCCGCCCACGTCGATCACGCCGGCATTTTCGCCGGGGCCCTGGATGACCCAGGGGGCCTGTGTGGGGAGGAGGCGGAGCAGGCGCTTGGAGTTCTTGTAGCCGCAATGTTCGGACCACATGGCCGAGAAGACGCCCAGTTCGGTGAAGGTGGGCTCGCGGCCCATGATTTGCAGGATCTGCTGGTACTCGTCGGGGGAGAGGCCGTGTTCGTCGACCAGTTCGGGTGTGATGGGGGGGTCGCCGGGGCGGGGGAGGGGGATTTCGCCGTTGGGGGAGGCGGCCGGTTGTGCGGTGCCGTTGCCGGGGTTGCGGAGGTCATCCGTCATCAGGCCACCTCCGATCGAGCGGCTGCGGTTGCCGCGACCTCCGTCCCCACCAGAGACTCGAAAAAGGGCAGTCCGTCCACCGAGCCCAGCACCTCCTCGATGGCGCGGTCCGGGTGGGGCATCATGCCGATGACGTTGCGGCGGCGGTTGACGATCCCCGCGATGTGGTTCAGCGAGCCGTTGGGATTGGATTCGGGGGTTACATCGCCCCGGGCATCGCAATAGCGAAACACGATGCGCTCTTCCGCCTCCAGTTCGGCCAGGGTATCCGCGTCGGCGTAGTAGTTGCCGTCGGCGTGCGAGAGCGGCATGCGGATGACCTGGCCTTCGCGGTACTCGCCGGTGTAGGGGGTGCCGGTCCGTTCCACCCGCAACCAGCAGTCGTGGGACTGGAAGCGGAGCGACCGGTTGCGCAGCAGCGCGCCCGGCAGGAGTCCCGCCTCGCAGAGGACCTGGAAGCCGTTGCAGATGCCGACGACGAGTCCCCCCTCGCGGGCGAATCCGATGACCGCGTCCATGATCGGGCTGAAACGGGCGATGGCGCCGGGGCGCAGATAGTCGCCGTGGGCGAAGCCGCCGGGCACGATGACCGCCTCGGCGCCGCCCAGCGAGCGCTCCCGGTGCCAAACGTAGCGCGGCGACCCGCCGGCCAGCTCGACCGAGCGGTGGCAGTCCTGGTCGCAGTTGGACCCCGGGAAGGTGACGACGGCGACGTTCATCGGGGCGCCTCCGCGGTCACGCGAAAGTCCTCGGTGACTGGGTTGGCGAGCAGCTTGCGGCACGCCTCCTCCACCCGTTCCGCCGCCTCCTCAGCGGATGCGGCGGCGACCTCCAGGTAGATCGCCTTGCCGACGCGGACATCCTCGACTGCGTCGTATCCCAGCGACGCGAGCGCGTGGTGGATCGCCTTCCCCTGCGGGTCCAGAAGGCCCGGCCGGGGGGTAACCAGGACCTCGACGGTGAATCGGCTCAAGAAGTGTTCTCCTTCCAGTCGTTCAAGTTGGGTTCGCGGGTGAGTTCGTGGTAGTCCAGATCGCGGGGTTCGACGGCGCCGTCGGGCGCCTCGGGAGCGTCGAGCAGGGGGTCGCGCTCGGGCAGGCGTTCGAGAAGGCCCAGGAAGACGGACCGGAGCAGCCCGCAGAGCGTGTACCCGATCAGGAAGGGGAAGAAGCCGTACGCGGGAAAGAGGAGCAGCCCCGCGATGGTCACCGCCACCAGGGACGTCCTGACCACCCCCCTCCGGCTCTTCAGATCGATGCGCGGGAACTTGGCGTAGGGCACATGGCTCAGCATCAGGATCGAGATCAGCACCATCGTGATGACCATGGTCCCGGGCCAGTTCAGGTCACCCAGGTACTGCTGCGCGAAGGCCGTCTGCGAGAAGGGGTAGTGGGTCCCCAGGATCATCCCGGCGGTCGGGGTCGGCAGTCCGTGGAAGTGACGCCGGGCCTCGCCACCCTGCTCGACGTTGAAGCGCGCCAGCCGGACCACCACCGCCGTGACGTAGACGAAGCCGATCACCCAGCTCCAGTCCGAGCCCGTGAAATAGAGCAGGATCATGATGAGCGCCGGCGCGACCCCGAAGGAGATCGCGTCGGTCAGCGAATCCAGCTCGGCTCCGAAGGCTGACCCGGTGCGGGTGAAGCGCGCGACCCTCCCGTCGAGCAGGTCCAGCGTAGCGGAGAAGACGATGAACCAGCCGGCCCACGCGAAGTCTCCCCGGAGTGCGGCCACGACGGCGTAGAGGCCGAAGAAGAGATTGCCGAGCGTGAAGGCCGACGGGAGGATGATCACGCCGCGGCGCAGGCGGCCGCGGGAGGCGCTTCGGCGCAGTGGGCGTCTCATGGGACTACCCTGGCGACCGGGGTTTCGCCGCCGCGCACCTTGTCGCCCGGCTCAACGGTCACCGGCCAGTCCGGTGGCAGAAACAGGTCCACGCGCGAGCCGAAACGGATGAGACCGATGCGGTCGCCACGCGCGACGGTGTCACCCTCGCGTGGGTAGGTGGCGATGCGGCGGGCGACCAGGCCGGCGATCTGGCGGACCAGGAGCGGCCCGGCGTCCGTCTCGATGCCGAGCGTCGCGCGTTCGTTCTCGCGGCTGGCCTCCTCGCGCCACGCGGCGACGAATGTGCCGGGCTGGTAGTCGTAGTGGGCGACGCGGCCGCCCAGCGGTGCGCGCTGGATGTGCACGTTGAAGATGCTGAGGAAGATGGTCACGCGGGTCGCGGTTTCGCCCATGAAGTGCTCGTCCGGGACCGGGCCCACGCTCATGACCTTGCCGTCGGCGGGGGAGACGACGAGGAGCGGATCCGACGGGATGTGGCGCTCGGGGTCGCGGAAGAAGTACGCGACGAAAAGGGTGAGGGTGAGGAAGAGGGCGGGGGCGGTCGAGCGGATGCCCCAGGCGCCGCTGCGGGCCCATAGGGCGGCTAGGGCGGTTAGCACCAGGAGGGCGAGGATGAAGGGGAGGCCTTCGCGGGCGACTGGGAGGGTCATGGGGTGGCGGCGGCGGTCGCAGCGGGACCAAACCGTGGCGGTTCGTAGGCGTCGAGGTCCGTGCCGGTGAGCCTTCGGAAGAGGTTCCGATAGCGTTCGGAGGTGGCCGCGACGACATCGGGGGGGAGGGGTGGTGGTGGGTACTGCTTGTTCCAGTCCGGCAGGCTCTCCAGATAGTCGCGCACTGGCTGTTTATCGAGCGACGGTTGGCCGCGGCCCGGCGCGTAGTGTTCTCGAGGCCAGAACCGGGACGAATCGGGAGTAAGCACCTCGTCGATCAGGAGAAGGTCGCCCTCGGGCGTGGTCCCGAACTCGAACTTGGTGTCGGCCAGGATGATTCCCGCCTCGGCGGCGGCGGCGCGTCCCCGCTCGTAGATGTCGAGAGAGCGTGCGCGGAGGCGGCCGGCCAGGTCCCCGCCCAGAAGGTCGGCCACCTGTTCGAAGGTGATGTTCTCATCGTGGCCCTCCTGGGCCTTGGTCGCGGGTGAGAAGATCGCGGGAACGAGGGGGTCGCTCTCGGCGAGTCCCGGCGGCAGCGGCTCGCCCGCCAGCGTCCCGGACTCACGATACTCCTTCCAGGCGGAGCCGGACAGGTAGCCGCGCACGACGCACTCGATGGGGAGGGCGCGGGTGCGGCGCACGAGGGTTGCGCGGCCTTCCCAGGCGTTCGGGCAGGCGGCGAGCCCCGGGATGGCGCGCCGGATCTCGTCGGGGCGCACGGAGATGAGGTGATGGGGGATGTGGGAAAAGTGGGTGCTCAGCCACCAGGTGGTGATTTGGGTCAGGACGCGGCCCTTGTCGGGGACGGGCTCGCGCATGACGACGTCGAAGGCGCTGACGCGGTCGCTGGCGACGAGGAGGAGGTGGGGGGTGGGAGGGTGGGTGCTATCGGTGTTTCCGGTGTCATCGTAAGCCGTGGCGTAGACATCCCTGACCTTGCCGCGGAAGAGGAGGGGGAGGGGGAGCGTGCCGTCACCTCGCCGGGGTCGCGGGGGGTGTGGTGTCAGGGTGTGTCTCCCGTGCTCTCCGTGTTGTTGCGAATGCCAGCCGGTTCGTCGAGCCGCGCTGCGCCACGCCGGTCGTTGATGCGTATCAATATAGTGGAGTCAGCGGTGGGGAGTGGGGGAAACCGCCCGGGGCTCGCGGAACCCCGGGCGGCAACTGACGGTCACTGCCCTTAGCGTCGGTCCCGAGCCCTGGCTACGGTCGACAGCGAATGGGGTACTGTCACCCGCAGCACCCGTACGGCTTCGCGGTTCCAATCGTCCCGGACGACACCGGCAATCAGTTCGCTGTTTCCCGCAAACGGGCGGAAGCCTTCAGGCAGGGTAGTGGGCCCGAGATACTCAGACTCATGGTCTCCCACTTTGAAGAGATCCCACATCCTGTTGTCATCCGGACGGTCCAGAGAGTTGGAGTATTCGTCATCAATCCCTAGACCTCTTTCGACCCAGAGAACCCCGGGCGGTCCCCAAAATACCCTGTTCACCATTGGAAGCAAATCATCATGTGGTACCATGCCTCGCGGAGAGTCGGAACGGCGAACCAGGCTTGACCACCCCTCGGGCGCTTCATCTGGATGCGCCAGGTACTGACGTGCCCGGTCCAGGAAGGCCGTGGTACCGGCTTGTGTTCGCGACGCGACCGCGCGTGCCACTTTGACCAACGTATCCCCCGATTGTGCCGCGACCACCCCAAGTGAATACTCGTCACCGTAACCCACTACCAGCCTTCCTCCCGGAATGGAAGTCAACAGTGGTCTGCTTTTCAAGGGGCTGGCCACAGGAAGCGTTTCCAGAACGCGCTCGTTCCAGGCTGCTCTTCCATCCGCTGGCCCGAAGACTGCGGCGAATAGAACATCGGTGTCGGTAGGGTGAAGATCCAATCTCCACGCGAGCATCCTACCGGATGAGAGGGAAGCTTCGAGGAAGATGGCCGGTGGGCCGGACGAGCGGGCGATTTCTTGACCCAGCACAGTGTAGAGGCCGAGCTGCCCCTGCGCAGCCGCCACAAAAACGGTATCGTTCTCGATCGCTATCCCTACCGGTCCGCCGGGCAGCTCTCCGGGACCATCGCCAAGAGTTCCCCATTGGGCGACTACATCCCCGTCAACCGATAGGACGGTCACTGCGGGACCATCCCCCGGCCTGAGGTCGTACACCAGGACTCTACCGTCCGGTGCTACGAGAAGGTGGTTGATGGAGCCGAAGAACAGCTCGCTTTCGTCAAACCCGATCGTATAGACCACTTCGGATCGCACACCAATGGGTTCCTGACCAGATAGCTTTGGTGTGGTGGAGACCACAGCGACGCCAGCCATCCAAACAGTGTGGAATCGAGACTTGGGCATCTTCATTCGGCCGGCGGTCCGCCGGATCCCGGTCCCACTGGATCCGGATCTAGTCCGAGTCGTCGTTTCACCCAATCCTTAATCCGCTCCCAGCATTCTGCTACGTCCGGCTCGTCCTTGATCTTTTCCCAGATGCAGGCGAGGCACAGCCCTACATTCACAACCGAGGGATCGCTAGCAGCCATGCACTCTAAACACTCCATGAAGGCTTTTCCCGCCGATATTGTGGCCCTCCAGCACCCCGCCGACCCGTCTGCAGCCGGGGCGATTTCGGCGGGCGCGAGAGTGCCAGGATCGAATTGCGCACAACGTTGGGGATCTGGAGCGCTAGTGCTGCCGATCAGCGCCACAAGGTGGGCGTCCACTCCCTGTCCCGGAACCGCAGCTGTCTCGGGATCTTGGCCCCAAGCTGTGACGGGCAAGAGATCGGATGTCGGGGCCAGGGGTGCGACGGCGGTCCCAACGACTAGCATCAGGCCGGTCACAAGGAACCTTGGGGTCTTCCAAGTTGTCGAGTCCATTGTTCTTCTCCCTTCGGTTAGTGTGAGATGAACACGACAGCGGTGAATTGACCACTACCGCACAATCTTGCCACGCCGAAACCATCCGATAAGGGGGAAAACCCCATCAAATCCCATGGGAAAAACCCACAAAATCCGCCAACGACTGGAGTTGCCCCGCTATGACGGACATCGTCCATTGGTTCCAACCAAAGGAGG
>JAPPNO010000080.1 GCA_028873845.1 Gemmatimonadota bacterium | reverse complement strand
GCACCTGAATGGGGTTCAGGGGGTCGCCGGTTCGAATCCGGCCGTCCCGACTCAGTGCGGCAGGCCCTCGCTGATCACGATGTCGATGTCGCCATCGACGAAATCGTAGCCGCCGCTCCAATCGCGCAGCACCCCGCGCACCCGTCCGGTCTTTCGGTCGGTGATCATGGCCATCGGCGGCGTGCCGAAATGCTCCAGGGCGAAGAACCCTTCCGGCCCGGAGAGCACAACCCGCTCCAGCTCCCCGTCCCGTGAGGGTTCATAGGGCACCGCGAAGAGGAAGCTCCCGCCGCCGAACTCGGTTTCACGGGGGGCGAAGCTGAACGAGAAACGGCGCTGCCCGGCCGGTCCCAGACCTTCCAGGCGATAGGGTCCCCCGGCTTCCGGGAGCGTGACGGGGAGGTCGGTCAGGAAGGCGGGCTCCAGCTCCAGTCCCAGGTCACCCGTGCTGCCCCAAAGCAGCAATGTCCGGCCCGTGCCGACCCCTGCCGCGGCCGCGGGCGGTGGTCCGACCAACCCGCTCTCCCGGGTTTCGCGAAAGCCCATGGCTCGCTTGAAGTGGTAGTCGCTGACCCAGTTGGGCGTGCAATACCCCATCACGTCCTTGTAGAGAAACGGGTTCACCAGACGGTCGGCGTGCATGTCATAGCCCCACACTCCCGTGACTCCGCCCTCGTACGGGTAGTCCTCGTCCGCCCCCCCCGTCCCCCCGCAGGGCGCATGTTGAAGGCCCTGATTGTGGCCCAGCTCGTGCGCGAGCGTCCCCCCGGACGCGATACCCACCGCCACCGGAAACGCGACGACGGCCAGGCCGCTCCACCGGCTACCCGGGATGGGCGCGACCGCCCCGTAGTAGTAACCCTGCGACCCCTCGCTGACGCGCAGCAGCGTGATCTCTTCCAGGAGATCGCCCCATCCGATCCCCGTGGTCAGATCCGCGTTCGTCACCACGCCTTCGTGGACCCGCACGGCCATGCTTCCGATGGGGAGCACGGAGCGGGTCAGCCGCAGGTCATCGCCACCGGCCGCCAGCTCCTCCGCCCAGTCGAAGGCAAGCTGGTCCGACACCGTATCCGACGCGACCACGACCGGCACCACGGTGAGGTCCAGGCGGTTCAGCCTGCGCACATCGAGTGCGATGCTTCCCTGCGCAGGCACTCTCAAACGGCTCTCGGTCGTGTGCGGGATCACCCCTTCCGGGTCCACCTCGATCACCATCGTGGTGCCGGGGTTGATGGCGCCTCCCGGAATCCGGGCATTGAACGACCGGTCCAGGCGACCCTCCTCCACTCCGGTCGGCAGCCGGTCCCAATCCAGGGTCATCTCCACTCGATGTGCCAGCCGGCCACCATGGTAGAACGACGCTCTCACGCGCGGCTGGTAGAAGCTGGGCATGTCACCGGTAACGAACACCCGGAGGAAGGCGGCCCGGCCCGCAATGAGCGGCACGCTGCCCTCCTCGTTCTGGACACCCTGTGTCAATGTGTACGCGGCCGCCGTGACCGTAAGCTCATCCGGATTGACCCTGAGACGGGTCCGTGCCTTCACGCCGGCGAATGAGACGCGTACCTCCGTCTCGGTGTGAACGGCGGCCTCCGCCCGCCCGTCCTCCGTCATGTACACGGCCCAGGGTATCCGGGTGGTCCACAGCGGCTGGACCCAATCGGGAACGTCGTCCATCACCACGCTGTCCTGGTCCAGGACCGTCATCCGGTACTGAACGGTGTCCCCCACGCGCAAAAGCGTATCCGCGGGCGAGATCACCAGAAACGAGGGAATGCGGTCCGGCTTGAGCGCGAGGTCGCTGCACGCGCCGGAGGCCAACGCCAGAACCACAAACAGCGTTCCGGACAGGCCGCGGACAACCCGCCGCCGAGCGTTCAGCTTCCACCTCCCGGCAAACCATCGCTGACCATGATCTCGACGTCGCCGGCGACGCGGGTGAAGCCGCCCGCCCAATCGCGCAGGATCGCCCGCACCTGCCCGTTTGCGCGGTTGCGAATGATCGCCATCGGCGGCTTGCCCGACCGACTCAGGGTGGCTTCGCCGCCGGGACCCGACAGGACCACGCTCTCGAGTGCCCCGTCCCGCTCCGGGTCGTAGGGGACGTTGAACATGAAGCTGGCACCGCCGTGATCGACCGCGCTCGGCGTGAACCCGAAGTCGAAGCGACGCTCACCGCCCGGCCCGACCCCCGTCAGCCGCCACGCGCCGCCCCCCACCGGCACATCGGGCACCGCCTCGACCAGGAAGGCCGGTTCCAGGAGCACCTCGTCGCTGTTCGCACTCCCCCACAGCATGAGTGTCTGCTCCGCCGCCGCCGCCGCGACCGGCGTCTCGTTGGTCGCCAACCGGTGATCCATCGCCTTCTTGAAGTGATAGTCGCTGACCCAGTTCGGACTGCAATACCCCATGAGATCCTTGTACTGGCCCGGACTGATCAGCCGGCTGTTCTTGAAGTCGTAGCCCCACCTTCCGATGCTGCCATGGGACGAGGGGAATCTGGGATCGGGCCCGCCGGCGCCGCCGCAGGGAGCATGCCGAAGCGTCATGTTGTGGCCGACCTCGTGGGCATAGGTATCGGGGTTCGGCGCACCGACGCTCACATGCGTGCCATCGAGGAAGCCGTAGCCGCCCCAGGGGGATCCCGACGGTACGATCACGACGCCGTAGTAGTAGCCCTTCTTCCCTTCCATGTTCCAGACCGCCCGGACCTCGCGAAGGTACTCCTGCCATCCGCTGTCGGTCGTGAGATTCGCGTCCGTGTAGAAGGTGTCGTGCACGAAGACTTCCATCTCCCCGATGGGAAGGAGCGTGCGGGTGACCTCCAGCTGGTCGCTGTCCGGACCGATGTCCTTGACCCAGTTGAACACCCGGTGATCGGGATTCCGGTTGAGCAGTGTGGGCACGAACGTCTGCTGGAAGACGGGCATTTCGATGATGTCGAGCGGCGTGGCCCCGTCGGCCGGATAGCGCGTCACACTCCCCGGGGCCTTGGGGACCGTGTTCTCCGTGTCCAGTTCCACGACGAACTCGAGACCCGGATGAATCAGCTCCGCGGGTATCTCCATGTTGAAGGACCGGTCAAGCGTGCTCTCATCGATTTCGTTCAGGAGCACATCCGATCGCGAGGGCATTACGGCGGATTGCACGACTTCGCCGTCCCGGTACAGTTCCGCGCGCACGCTCAGCTGGTAGAAGCTGACCTCGTCGCCGGTGGCGAAGATCCGCATAAACGCCGGGCGCCCCGCTATGAGGGGAACGCTCCCCTCCGGCTCCTGGATGACCTGGTTGAAGTAGATCGAGGACGCCGTGAGCACGATGCTGCTCGGGTTGATGCGGAGCCCTGTCCACGTGGACAACCCGGCCAGGCGGGCCGTGACCCGCAGGTCGCCTCCCGTGTGGGTCTGCAGCCGCCCGTCGGTCGTGATCTCCACCGCGCCGGAGTCCGTCCACTCCCAGGTCGGCGGCGCCCAGGACGGGGGCCCGGGCAGAGGATTGTCGTCCCTGTCGAAGACCAGGATCTCCAACCGGGCGGCATCGCCCGCGGTCATCAGCGTGTCCTGGGGCGTGAGTTCGAGTTTGGCGGGTCTCTGGCCGGGGTTCAGCGCCAGGTCGCCACAACCCGCGACGGCAACCAGGCCAAACGGCCACAGGATCCTGTGCAACGTCACATTCATCGTCTCGGACTCCTTGTCCGGTCCGCGCTCCGGCAGGACCGCTACCGAGTAGCAGCTGCGTCGCCGTTATCGTAAGCGCCACATGGGCCTGTGGCAAATCGGCTCCGCGCCGGCTCCGCGCCGGGAGGCTTGCTCCAATCGGCCGATGCGCCGGAAACCCCCATGCGAAGCGCCCGGCCCACCTTGCACAACGTCAAGGCGACCGGGCGCCTGCGGCCCGGGTAGTCTGTGCCGCGCCCGGCGCGCCATCGCACCGGGTGCGCGGGGCGCCCGCCCGGACTTAGTTTCCCCCCATCAACTGATATGCGAAACCGATATCCAGGGACATCGCGACGGCATAGTCGTCATCGGACTCCGACGTCGCCGGCATCCGGCGCCACGACAGTCCCGGCAGGAACCGAAAACCGCCCGACCCCACGGTAAGCCCCCCCGCGGCATGAACCCCGATCCCGATGGTGGGGGGGTCTCCCAATGAACCGGCCCCTGTGGTACCGACCAGAACACCGGTCCGCAACCACGGTCCGCCGCTTCCCCATTCGACACCCAGGACGCCGTGGTTCCCCACGATCGTGATGCCCGGGTCCTGGTCCTTGCAGAAGCCCTCTTCGCAGCCGAAGGCCGTGCGTGCATACCCGCCGAACACCGCAAAGCGCGCATGGATCTGCCGCCTCACCACCGCATCGAAGGATATGGACGGCGCGATGTCGAGCGCCGCAAACGAGCCCGAATGGCTACCGATCGTGAGGCCCCCGCGGACCTCGGCCTGCATCTGGCCCGAAGCCGGCCCGTGGGCGAAGGCCGCGGCGAGGATCAGGGTCTGGATCAACCTTCGTTTCATCGTACACCTCCTGGGATTCCATCGCTGAACATGATCTCGAATGTACTGCCCTCTACAGCCGCCGGTACCGTTCCGTCCCAGTCCCGGAGGAAGGCCCGGATCTGACCGGAAACGCTGTTCCTGACGATTGCCATGGGAGGGGCGCTCATCGGACTCAGGGTGGCTTCGCCGCCAGGGCCCGAAAGCACGACCCGCTCCAGGGCACCGTCGCGGACGGGGTCGTAGGGCAGGTTGAAGTGGAATTGGGCACCACCGAATTCCATCGGGTCGGGGGTGAAGTCGAAGGCGAAACGCACCTCGCCGGCCGGGCCGAACCCCTCCAGACGGTAGGGACCCCCGGCGGCCGGCGGCGACGGGGGCGCGTCGACGAGGAAGGCCGGCTCCAACAGCACGCTCCGGTCGCTGGCACTGCCCCAGACCATCAGCGTCGTTTCCGGCTCGGGAACGGGGGGACGGGCATTCCCTTCCGTTCGCAGCCGGTACTGCAGCGCCTTGTTGAAGTGGTAGTCGCTCACCCAGATCGGGTCACAGTAGCTCATCAGGTCCTTGACCGTTTCCGGATCCACCAGGCGGTCTCTCTCAAAGTCCCATCCCCACATGCCGCTGCCCCCGTCGTGGTACGGGAAATCGGGGTCGCCGCTGACTCCGCACGGAGCATGAGACAGGCTCATGTTGTGCCCCACCTCGTGGGCGAACGTGTCGGACCGGGTCGCACCCACACTCACATGAATGTTGCCGACATACCCATAGCCGATGATCCCGTACTGGTAGGGAAGTTGCACGGCCCCGTAGTAATACCCCTGCCGTCCTTCCATCTCCCACATGGCCCTCACTTCCCGGATCCACTGATCCCAGCCGTTGATGTTGCGAATGTCGGCACTGGTGTTCATGGTCTCGTGGGCGATCACGTCGATGTCCGCAATGGGCATGAAATCCCGGAGATCCTGCATGTGTCGGCTGTCGCCGTCGACATCGCGGGTCCAGTTGTAGACGCGTTCGTCGGGTGCCCAGTTGAGAATGGTGGGGACGATGGTCTGTCGATGGGTGGGAAGGGACACGATGTTCAGTGCCATCGTGCCCTCGGCGGGGAACCGGTCCTGGCTGGCCGACCCCTGCGGCACCAGTCCCTCGGGGTCCAGCACGATCACGAGTTCCACGCCGGGCTGCAGCACGTGGCCGGGGATCTCGGCGTTGTAGGAGCGATCGATGCGGGTCTCGTCGACGTGGTCGGGCAGCTGGCTCGAGAACGGCTCCATCAGTTCCGTGTGGATGACTTCCCCGTCCCGGTAGAAGTCGGCGCGCACGCTCGGCTCGTAGAAGCTGGTTTCGTGGCCGACGGCGAACACCCTCAGGAGTGCATCGCGCCCCGCCAGAATCGGCACCGTGCCGTCCGGATTCTGGATCACCTGGTTGAAGTACATCACCGGCACGGACAGGTTCACCGAAGTCGGGTTGATCCGCAGGCGCGTAAACGCCTCCAGATCCGCCAGGCGCCCTGTAACGGCCACCGCGCTGCCCCTCAGCCCGATCAGGTCCCCGTTGCGCTTGATGTCGATCGCGCCCTCGATGTTCGTATGCCATCTCGGGGGTGCCCACGACGGTGGCCCGTCGATGATGTTGCCGTCCTCGTCGTAAACGATGACCCGCAGCGAAATCTCGTCTCCCGCGGTGATCAGCGTGTCCCGGGGGAGAATCTCCATGTCGTGCGGGACCACATCGGGCGTCAGGGCCAGATCGGCGCAATTGGCGACGGCCATTGCCGCCGCGACGCAGAAAATCCGTGGAACCAACCTCCTCATCGCATCATCCTCTCTGCTGGGGGCCAAGCCGTGACCCGGGACTGCCCCGTGTCCATGGCGGGCGGCGATGACCCATGCTACAACGCTCCCTATACCTCTCAGATGACCGGAGAGTTCCGGGAATGTCAAGCGAGCTCGACCCGGACCGCGCGCAGGGCGTTTCACAACTCTCTGATCCTGACGTTGCGGTACCAGACCGGGTCTCCGTGGTCCTGAAGCCCGACATGCCCCCCTTCGGCCATTCCGTAACCCGGCCATTCAGCGAACTTCGTCTCCGCAACCAGCGCCCGCCATTCGTCCGTCCAAAGCTCGTATTCAACGATCCTTACGCCGTTCATCCAGTGCTCGACACGGGCGCCCCGGACCACGATCCTTCCCCGGTTCCAATCTCCAGCGGGGCGGGCCACATCCTCCGCCGGGGCGTGGAGCCCGTAGTTGGCCCCGGCCGAAGTCTCGGGCTGCCCGCCATCGGGGTGTCCGGCGTTGTCCAGAACCTGGTATTCGGGGCCGGTCCAGTAGGGGGCGCGCTCGGCCTCCGTCACCTTGTAGAAGACGCCGCTGTTGCCGCGCTCTTCCACCCGCCATTCGAACGCGAGCTCGAAATCGGTGAACTGGTCCCTGGTTATGATGCTGCCGCTTTCCACACCCGGGGTGAAGGCAATTCCGCCATCGGTCGCCGACCACCCGCCGGGGACATCCGGCCGCCGATAACCGCGCCACGCATCGAGGGTACCGTCGGAGAGCAGTCTCCAGCCGGCTTCCCCGTCGTCGGCGCCAAGCCGATTCACCGGAGCCTCCCGCTCCTCCACGGCACCTGTTTCCATGGCGTCGCCGTCCCCCGCGCCCCCGCCACCACGGCATCCACCTGCACAGGCCAGCGCCGCGACCCCCGCCGCGATCATCGAACGCATCGTAGTCATCTCCCTTCTCGCCGCCCGCCTCGGAGCGGTTTCATTCCGTGTCTTCGAACGCGGCGTCGAACGCGGTATCCGATGGCGGAAACGCCAACCTGCGAACGAAACCGCTCGCCTCCGCCGCGCCGTGCTCCCGGTCCATGCCGGAGTCCTCCCACTCGACCGACAGCGGGCCGCCATAGCCGCTCCGGTTGAGCGCGCGGACAACCTCCTCGAAGTCTACACGCCCGCGGCCCGGCGAGCGAAAATCCCAGAAGCGGCGCGCGTCGCCGAATCCCGTGTGGCCACCGAAGACCCCCGCCTGCGCCGGGCGCGAGGACCACCATACGTCCTTCATGTGCACGTGCGCGATCCGGCCTCCGAACCTGCGGATGAACTCGACGTAGTCCACGCCCTGGTACGCGAGGTGACTGGGATCGTAGTTGAAGCCGAACGCGGCGTGCCCGTCCAGCGCGGCCAGGGCGCGTTCCGTGGTGACGATGTCGAATGCGATCTCGGTGGGATGGACCTCCAGCGCGAAGCGCACGCCCTCGTGCGCGAACACGTCGAGGACCGGTGCCCATGCCGCGGCAAAGTCGCGAAACCCCTCGTCGATCCACTCCGGCGGCACCGGCGGAAAGGAGTAGAGAAGGTGCCAGACCGGGCTGCCGGTGAAGCCGTTGACCACCTCCACCCCCAGCCGCGCCGCCACCCGCGCCGTGTCCGCCATCTCGCGGGCCGCGCGGCGGCGCACCCCGTCCGGATCGCCGTCTCCCCAGACCCGGGCCGGCAGTATGGCGCGGTGGCGGTCGTCGATCCGGTCGCACACGGCCTGCCCGACCAGGTGGTTGCTGATCGCCCAGACGCCGAGGCCGTGCCGGGCGAGGAGGTCCCGGCGGCCCTGGCAGTAGGACGGATCCGCGAGCGCCGCCTGCACGTCGAAATGGTCCCCCCAGCACGCGAGCTCCAGCCCGTCGTATCCCCACCCGGCCGCCTTCTCCGCGAGGACTTCGATGGGGAGGTCCGCCCACTGTCCGGTAAAGAGCGTCACGGGACGGTTCATGCGCCCCCCCCAATCGCCACCCATCGTTCCCGCGCATCCGACTTGAGCACGCTCTCGATGAAACACATCCCGCGGACACCGTCTGTGTGATCGGGAAAATCCCGGTCCAGCGGGTCCGTCTCCCTTCCGGTCAGCGCCGCCCCGATCACCCTTCCCGCGCCCCGGTAGATGTTGGCGAACGCCTCGATGAATCCCTCCGGATGCCCCGGAGGCAGGCGCGTCGCGTGCCGGGCCGCCGCCGACAGCCACGGACTTCCCCGCGTGAGTGTCTGCCGCGGCGCGTCCGGGAAGAGCAGGTGCAGTTCGTCCGGCCGCTCCTGCCGCCACGAGAGCCCCCCCCTCTCCCCGTAGACCCTGAGCGCCAGGCCGTTCTCCTCGCCCGTCGACACCTGGCTCGCGATGATGACACCGCGCGCGCCGCCGGCAAAGCGCACCAGCACCCCCGCGTCGTCCTCCATCACCCTCCCGGGCACCTGGGCCGAGAGGTCGGCGAAGACAGCGTCGATCTCGAGTCCGGTCACGTAGCACGCCAGGTTGTGCGCGTGCGTGCCGATGTCGCCCACGGCCGAGGATTCCCCCGCCTGGTCCGGATCCTGCCGCCAGCCCGCCTGCTTGTGGCCCGTCTCCTCGAGCCGCGTGGCCAGCCAGCCCTGCGGGTATTCGGCCACCACCTTGCGCACGGTGCCCAGCCGCCCCGTTCGGACCAGGTGGCGGGCCTCCCTGACCATTGGATAGCCCGTATAGTTGTGTGTCAGGGCGAAGGTGAGGCCGGTGCGCTCCACCGTGTCGCAAAGGGCCTGGGCGTCGGCGAGGGTGGTGGTCATCGGCTTGTCGCAGATGACGGGGATCCCCGCGTTCAGAAAGGCCGTCGCGACGGGGTGGTGGAGGTGGTTGGGGGTGACGATCGATACCGCTTCGATACGCCGGTCCTCGCCCAACGCGGCCTCCGCCGCGGCCATCCCGCGCCAGGTGCCGTAGGTGCGCCGCGCGTCGAGCCCGAGCGCCCGTCCCTGCTCCCGGGAGCGTTCCGGCCGCGACGCGAATGCACCCGCGACGAGTTCGAACTCGCCGTCCAGGGCGGCCGCCATCCGGTGCACGCCGCCGATGAAGGCGCCGGGACCGCCGCCGACCATGCCGTACCGGAGCCGGCGGCCGATGAGAGGATTCACTACGCGGGCTGCCGGCCGGACTGAACGAAGCCGCCACCGCGGGCGCATGGCCGCGCGCTTGCCGGAGGGAACCTGCCCATGGTCCGGATCAGGTCAGGCGCTCGGCCCGGTACCCGCCCTCACGGCGCTCCCTCAGGTACAGCAGGCCGAAGATCGCCATCAGGACCGCGCTCAGCGGCACCAGGTACCGGAAGGACACCAGTCCCCCCTGGTTCTCGGCGGGGCCCAGAAGGTCCTGCGCCTGACTCACCGCCGGCGACGTGGATCCCGACTCGATGAAGGCGCGCATGGCCTTGGCGGTCTCGAGCTCCGGGAGGATCGGATCCTCGCCGATCGGAGGGAGCACCCCGGTGACCAGGTCGAGCGCCGACCTCAGTTCGTCGCCCTCGGGACCCGGCGTGCGAAGCGACTCCGACTGGAGCGCACCGGCCGCCTGCACAAGCACCACGTAGGCCCGGTCCTTGTCGAGCACCTCGTGAGTGACCCGGTCGGCGATCCCGCCCATCCAGGGAGAGGTGACCAGCCCGACCACGGCCATCCCGACGGTACCCATCAGCCCCAGCCCCAGCGCCCCGCTCCTGGGGACGCGCTCCGACACGAAGCCGAGCATCGTCGGCCAGAAGTAGCACACGCCGATCGCGAAGACCGTCGCCGACGCCAGCACCGACGCCATCGATCCCCCGAAGCTGAGCCACAACAGTCCGCCTCCTGAGATCACCGCCGACGCCAGCAGAATGCCCGTGGGCGACAGGCGATGCACGACCGGCCCCGCCCAGTAGCGCATGACCGCCATGATCCCGTTGACGTAGACGAGAACCAGGATCCCCGCCATCCCCCCCGCTTCCAGCACCGCGGGGACCCACCGGTTCGGCCCCAGCTCGATCGACGCGGTCATGGCCATGCACAGCAGCATGAGCAGCATGAGCGGCGTGGTCAGCGTGGCGCGGAACATCTCCCCCATGGAGACGCCGGAGCGGACCCCTTCGGTCGCGGGGAAGCGCTGGCCCAGCAGCAGGATGCCGTAGGCGACGGTCGGAATCAGGATCAGCGCCACCTTGATCTGCCACGACGTGATCCCGGCGCTGTCGAGCCCGTAGGCCGCCAGTCCCCCGAGCACGATTCCGCCCGGGAACCAGACGTGGAACTGGTTGAGCTTGACCGTCTTGTTGTCCGGGTAGAGGGCCGCCACCAGGGGATTGCACGCCGCTTCGACCAGTCCGTTGGCCATGGAGATGACCAGCGCGCCCGCGAAGAGGGTCGCGAAGCCGCCCGCGAAGATCATGATCAGCGCGCCGGCGAGGTGCCCGACGAAGGCCATCCTCACCAGGAAGCGCATGCCCAGCGTGTCGCAGAGCGGCGCGAAGACCAGCTGCGACACCGCGAAGCCCCACAGCGCCGCCCCGCCGATCCACCCGACCTGGGCGTTGTTGAGGCCGAACTCGCCCTTGAGCGCGAACATCACCGCGCCGATCGTCGCGAAGGCCACCGAAGTGGCGATCAGCGCGACGCAACTGCCCAGAAACAGACGGCCCGCGTCGGCGCCGTGGTCCCCACCCGATCCTTCGATGGTCGATTCGCTCACCTTGCCTCCCTGGAAGTGATGTGGTGCCGGCCCGCCGGTTCAGGTCCCGGACAGGTAACGGTAGCTCGCCTCGATGGACGCGAGCGGATCGCCGGGCTGGTCGTGCTCGACGAAGAAGTGCCGGAGCCCCGCAGTGCCCGAGAGGGCGAAGAGTCCGGCCCAGTCGATTTCGCCCGCGCCCACATCCGCCATGCGCCCGTCGGCGGTGACGTCCTTGACATGACATAGCGGGAAGCGCCCGGGGTTGTCCCGGAGCAGGGCGGCGGAGTCCGCGCCTCCCACCGCTGACCAGTGGAAGTCGATTTCCAGGTCGGCCAGCGCGGGGTCGAGGTGTTCGAGGAGGAGCGAGAAGCCGGTGGTGCCGGCGTCGTCCAGCGTGTCGAACTCGAAGGCGTGGTTGTGGTAGGCGACTCTGAAGTTGGCCGCCGCAGCGGTCTCGCCGGCCGCGTTGAGCATGTCGGCGAGGGCGCGGTAGCCGTCGGGCGTGCGCATGTCCTGGGGTATCCAGGGGAGGACCAGCCATCGTTGACCCACTATGGATGCGGTCTCGATCGCGGTGTCCAGTCCCGCCCCGGCGAGGTCTTCCATCCCGACGTGCGCCGCGGGAGAAGAAAGTCCGGCAGCGTCGAGCCATCCGCGGACCGCGCCGGGAGGGTGGCCGAAGTAGCCGGCGAATTCGACTTCGTCGTAGCCAACGGCCGCTACCGCATCCAGGGTGCCGGCCACGTCCTCCGCCATGAGGGAACGGACGGTATAGAGTTGGAGGCCGATCACGTCGAGGAGCGATTGCGATGCGTTGCCGTCGCCTTCGGCGGCTGACTCTCCCGCCGCGGGGGCGCCCTCGCGCGCGCACCCCGCCAGCCACCCCGCCCCGCACACGGCCCCCGCCGCACGCAGGAACTGCTTCCTGTCCATGCCTGCATCTCGTCTGCTCATGCGGCCCAATAGGCGCCCTGCACGCTCTTCGCACAATCCCCGGTTGTCCCCGGCGGCGTCCCCCCAACGCCGCCCCCACCTCATCGCACCATGAAGCCCCCACCCAGCGAATCCCCCTCCTCGACCCGGAAACACGCCTCCCCCGTGTAGTGCGCACGCCCCCCGACCAGCACCGTCACGGCCTCGTGCTCCCCCACCCGCGTCTCCTCCACGATGCAACCGGTGAACACCGACCCCGTTACACTCGAGAACCGCCGCTCGTCCCCCACCCCCGCCTGTCCCCGCGCCTTCTGGATGGCCATCCTGGCCGTCACCCCGCTCCCCGTCGGGCTCCGGTCCACCTGGCGGTCCGCGAAGACGCAGACGTTTGCGCTGGGGCGGCCGGTCCCCAGCGTGCCATCGGTGAGGATGGTGCCGTAGAGGTAGGCCAGATCGGGGTGCCCGGGGTGGTCCAGTTCGAGCTGCGCCTTGGCCGCGCAGGTGACCGCCCACGCCGCGTCCACCAGCGTGCGCGCCGGCGATGTGCGCACGTCGAGCCCGAAACGCGCGGCGGGGGCGAAGGCGTAGAAGGCGCCGCCGTAGCCGATGTCGACCCCGATCGTGCCCGTGCCCTCCACCTCCACCTTCGCGTCCAGTAGCGGGGCGAAGGCGCCGACGCTCTCGAAGTGCACCATCCCGGCGCGGCCGTCCCTCACCCGCACGTGCGCGGTGACAAGTCCGCACGGGCACTGTATGCGCACGGTGGTGCGGGGCTCGCGGGCCGCGACCAGGCTCTCGTCGACCGCCCATCTGGCCATTGCAATGGTCGCGTGGCCGCACATCGTCGAGTAGCCCTCGTTGTGGCAGAACAGCACGGCCAGGTCCGCGTCCGGATGGTCCGGCTCGACCGGAATGACCCCATACATGTCGGCGTGGCCGCGCGGCTCGTGCATGAGGAAGCGGCGCAGGTGGTCGAGGTGCTCGCGCGCGTGGCGCCGCTTGTCGAGGATGGTGGCGCCGGGGATTCGCGGGTAGCCGGATGTGACGATCCGCACGGGTTCACCGCCCGTGTGCATCTCGCAGGTGCGGATTTCGGAGGGAAAGACACGCTTTTGCCCCGTATCGTGATGCCCGCTCCCGCGCGGGTCCGCCGCGCCGGTCACCTGTTGTGTCCAGTCTTAGTCATCTGCGGTTTACATTAAGTCATCCAAAGTTGACATTTTCTACCCAATCCTCCCCGTCACCCGCCGCGCCGCGAAGACGATTCCGAACGCCGCCGCCGCCGCCAGCAATCCCCAGGCCGTTGGGGGCAACCAGCCTCCAAAGCCCGCCGACCGCGTCACCAACAGCACCGCGACCCCGCCGGCCGCCGCCGCCAGCGCTTCCCCCGCCCCGGGCCGCCGCGAGTGCAGCCCGGCGACCACAGGCACGAACAGGCTGACCGAGAGCAGCGAATAGAAGATCGTCAGCGCCCCCACAACGCTCGGAATCACCACCGCGAGCACCACCCCCGCCAGGCCCCCCGCCACGGCCGCTCCCCGCGCCACCCCCAGCACCTGCGCGTCGGTCGCCTCCGGCTTCACGAACCGCTTGTAGAGATCCTTCGACAGCGAGGTGGAGAGCATGAAGAGGATGGCGTCCGCCGAGCTGATCTCCGCCGACAGCACCGCGGCCAGACCCAGCAGCCCCACCCACGCCGGCACACCCTCGGTCAGGATCACCGGGAGCGCCGTCTCCGGGTCCTCCAGCCCGGGGGCCACCGCGTGCGCCACCATCCCGAGCATCGGAGGGAGGATCGCGAACAGCATGAGCGCAACCCCGCAGGCGCTCACGCCCAGACGCACGGTGCGCACGTCCCGCGCCCCGAAGATCTTCTGCAGGATCCCGGGCGACACAATGAAGGCCGGGGCCAGCAGGATCATGTACATCCACCCCGAATCCCCGTTCCTCATGAAGTCCAGGTGCCCCGGCACGGTGCGCGCGCTGTCCAGCACCGCCGAGAGTCCCCCCGCCCCCTCCACCGCCAGCGGCACCGCGATCAGGAACCCGACCATCAGCACCACCAGCTGCACCAGGTTCACCCACGCCGAACTCAGCAGTCCCCCCGCGACGAAGTAGACCGTCATCACCACGCCGCCCACCACCGCCCCCAGCCAGCGCGGCGCACCCGCCACCACTTCGAGGATCCACGCCATGGCGATCAGCTGCCCCGCCAGAATCGCGAGCGTGCCGAGCCAGAGCAGCATCGCGATCGCCGCGCGCACAGAGGGTCCGTAGCGGTGCTCCAGGTAGTCGCCCACGGTGCTGAGCGAGTGGTCGCGCGCGACGCGCCACATGCGCGGCCCCAGCCACAGCGCAAGGATCAGCGTGCCGATCCCCGCCGATCCCACCCACCACCACGCGGCCAGCCCGTTCTCGTATCCGAGCCCCGCGGCCCCGACCGTCGATCCCGCCCCGATGTTGGCCGCGAGAAGGGTCGCGAAGAGGAGTACGGGCCCCAGCGCGCGCCCCGCAACGAAGAAGTCGCTCGTGCCCGAGACTCGGCGCCCTATTGCAAGGCCCACCGCGGTGATAAGGATGACGTAGAGAAGAAGGACCGCCAGGGTGGCGCTCACCGGCCCGCTCCCGGGAGGTCGCGCACGGCCGGAATCCCCGGCAGGCCGCTGGCCGCCCGCACAGCGCGCACGATGGCTTCGGCCACGACCTCGGCGGCGAGACCACCCACCTGCCCCACGGTGTAGCCTTCGGTGAGGGCGCCGGTGGCCAGCGAGAATACCGTGTCGCCGTCGCTGGGAGTGTGGCTGGGGACGATCGCGCGAGCCAGCCCGTCGTCCGCCATCTGCGCGACCTTGGCGGCCTCCACTTTCGTGAGCCGCGCGTTGGTGGCGACGACGACGATGGTGGTGTTCTCCCCCGGAGACGGGGACGGCACCAGACCCCGGAGTATTCGGCGCGAATCGGCGAAGGTCCCGTCCTCGTTGCGCGCCCCCGCGACCACCTGGCCGGTGGCCGGGTCGATCACGTCGCCGACCGCGTTGACCACCGCGATCGCGCCTACCACCAGGCCGCTCTCGAGCTCGATCGAACTGGTGCCCACGCCGCCCTTCATGGACCGGGCCATCCCGAGCATCTTCCCGACGGTGGCGCCGGCGCCCGCGCCCACACTCCCCTCCGCGACGCGTCCGGCGGTTGCGGCCGCAGCGGCCTGGTAGCCGCAATCGGGGCCGGGGCGCTCATCGGCCACACGCAGGTCGAAGATGATCGCGCCCGGCACGATGGGAATGACGCCCACTCCCGGAATCGGGTAGCCGCGGCCGTTTTCCTCCAGGTAGCGCACGACGCCGTCCCGCGCGGCGAGGCCGAAGGCGCTTCCTCCCGAACTGAAGACCGCGTCGGGACCCCGTACGCTGTTCATGGGATCCAGCAGGTCGGTCTCCACCGTGCCGGGGGCGCCGCCGCTCTGGGCCACCGACCCGACGGTGCCCTCGGGAGCGATCACGACCGTGCAGCCCGTGGGATCGTCCGGGTAGGTGAAGTGGCCGACCCGGATGCCCTCGACTGCGGTGATGCCCGTCGCGGTGGCGGCTGATTGCGCAGCGGCGTGATCGGGCCCGAGTCCCAGGGAGCATGCGGCCAATACGACAGGCGGCAGGCAGGCCTGCCACCGCGCACCGGTCGTGTGGGCGACCCGTCCTGTCACCCGCCGGCTACCAGGTCCCAACCGTTTCCCGACCACTCGACTCCTCCGGTACTTGGGATCGCGCCCGAACTCGGCACACACCACTCGGAGCGGAAGATAATGCCATCGGAAGTGCCTGAGGGGCTGCGCACCGACCTGCCATGCAACCATTTCCCCCTGAATCGGGTCCTAAAAGCAAACAGGAAACGCCTCACTGAGCGTTCTGGCACGAAAATTGCTGCAATAGTGGACATCGCCGGGAAGGGCCCGGCGGGTAAGCACGGGAGAAGGAAAATGAGAACCATACGCTTGAGACGACGCGGAAACGCCCGGCTGACGGCCGCGGGACTGTTCCTGTCGCTGGGATTGATCCTGGGTGCCGGCGAAGTCATCGAATCGCGGACGGCGGCCCAGGAGCCGCCTGCGCCCAGCCACGAAGAGGTGGTCGAGCCCGTCGACCATCGCTCGCTCGAACAGTCCCCCGCTGCAACCCGGAGTGTCCACCAGAAGGGACACCCGCGGCTCGGCCGGATCTTCCAACTCTAGCCCGTGGAAACACCCCCCGGCCCGCGTGCGGCGCGTTCCGCACGCCTTCCTTCACGGGCCCTGCCCACCGCCACACGGGCCTCCTTTCCCACCGGCCACGCCCCGCCCGGAGATCGGTTTTCCGGACTACTGGCCGGACACCCCTGATCGTGCATACGCTTTAGGTCGAGAGACGGGCGCGACCCCACACCGACCACAACCTCCCCGGTAGCCTCCCGGCCACCTCATGCACGCACTCCTGAAACGCTTCGCAGGACGCTTCGCCTTCACCCTGACGCTTGTCGTGCTCGAGGCGGCCGGGTGGATCCTCTTCCCACTCGTCATCGGCCGCGCCATCGACAGTGTCCTCGCGGACTCGACCCGCGGCCTCTACGAGTTCGCGATCCTCGGCATCGCCACGATGGGGATCGCCGTCCTGCGGCGCCTGATCGACAGCCGGGCGTACGCGCGGATCTACGTCACGCTGGGCGAGGAAATGGCGCAGTCGGCCGCCGACACCAGTACCTCCACCCGCACGGCGCGGCTAGGTATGCTCAGGGAGATCGTCGAGTTCTTCGAGAACTCACTCCCCGAGCTCATCAACAGCGTGATCGGCCTGGCCGGCACGGTGCTGATCCTGGCCGCGCTGAACGTGCCGGTCTTCCTGGGGTGCCTGGTGGTCGCCATCGCCACCGTGGTGCTCTACGCCCTCACCGGAGGGCTGACGATGCGCTACAACGAGGGACTCAACGACGAGCACGAAAGGCAGGTGGACGCCGTCGACAGCGGCGATCCCGCCCGCCTGGCCAAACACCTCCGCGCCATGATGCGCTGGAACATCCGCCTCTCCGACCTGGAAGCGGCCAATTTCGGCATCAACTGGGTCTTCATGATCGCCCTGCTGGTCTTCGCGGTGAGCGCGGCCACGACGGAGACGACGGAGTACGGCGCGGTCTTCGCGATTGTCATGTACGTCTTCCAGTTCGTCGAATCGATGCTGATGTTGCCGTTCTTCTACCAGCAGTGGCTGCGGCTGAGGGAGATTTCGGGGCGGCTGGCGGAAGCGGAGGGGGAGGGCTGAGGGGCGGCTATACCCTGCTCGGGGCGTCCATCCCCATGATTCCGGCTATGATTCTGAGTGAGGGAGACCGAGTGCATCTTGATTACACCTATCTGACTGCGCTGGCTTATGGTGCGTTGGTCACCACCGTCAGGACCCACCCTTCTTCGGCAACGGCACCTTCTGCCCCTCCGGAATCGGCGACTTGTAGGGAACCCCGCCGATCGTCGCCGCATGCGCCTCCTTCGCGCGCCGCAGCAGCTCCGCATCCAGGATGATCTCCGCCCCCATCAGCGCCAGTGCCTTCGTCGCCACCTGCGCCCCCTTGATCGAGCCCGGCGTCCCGTGCGACGCGCTCGTCGCCCACGAGTGCCACGGGATGTGCTCGGCCGCGGTGGTCACGCTGAACTCGACGGTCGGCGCAATGTAGCTCACCTCGGCCACGTCCGATGAACCACCCCCGGCGGGAAGCGGCTTGTCGGCCAGGTGGTCGATCGTGTCGCGCAGCCCCGAGGTCTCCACCTTGAGGAAGGCCTGGAGCTTGCGGCCAAAGGTCTGGTCGTCTTCGCTGAACCGCGGCGGCCCGACCCGTTCCAGGTTGGCCTGCATGGCCTCCTGCAGCGGGCGCACGAGGGTGTACGGGTGGACACCGGTGATGAGGAAGACCTCGTACTCGGTGCGCGTCATCTTCGCGGCGCCGTCGGCGATGTCAAGGATCCAGTCGTAGCTCTCCTCGACGGCGGTCCGGGTGGTGTCGCGCACGTAGTACCACACGCGGGCATATTCGGGCACCACGTTCGGCGCGTCGCCCGCGTTCGGGATCACGTAGTGGATGCGGGCGCTCGGCTCGACGTGCTCGCGCATCATGTTGACGCCGTGGTTCATGAGTTCGACGGCGTCCAGCGCGCTACGGCCGTTCCAGGGGTCGAAGGCTCCGTGGGCCGCCTGCCCGCGGAAGGAGACCTCGAAGTTGTTGAGCGCGCGCGCCCGGTTGTTGCTGACGGCGGTCCTCTGGCCCGGGTGCCAGACGATCGACGCGTCGAGGTCGTCGAAGAGGCCGTCGCGGGCCATGTAGACCTTGCCGACCACGGTCTCCTCGGCGGGGGTGCCGTAGAGGCGGACGGTCCCGGCCGCGCCGTGCTCGGCCATCATGCGCTTGATCGCGATGGCGGCGCCCACCGAGGCCGCGCCGAAGAGGTTGTGGCCGCAGCCCTGTCCGTGCGGGTGACCGTCCTTGCGGGGCGCGCGCATGGGCACGGCGACGTTGCCGATGTTGGGGAGTGCGTCGTATTCGGCGAGGACGCCCAGGATGGGGCGGCCCGATCCCCAGGACGCGACGAAGGCTGTGGGCATGCCCGCGACGCCGCGCTCGACGATGAAGCCTTCTTTCTCGAGGACGTCGGCGAGGTAGCCGGCGGACTGGTACTCCTCCAGCGCGATCTCGGCGAAGTCCCAGAGGCGCGACGACATCTCCGCGACGAGGTCCTCCAGGGCGGTGGCGTGGGCGAGGGCGGAGGTCTTGCCTTCGTCGACGGACTGGGGGGAGGCGGGGACGGGGGGGAGCGTGGCGAGCAGGGTCGCGGTGACGAAGCCGGAGATCCTCATGGGGTCTGGTCCTTTGGTGGTCTTGACTCGGTTCGAAGATGCATGACGTAAGGACTATTATCGGATGAGTGATCGCGATATGCACGCGCAACGGCAAGTGAGGAAGGCCATCATGATCAAATCACTTCGATCGAAGCTCCAGTGGGTTCTGGTGTGGGTCACCGCGGCCGGGCTGGCCGGGGTTCCCGCGGAGATGGTGGCTCAGTCGGGGCCGGGTCAACCGCGTGGACAGCTCGGCAGGTGGATGGCGGAGGCGCGGGCAAGCTCCTTTCACCCTTGCACCCAGGCTGGTGGTATGGCGCACCTGGCGGCGGACCATGTGCACCAGGCTGGATCGTGGGCACCGCTCCGGGTCCTTGCCGCGATGCCTGCCGGGCCGGACAGCACAGCGTCGCCCGGAAAGATCTTCGTATCTACCCTGATCGGCGCGGCGATCCCCATGGCCCCCTTCATTCTCTACTACCACTTCGTCATGGACGAACTGCCCACGCAGGGTGATGATCCGGGCTTGCACATGGTTACTGCTGTCGTCCACCAACCTCCTTTCCGTTCCACTGGCGGCGGGAATCGCCGGCGTCGACAGCTTCGGGCGAACCATGCTCGGGACCGGACTCGGATTCATCCTGGGGACCATTCTGACCCAGGGTACCGGTCTCACGTCCGGCAAGTTCAACGAGTACACCCTGGCCCCACCCGTGTTCGCGCTGACGATGGCCGCGGTCATCACGCTGGTAACCTCGGTCTACGAGGGAGAGCGGCGGGGTCCGGGGTGATGGTCGGCGCTGCGGCGAACCGTCACCGCTTCAACCGCTTCCCGGTAGCCGTCCGCCGACAGTGGAAGACTCGCGCGCCCCTGTTCACTCCGTTACTGTCGGGCATCGCTCAACGGCGCTGATCCACCGACAGAAACGGAGACACGGTGCTTCGCACTTCCGCAAATCCCCTCGCCACGGCGGCCACGCTTCCGCCGGCGGTCCCCCCGGCGCGGCATGGCCCACGGCGCAGAGCCAGCCGGATCGCCAAAACCGCCACCCTCCTACCGGCAGTCCTCCTCCTCTCCCCGGCCTGCTCGACCGACTCGCGCAGTCCGGGCCAGGACCCCTCCGCTCCCTCCGACAGTCCCCCCGCCTTCCTGGTCGACCCCACCTGGCCCCGAGAGCTTCCCGACGACTGGATCCTGGGCTCGATCACCTCGGTCTTCGTCGATGACCGGGACCACGTCTGGATCACGCACCTGCCCGAGACGCTGACGCCCGAGGAGATCGCCGCGGTGCAGGATCCGCCGATCGGGGAGTGTTGCGTGCCCGCGCCCGTGGTCATCGAGATCGACCCGGACGGGAACGTGGTGCAGGCGTGGGGTGATCCGGCCACGCAGGATGTGTCGGAATTCCCGCGCAATTCGCACGGCCTCTTCGTCGATCACAACGGGTTCGTCTGGATCGGGACGTACCGCCACCACCGCGTCATGAAGTTCACCCGGGACGGCCGGCACCTCATGACGCTGGGCCGGTATGACGAAAACGGCGGCAGCGGCGACACGGAACTCCTCGGCGGCCCCGCCGGCATCTGGGTCGACCCCGAAACAAACGAGGTCTTCGTGGCCGACGGCTACCGAAACCGTCGGGTCGTGGTCTTCGACGGAGAGACGGGCGACTATCTGCGGCACTGGGGCGCCTACGGCGAACCTCCGGACGACGAAGCGGCCTACGACTATGCGGGCCGCACCGAAGCAAGCCCTCCACCACCCCAGTTCTCCACCGTCCACGGCCTCGTCGGTTCGCGAGACGGCCTCATCTATGTCGCGGACCGGCGCGGCAACCGCATCCAGGCCTTCCGGCGCGACGGCGCCTACGTCACCGAGAAGACCATCGCGCCGCTCACCCGCGCGTCGGGTTCGGCCTTCGTGGTGGCGCTCTCACCCGACGACGGGCAGCGCTGGCTGTACCTGGCCGACGGCACCAACCACAAGGTGTGGATCCTGCGCCGGTCGGACCTTGAGGTGGTGGGCGAGTTCGGGCGCGGCGGCCGCCAGGCGGGACAGTTCATCCGTCCTCATGGGATGGACGTGGATTCGCAGGGAAATGTCTACGTGGGTGAGGCGTCGACGGGGAGACGGGTGCAGAGGTTTGTGCCGGTAGCGGGGTAGATTCCGGGGGCGGCCGCCGGCGGGACGGGTTGGTCGGCGGGGCTTTCCGACGGCGCCGAGGAGCATGCGGCGGTGAGGAGCGGGGCGGGGACCAGGACGTGTGGACGCAGCCCGCAGAGAGTCACCGGGATACCCCTCATCGCCTCTCGTCCATCCGATTGCCGAGGCCGTACGTCATCGTCGTCCACATCTCCGCCGGTTCGCACTTCACGAGACCAGGGTGGTATCGAGTTCTGCGGGCTGCTCGAAGTGCCGCCTGGTCGAATCGGTCCCACCCGGATCCGGTCTCGACCTTCGCTTCGCGGACCACTCCGCGCTCGTCGACGAGGAGCGACACCGTGGTTTCGCCTCGTCGGCCTTCGGCGTTGAGCTCTTCCATCATGAACACCGTGTCGGGCAAGGGCGGGAAGTCGCAAAGGCGGGGCTCGAAGGATATGGACAGGCTGACCCACACCACCACGGCCCTGCCCCTGTTCCGCGCGGGTTCGAATCGGTGGACCCGGGCGACGCTGAGTGCCGCCCGGTCCAGGGTTTCGTTTTCCGAGCTGACGCCGACCTTCACATCCTCGACCTCTCCGACCGTGTCGACCAGCATCTGGACGACGGCGGTGTCCGCAACTCCCTGTTCCATCATCCCCGTGGCGCGGTATTCATGTCTTCGGGCCTGCAGGATCTCATGTTGGTTTACGATTACCGGCGCAGCCGAGCTGCCGGTCGTCGCGCTGACCGTGGGACCCGAGGCGCATCCGGCCACCGCGACGCCCCCGAAAACCGCCAGCGCCACCAGTCTCTTGCTGCCGTTCCGGCCACGGGATGCCAGGGCTGCCGACACGGTTCCGGGCGACTTTCGTCCAGGGGGCTTTGTTCTTCGGAGATACTGACAATCTTCGGAGCTACAGCCAATATTGCGATTCCCCGGCGACCTTGTCACTCTCTGCGTTCCTTCGCTCTCCACATCCCGAACCCCCGAAACTCCACAGGACGACACTCGACATGAACCCGGCGACATTCCTTCCTCGTGTTCTGCGCCGCGCGATGCGCCCCGCCACGACTTGCGTGGCTCTCGCTGCAGCCACACTGGCGGGCCATTACCCGCCCCCCCTCGCCGCCCAATCCGTCGACACCCTCGCCTTCAAGGACCTCGGCTACCGCATGGCCGGCCCCTACCGCGGCGGCCGCTCCACCGCCGCGACCGGCTTCCTCAACGACCCCGACCGCTGGCTGATGGGCACCACCGGCGGCGGCGTCTGGGAGACAACCGACAACGGGGTGACCTGGGAGAACATCTCCGACGGGTACTTCGGGGGATCGATCGGCGCGGTCAGGGTGGCCGACTCGGACCAGAACGTGATCTACGTCGGGGAGGGATCGGCCTGCATCCGGGGCAACACATCCACCGGGCGGGGCGCGTGGAAGTCGATGGACGACGGACGGACCTGGTCGTTCATCGGCCTTCCCGAGGCAGGGCAGATTCCGCGTATCGAGGTGCACCCGCACGATCACGACCTGGTCTACGTGGCCGCCTTCGGCCACCCGTTCGGCAAGAACCCCGAGCGGGGGATCTTCCGCTCGCGCGACGGGGGAGCGACCTGGGAGCACGTGCTGGCGCTCAACGACTCGACGGGTGCGTCCGATCTGGCCATGGACATGACCAACCCGCGCATTCTGTATGCGGGGATGTGGCGGGGGGAGCGGAAGCCGTGGGCGCTGATCTCGGGCGCGGAGGAGGGCGGTGTCTACAAGACGACCGACGGGGGCGATACGTGGACGAAACTGGGCGGTGGACTCCCCGAGGGCGTTGTGGGGAAGGTGGGCGTGTCCGTGTCCCCCGCGGACCCTGACCGGGTGTGGGCAATCCTCGAGGCCGAGCCGGACGGGGGCGTCTACCGCTCCGACGACGGCGGCGCGACCTGGACCCGCACCAACTCGGACAACAACCTGCGGCAGCGCGCCTGGTACTACACGCACATCCGGGCCGACCCGGTCGACCCGAACACGGTCTACGCGCTCAACACCCGCCTGTACCGCTCGGTGGACGGCGGCACGACCTTCGAAATGATCCCCGTCCCGCACGGCGACGTGCACGACCTGTGGATCCACCCTTCGGACCCCAGCCGCATGGTGGTCGCCGACGACGGAGGCGCACAGGTCACCGTCAACAACGGCGAGACCTGGTCGACCTACTACAACCAGCCCACCGCCGAGTTCTATGACGTCATCGTCGACAACGGCTTCCCCTACCGGCTCTACGGGGCCCAGCAGGACAATACGACCATTTCGGTGCCCGCCTGGTCGGATGTGAACACCCTCTACCCCAAGCAGCACTGGCAGAACGTGGGCGGCTGCGAGACGGGACCGATCGCCCTGCACCCGGACCACCCGCACATCGTCTACGCCGGGTGCTACGGCGGAGTGATGGACCGCTACGACCTGGAGTCCGGACAACGGCGCAACGTCATGCTCTACCCGCAGCTCCAGCTCGGCATGGCGGCGAAGGACCTGCGGCACCGTTTCCAGTGGGTGTCGCCGATGGTGGTCAGCCGGCACGATCCGAACGTGATCTACCACGGGTCGCAGTACGTGAATCGCTCGCGCGACGAGGGCGCGACCTGGGAGACGATCAGCTCGGACCTGACGACGGACAACCCCGCACACCAGGAACAGGCGGGCGGGCCGATCAATGCCGACGTGACCGGGGTGGAGATCTACAACGTGGTCTTCTCGATCGCGGAGTCGCCCTTCGACGCGGACGAGATCTGGGCGGGGAGCGACGACGGGCGGGTGCATGTGACCCGGGACGGCGGCGCGAACTGGACCGACATCACGCCGGGCGGGATGCCCGAGCTGGGGACGGTGGACGAAATCGAGCTGTCGGTGCACCGTGCCGGGCGTGCGTACATCGCCGTGCAGCGGTACCGGATGGACGACTTCGACCCCTACGTCTTCCGGACGGACGACTTCGGCGCGTCGTGGACCCGGGTCACCGGCGGCATCCCCGGCGGCCATCCCGTACGCACCGTGCGGGAAGACCCCCTGCGCGACGGACTCCTCTTCGCGGGCACCGAGTTCGGCGTGTTCGTCTCCTTCGACGCGGGCGACTCGTGGCAGAGCTTCCAGCGCAACCTTCCCATCACCCCGATCACGGGGATGCGCGTGGCCCACGACGACCTGATCCTCTCCACGCAGGGCCGCTCGTTCTGGATCATGGACGACATTTCGCCCTTGCGTGAGATCGAGGAGGCGGTGGGGGCGGGCGTCCACCTCTTCCAGCCGCTCGACGCGCGGCGCCTGACCAACCTGGGGACTCCGGGGTTGGCGGAACTGAACCCGGAGCCTCCGGCCGCGGGCGCGCAGATCCACTACTACCTGGGGGAAGAGCCGGCCGAGGAGGTTCGGATCGAGGTCGTGGACCCGCGTGGGGAGGTGGTGCGGACATTCTCCTCCGACTCCGCCGCGGCTGAAGACGCGGACGGCGAGCGGATCACCGCGGACGCCGGGCTGAACCGGATCGCGTGGGCGCTTCACCATGCGGGGCCGGAGCTGCCCGAAGGGACCGTCGTCTGGGGATACACCGGCGGCATCAAGGCACCTCCCGGCACCTACACGGTAAGGATGACCGTGGGCGAAACCATGGCGGAACGCGACTTTGAACTCCTCCCCGACCCCCGCATCCCGGAAGTCACCGCCGCCAGCTACGAGGAGCAGTTCCGCGTGGCCACCCTCGCGCGCGACTCCATCAACTCGATCTCGCGGGCCATCGACGACCTCGCGGCCATCCGGCGCCAGGTGGAGGAAGTCATGGAGCGGGCGCGGGCGGCGGACCAGCAGGACGCGCTCCAGCCGCTGGCCGACACGCTGACTGAGAAGTCGACCGGCGTCACCGAAGACCTCATGCAGACGAAGAACCGGTCCAACCAGGACCCGATCCGCTTCCCGCCCCGGCTGGACAACCAGTGGCTCGAGCTGTACGGCCGCGTGACCGGATCGGACGGCTACATCTCCGGCGGTCCCGAGGGTGCGCCGCACCCAGGAACGATGCAGCGGCTCGAGGATCTGCTGGAGGAGTGGGATGCCGTGCGCGTGCGCTATCTCGACCTCCTCGAAAACGAGCTGCGGCGCTTCAACGAGGCGGTGGAGCGGCTGGGGCTGCCGGCGGTGGTCTTGCCGCGGAGGGGGAGGATTGTGAGTTGACGAATCTGCGACCGGCTCCAGTGAACGAACTGGAACGCCGACGACCCCCCTCGCGTAGATTGAGGCAACGGCGCACGCGCCCCCCCGCGTCAGAGGAGTAACCAGCAAAGGAAGCGGACCATGGGATTCAAGGACGAATTCAAGCGATACCTCCCCGAGCGGCGGAAGCGATGCGCGGCCATCATCCACTCGGCCTCCGCGGCCGCGGGCGGGGCGGCGGGCGTAACAGTGATTCCCGGTTCGGACTCGGTCGCCATCGCGCCGGTGCAGGTGGCCATGATCACTGCGCTGGCCGACGAGTTCGACATTCCCTGGACCGACGGAGCCGTTCGCTCGACCCTCTATGCCACCCTCGGCACGATGGTCGGCAAGGGTGGTGCCAACCTCGTGCTTCGTTGGGTCCCTGTTTACGGCAACCTGGTCAGGGCCGCAGTGGCCGTGAGCGTCACTCAGGCGCTCGGCTGGGCGGTGGTCAAGAAGCTGGAGACGGACGGAAAGCTCGTCTGACGCGAGGCGGGGGCAGCTTCAGCCAAAGGGTGGCCGCTCGCGGTCAGGAGGGGATTCCGGCAGCGGGACATCCGGGGCTGCGCCGCCTTGCCAACGTTCCAATATGTAAGGTCCACGTTACATTTTGTAATGTGTAATATACTTTGTGGCCGCAGTCTACCGGGTTTCATTGCCCTTGCAATTGCCTGCGGGGACGGCGGACCCAGACCGCTCGCACCCGAACACGTCGATCCATGCCCGGAACCCGGTGACGGGATCCACATCGGCGGAATCGAGGGAACCGGCGCCGACACCGAGCGCTCGCCGATCCGGCGCCTGGTGCTGATGGGCGGCGGTGGCGAAGACGACTCCGCGGCGCGGCGGTTCGTGGAAGCAGCGAGCGGCGGGGACATCGTGATCCTGCGGGCGACCGGGTCGCTCACCAGCTACCCGGAGTACTTCTCGGCCACTCTCCAACCCGACCCCAGCCCAGCCACCATCGTCACCGTGCGCACCACCCGGCCCGAAGCGGGGGCCGATCCGGCGGTGCTATGCCGGGTGGATCGCGCCGAGGCGGTGTGGCTCGCCGGGGGCAACCAGTGGCACTACCTGGGGCGGTGGCCCGAAACCCTCCACAACGCGCTCGCCGCCGCCACCACGCGGGGCGTCGCCTTCGGAGGCACGAGCGCGGGTGCGGTCTCGCTGGGCGAGGCGGCCTTTGACGCACGCTTCGGGACGGTCACCTCACCCGAGGCGCTGGCCGATCCGTTGCGCCGCGAAGTGAGCATCGCCAGGCCGGTCTTCGCCCAGCCGGAACTCGCTGCGACGCTGGTGGACAGTCACTTCATGGAGCGTGGGCGCGAGGGGAGGCTCCTCGTGTTCCTGGCCCGGTTCCTGGAGGCGCGGGGTGAGGGGCCGGTCGTAGGGGTGGGGCTGGACGAAGGGGTCGCACTTGTGATCGAGGACGAGTCCTACACGGTGTCCTCCGACGGGACGGGAGGGGCGTGGCTGTACCGGGTCTCCGGACCGGCCCGACTCGCCGCCGGGGTGCCGCTCACCCTGCACGGGATACGGCGTGTCGTGCTGCGCAATGGCGCCGCGGGCGACTGGCCGTTCGACTTCGAGAGCGCTGCGGACGCGCGGGTGTTGAGGGTGGAGGACGGGGTGGTCCTGGTGGGCGAGTCGGGTTGAATCCCTACCACGCTACCGCCGCGCTGTTGTTCCGGTTGTGCGACGCCGCCCGCAGTTCCCCCGTTTCGGGATCCCGGCTGACCGCCACCCACAACCCTTCACCCGCAAGGCGCGCCTGCCGGGGATCCAGTTCCTCGTACGCGTAGCCCGTCCCGTCCAGCACCTCGCGCGGAAACCCGCCGACCGGAACCCTGAAGGTGAGCTGGAAGGTCACGGGATCGGTGTCGGGATAGAAGAAGTCGGGTGTGTCGACCGCCTCGTCGACGGTCTGGCCGAAGTGCATCACGCCGAGCAGCGCCTGGAAGGTGCGGTGGTGGAGACCCGACCCCATCGAGGCGAAGCCGAGAATCGGCCGGCCGTCGTGGAAGAGGATGCCCGTCTCGGTTGGCGCGGGAAGCCGCGCGCCGGGCTCGAGCCGCGCGATCTGCTGCTGCTGGAAGGAGGCGGGGTCGCCGATGGTGATGCCGTCGACAACGATCGCGGTCTTGCCCCACATGACCGCGTTGATGCTGTGGGTGATGGCAGCGATGTTGCCGTCCGCGTCGATGGCGACCACGTCGTCGGAGTGGCCGGGGGTGGCGGGGGCCCACGTCCCGAAGGGCAGGCCCGCCTCCATGATCGCCCAGAAGGCCTCGGCGTGTTCGGGTGTGACGCGCTGTTCGGGCGTGAAGTCGGCGCCGAACAGGGCGGTCAGGGTCTCGGGGGGCAGGAAGTCCAGCATGAAGTTGCGGGTGGCGTCGAGGGCCTTGCGCAACGCGTCGGCAGATTCCGTCCAGTGGCCGTCGTCCACGAGCCCCGACGCAGCGGCCAATCGCTGCGCCTCGATGAGGGCGGTGCCGCCCGCGTTCGGCGGCGGGTTCGTGTAGACGGTGTAGCCTCCGCCCAGATCCGCCACCAGCGGCTCCTGCCATAGCACCTCGTACGCAGCCAGGTCCTCGACGGTCATCCGCCCCCCGTCGGCCTGCACCGCGGCGGCGGCTTTTTCCGCCCACGGCCCCCCATACATGTAGTTCGTACCGAGCTCGGAAACCGCATGCAAGGTCGCCGCCAGCGCGGGCTGCACGAAGACGTCGCCCTCCGCGTAGGGCGAACCGTCGTCCTTCAGCAGTGTCGCGTGCGTCTCGGGAAGGCGGGCCAGGTCCGGCGCGCGCATCGCCCAATACTCGGCCATCTTCTCCGCAACCGGAAACCCGTTCTCGGCGACATGAATCGCCGGCTTGAAGATCTCTTCCCAGGGCAACCGCCCGAATCGCTCGTGGGCCGCGCCCACACCCTTCATGAACCCGCCCACCAATGCCGTGCGGCCTCCCACCTCGGTGCCATACATCCCCTGGGGCGACGACATGTCGATACCGCCCGGAATCGTGAGCGGGTCGTCCTCGCCGAGCACGGTGTTCCACTCCGCGTTCATCGTGTGGACCGTACCCGAACCGGCGTCGTAGTAGACCAGCGACATGATCCCGAAGTAGCTGATCGGGGCACCCGCGGTGAGCGCGACCTGGGTGAGCGCCGCGGTCAGGGCCGCGTCGATCGCGCCGCCCCCCTGCTTGAGCGCCTCGAGCCCGGCACGCGCGGCGAGTCCGTTGTACGCCACGGTGACCGCGCCTCTTTCGCCCGTGGCCACATCCGCCTCGGTGCGTTCGACAAGCTGTGCGGCCATGAAGCGGTCGTAGTCGTCGGCCCAGTTCCCGGGGGAGAGGTCCGGTGGCTGGGGCGCGCACGCCTGGAGAGCAAGCACGGCCAACGCCGGAAGGAAGGCAAGCAGTCTCGGTCGCTTTGACACCTGTCTCATTTCGCTATTCTCCGGGGAAGATACCCAATGGTTGCGGACCATCCTCTTCCGACGCCGGCCGCCGCCCCAGCCACTGATCCCACCACTCCAGCTGCACCCACATCCGGTGCACCGTCCGCCACGGCGTCCATCCCCCGTGGTACGAGTCCGGATAGCGCACGAACCGCGCGGGGACCCTCTGCTTGCGCAGCGCCACGTACATCTGCTCCGCCTCTTCGATGGGGACTCGATGGTCCGATTCCCCATGTACGAACATGGTCGGCGTCGAGACCCCCTTCGCGTGGATGATCGGAGACGAGCGCATCAGGTTCTCCAGTCCCCGCTCCTCCCAGGGCGGCCCGTAGAACTCGCTCTCCTTGGTGCGGGGGATGTCGGCCACCCCGTAATCGCTGACCCAGTTGGATATTGACGCGCCCGCGATGGCGGCGGCGAATCGGTCCGTTTTCGTGATGACCACGTTGGTCATGTAGCCGCCGTAGGAGTAGCCGGTCACCCCCATCCGGTCCGTGTCGATGTCGTAGTTGGCGATCGCGTGGTCGACCCCGGCCATGATGTCCTCGTAGTCCTTGAACCCCCACCCGCCCCACGTCCCCCACCGGAAGTCCTCGCCGTAACCCGTCGACGCGCGCGGGTTCGTATAGAGCACCATGTAGCCCTCTGCCGCGAGCAGTTGGCGATCGAACGAGAAGTCGTTGCCGTACGCGCCGTGTGGCCCCCCGTGGATCTGGAGGATCATGGGGAAGCCGCCGCCCCCGCTCCCCTCCCCGTCCCCGCCGTACCCGCGCGCAGGCAGAATCCACCCCTCCACCTCGGTGCCATCCTCGCTGCGGAACAGCAACCGGTCGGGCGATGCAATGGCCACCTCGGCCAGCAGCGGCCCGTTCACGTCGCTCACCCGGATCTCGCCACCGCCCCCCACCCCCGCCACCCAGATGTCCCCCGGCCTGACGGGATCGGTGGCCCGGTACGCGACCCGCGCGAAGTCGGCGGAAAAGGAGAAGCTGCCGAGTCGGCGACCGCCGTGGGTGACCTGTTCGACTTCACCACCCCCGGCCGGAACCCGAAACAGATGACTGTTGCCGCTTGCGCTGGCGGAGAAATACACGTGCCTCCCGTCCGGCGCCCAGGACGGCCCGCCCGGAATCAGATCCCAGTCGGCCGTGAGGTTGCCGGTGCGCTCACCGGTCGCCGCGTCGAAGACGAAGAGTTCCGACGACGCCCCGCGATCCCGGGCCTCGCGGATGATCACATCCAGCCCCTCGTTGCCGCGAACCGCGATCCGGCCGCCATCGGGAGACCAGGACGGCGAGGAATAGCTGTACTCGTCGTCGGTGAGCCGTGTCACGTTGCCGTCCAGGTCCACCGTCCACAGATCGGCGCGCTCGTAGCTGTGCTCGTCGCGCTGGTGACTGTCGGCGGTGAACGCCAACCGTCGCCCGTCGGCACTCCAGGCCAATCCACCCGCGTTGACCCCCAGATCGGTGAGCTGCCGGGGTTCGCCGCCGGCCGCGGGAATCACATGGATCTCGCGCGGGGGCGTTGCACGCGGATCACGCGGATCCGGCAGGTAGCCGCGCCGGTCGAAGCGGTAGTTCATCCAGTCGTAGTCGCGTCCGTCGAAGCGCTCCACCGTGCGGCGCTCGAAGTCGGAGCCGTAGGTGCGGGGCGGCGCGGGGGGCGGGCGCACCGGCGCGGTGAACGCGATCCAGGCGCCGTCCGGGCTGAAGACCGGGGACCCGCCAAGGCCCTCGATCTGAAACGCCTCCCCCGCGGGACGGTCCATGCGAAGGAACCAGGTCCCGCCGCCGGTGCGGCCTTCCGGGCCGGGGCGTCTGGAGCTGAAGGCGAGGAGCCGGCCGTCGGGTGTCCACGCGGGCGACGAAGCGCTGAAGCTGGGGCTGGTCAGTCGCACCGGCTCCCCGGATCCGTCCGCGGCGGCCAGCCAGATCTCGCTGTGGCGCCGGTTCTCCTCCTCCACCACCCAGCTCACCGCGTACGCGACCAGTGACCCGTCGGGCGACAGCGCCGGGCTGCCGGCGTTCTTCAGCCGGTAGTAGTCCTCCAGTTCAAGGGGACGGCGCTCCTGGGCCGAGGCCGGGACCGTCCATGTCGCCGAGACAGCGACCGCGACGAGGCAGGGGATCGACACCCGCGTCCCCCAAACCTCCCACCCCCTCCGCTTCCGCCGACAACGCAACTTCCGCGAACGCACCATCATGAGTCCTCCAACGCTGGGCGGCCGCGAACGGAGTCCTTCCGCGATTCAAGCGCGGGCGAATGCCTTCCGTTGCCCGCCGTGACCGTTCCACGAGCCGCAGGTGACGACCGTCAATGTGGAGCTGTGGGGGGCGCCCGTCCAATCGGCGAAGCCACACCCGGCCTGGATCCATCGGGGAGGAAGCCTCGGCGGGCCCGTCCAGTCCGCCTACCCGATCCCCACCTCGATCCCGCGCCAGTGCCCCCGCCGGAACCGGATCACGCCGAGAGCGCAGCGGGTCATGTGCCCGAGCAGGATCGCCAGCCACACGTGCCAGGCCTCCAGACCGACGGTCTCCTGCAGCAACCAGCACACCGCGATGGGCAGCGCGAGCTGGGAGACGAGCGAGATGTACATCGCGCCGCGAGTGTCGCCCGTGCCCTGCAGGGCCCCGTTGTGCGCCAGCGCCACGGTGACGAAGAGCCCGGAGACGCTCAGAAACGCCAGCAGTTCCGCCCCAACCGCCGCGACCGCCGGATCCTCCATTCCGAATACGCCCAGCAGGAGGCCGGGAACCGTCAGAAAGAGAACGCCGACCCCGACCGCGACCGCGACCCCGATTCCGGAGGCCACGCGCACCCCCCGCACCGACCGCTCGGGCTTGCCCGCGCCCAGGTTCTGCCCCGCGAAGGCCGCCGTCGCCCCCATGATCCCCACCGAGGTCCAGGTCACCAGCGAAAACAGCTGGGTATAGCCCACCGAGTACGCCGCCTGGGCCTCCGCGCTGTTGGACAGCGACCCGACGAAGCGCAGCAGGATCACGCCCCCGATGTTCATCGCCACCCCCTGGATCCCGGTCGGCAGCCCGAAGCGGAAGAGCTGGCGGATCACGGCCGGGTCCGGCTTCCAGTCCAGTCCCCGGTGGATGTGGATCACCCAGCGCCCGCTCAGGAGGAACCTGACCGCGGCGACGGTGATGATCCCCGCCGCGATGACCGTCCCCATGGCCGCTCCGGTCGTGCCGAAGGCGGGGATGGGACCCAGTCCCCGGATCAGGACCACGCTGATCGCCACGTTGAGCGCGGTCATCCAGATGCCCAGCCGGAGCGGCGTGCGCGCGTCCCCCGCCGAGCGCAGCGCCCCGCCCAGCATGAAGAAGACCATCGTGCCGAAGTTGAAGATGAACATGGTCCGGATGTACGGGAGCGCCTCCGCCTGCACCGCCGGGGCCGCGTTGACGAGGTTCAGGAGCGACGGGGCGAGGAAATAGCCCAGCGGGGCGAGGATTCCCACGCAGAGGATCCCCGCCGTGAGGAACGCCTGGTAGACGACCCGGTTGACCGTGTCGGGCTCGTTCCTGCCCGCGAAACGGGCCACCAGCACGCCCATCCCCGTGAAGAGCGAGCCGATGAACACCTGCACCACCAGGTAGATCTGCCAGGACACGCCGATTGCCGCGTTCCCCGCATAGCCGACGAAGTGCCCCACCATGGCGTGGTCGACGAGCCCCTGCACACCCCCGATCACGTTCTGGAGCATCGTCGGCCACGCCAGCATCCAGACGGCGCGTCCGATGGGTCCCTCGACGATGGAGCGGTCGAAGGTACGGGCGGCCGGCCGACTCACGGCGGATTCACCCGGAACCCTGCCACGTTGGCCGGCAGCGGATCCGCTATCGGTTCCTCACGAGCCGCGAACCGGCGAAGAGGCCCGCGATTCCGAGCAACGGGTTGAGCCAGGCCAGCCACCTCGGCTCCTGCGCGGAGTTCATCGCCTCGGGCATGCCCACCGCCGCCGGCCGGACGCCTTCGGCGGCGGGGACGCTGGCCAACGCCATGGCAACGCCCAGCACCACGATCAGCGCCATGAGCATCAGGAGCCCGCGGTCGTCAGCGGACACCCAGGTACAGACCACGCCCCCGACCACCGCCGCGAGCAGGCTGACGACGATCGAACCGGCCAGCCAGGTTCCCGACACTTCCCAGCTGCCCGGCCGGAATGCTCCGTCCGCCCCAAGGATCGCCCACAGGCCCGCGAAAAGGAGGAAGACGGTGCCGGCCATCACGACCCACCCCAGCACCGCCCCGCCAACGTTGCGCACGTGTATCATGATACCCTCCTTCCCATGCCGTATTGTATACAGAACCCGAAGCAGGGTAAGGCGGTACGGGCCGTCGCGGCAAGCCGCCGGAGCCACGCGCCGGAGCCAACGGGCGAAAGAGGTCCGCGGACATCCCGACTGCCGCCCACCGGGAAAGTGCCTATCTTACCGGGTCCCCCGTGCACGCATGACCGGGGAACGATTCCCGACGCCAGGAGACGAGATGGAACGAGCAACCGAGGGCGGCGACCGGAGCACGCCGAAGGTCGAACTCTCCTTTCCGATCGCGGCCAGCGCCGACACCGTGTGGACCATCCTCACCGACCCCGCCCGCTTCTCCGCGTGGATGCAGGGCGAGGTGGCCTTCGAAGCTCGCCCCGGGAGCCCGTTCAGCGCCGCATTCCCCAACTTCGGCATCGTCATGGGCGGTGAGATCCGGACGGTCGAGCCCGATGTCCGGTGCTTCGAGCTGACCTGGGGTACCGAATCGGGACCGCAGGCCGAGGAATACCCGGCCGGGTCGTCACTGCTTTCGCTCACGGTGCACGCGGAGGGAGCGAGGTGCCGGCTGCAACTCCGCCACACGGGCCTTCCGTCCGCAAGCGCCGCGCGGGAGCAGGAGGGCGGGTGGCATTTCCAGCTCAGTCGCCTCGACCTCACGGCGAACCGCATCGACCTTGCCGCCGGTCTGGAGCGCACCCTTCCCGACTGGATCGCCGCCTGGAACGAGCAGGACGAAGCGACGCGCATGGCCGCGCTGCACCGCTGCTGCAAAGACGACATCATCTTCCGGGACGACTGGACCGGGCTCAGCGGCATCGGCCTGCTCGGCATGCACATCGCCAACTGCCACCGCTACATGCCCGGCTACACCCTGGAGCACACCGGCGACGTGCGCATCTGTCGCGGCGAAGCGCTGGTGGGATGGCGCAGCACCGGCCCGGGCGGTCCCACCGAGGGGTTCAACCACATCCGGGCCGACCCGGACGGCACGATCCGGCGGGTCACGGGATTTCAGCGGCCGTAAAGTACCCTTATCCCCGCCGTCGCGGCGCCGCCGGCAGAGCTTCGACAACCTCCACCATGCGAGCCTGCTCGTCCTCGTCCGGAAGGCCGCCCTTCGCCGCCCCGATGTTGTCCAGCATGTGCCGGGCCTGGCTCGTGGCCGGGGTCACGCAGGTCACCGCCGGGTGGGCGGCCGCGAACTTCAGGAAGAACTGTGCCCAACTGGTGGCGCCGAACCCGGCCGCCCACTGCGGCACCTCCTGCCCGGATGCGCGCTGGAACAGGCGGCTCCGGCCGAACGGCACATACACCAGCACACCGATCCCCTGGTCCATCGCGATCGGGAAGATCTCGTCCGCTGCGCTCGTGTTGTCCACCGCGTAGTCGATCCCGATGAAGTCGAGCGGATAATCCACCATTGCCTTGCCCAGCGCCTCGTACTGGCGCTTGCTCGTGCTGGTGATTCCCAGGTAGCGGATCCGCCCCTCGGCCTTGAGCTCCTCGAGGATCCCCACCTGCGTGGGCGGATCGCCGAGGTTGTGCACCTGGATGAGGTCGATGGCGTCCACGCCGAAGTACCCGAACGAACGCTCGATCTGCGCCCGCGCCCGTTCGGGGTCCGCCGACCCGCCCCCGCGCCCCACCACGTTGACCTTGGTGGCCCAGAAGATCCGGTCGGTGATCCCCATCTCGGCCGCGAGCCTGCCTGAAACCTCCTCGGACTCGCCGTAGCTGGGGGCCGTGTCGAAGACCGTGGCGCCGTTCTCGGTGAAGGTCTTCAGGACCTCTCTCAGCGCGGCCACGTCGTCGCTGCCGGCGACGCGGCGGAAGGTCGCCGAGCTTCCGAGCCCGATGATCGGCAGCAGTTCCCCGGTGGACGGAACCGCGCGGGTGATGAGGTCCTGTGGGCGCAGTGCCTCGAGCATGCGGGGGTTGAGGGAGACTGCCGCGCCGGCCGCGGCGGTGGTGTGAAGCCATTCGCGTCGAGTGAACATCGGGTCCTCCGGAGACTGGGGAAACTGCCGGACCATCCGCGGCCCGGCCAACGGTCAAGTTGCGCGGGCACAAGCGGTCCCGCAATTCAAATGACAGCCGAGCGCGGCCGCGTGTTGGGCCGGAAAGGGCCGGCTGGCGCATCGGCCGGGATGGTCCGGCAATCCCGCGGGATGGTCGGGCGATCCCGGCAGGCGGTGAGCCCGGGGGCCGCGGCCGCGGCCGGGAGACTACCGGACGATCCGGACCGTGCCGGTTTCCACCGGGCGTTGCCGGTAGTCGGTCCCGGCGGCCTGCTCCAGGTGTCCCCGGTAGGCTCCGGGCGAGCTCACGTCCTCGGCCCAGAAACGCAGCACGGTGCCGGTCTCCGGGATCGCCCCGGCAACGAACGCACGGATCCCGCCGGCCGCCGCCGCATGGTAGACCGTGAAGCCCGCAGGCGCCTGGATCGAGTCCGCGGGCGGGCCTTCGAGCCGCACCACCACCGCGCCGATTTCCTCCTCGTCGTACCGCAGCTCGACACTCAGGAAGCCGGGCCGTCCCAGCACGGTGACGCTGACCTGCTGTGTCGCGGAAAGGCCGTCCGGATCCCGCGCGGTGACCGTGACCGCACCCTGCCCCGCCGTCCGCCCCACGATCGACAGAACCGGCCCCGTCGTCGACGCACGCACCACAACCGGGGCCGCGGACGTGGCCGAGTAGGTGAGCTGGTCGCCGTCATCGTCCGTGAAGTACTGCGATACATCCACCCGCACCGTATCGAGGGCGCTCAACTCCTGCGCCGGAATCGAGCCCACCGCAAGCGGCGGCCGGTTCGGCGGCGGCTCCGTCTCGCCGCAGGAATAGGCCACCACGACGACCGCGGCGGCCAGCAGCACCAGCGTAAACCGTTTCATGACTCCCTCCCGGCGACCCGTGGACCGTCTGTGCGCGACGCCGACGCGCCGGGATCCGGACCCGATCCCGCCGCACACCCGGACCCGGTCCCTCCGGCGGCGCAGTGATCCAGCCACCTCAACACGTCTCCGGCGTTGAAGGTGCCGTCGCGGTTGCCGAACCAGTCCAGCAGGAGAACCTGCCCGGACACGAGTCGATCCTCGCCCAGCAGCTGATGCGCCGCGTCGTCCACCGAAATCGGCGCCACGATCTCGAAACGGTCCACGATCACGCCCACCAGATCGGGGTGTCCCTCCACCCGCACGCTGATCGTGTCCTCGTACACCCCCACCGGCAGGCCCCTGGTATTGCGCCTCCACACCACGGCCTCGCCGTATCCGCCCGCGGTCCGTTCCATCTCGAGCCAGCCACCACCCGCCACCTCGGCGCTCCAGGACGCGTCCTCCGCCCCGAACCCGAAGAGCCCGGAAGGCAGGGAATCGGCGGGCGCCAGCGTCCACCCGTCGATTCCGTACCCCGCGCTCGCCCGAATCGGCTCCATCCCGAGCGGCGGCTGAACCGCGAAGGTGTCCACGAACATGGCCGGACTGCCCGTCGCCTGCTCGGCCTCCACGAAGATCGTATCGACGTAGATGCCCACGCCCAGGCCGGTCGGGTCCACCGTCCACGTGACGGCGCCGGGACCCGCACCGGATGCCGTCTCCAGCTCCAGCCACGCTCCCCCGGTGTGGACCGCCCACCACTTCGTGTCGGGCCTGGGTCCGCTGAAGAGGACCGCGACCGAATCGGCCACCGGTTCCGTGCTGCCGACGAGCACCTTGACCGGTGGTCCCGCGGGCCCCAGCTCCAGGTGGCTCGGCAGGAAGTAGTGGACCAGAACCGGAATCAGAACGGGATCGACCCCCGTACCGGTCACCGTGATGAACGCCTCATTGTCCCCGTCCTCCAGTTCCTGGGGCACGAACCGGATCTGGAAGCGCCCGCGTCCCCGCCCGACGGCCCCCCTCAGCGTGAGCCACTCCGCGTCGCTCGTGGCCTGCCAGGTCATGGCGTGGTCGTCCTTTCCGCCCGGGGCCACGATCACCTCGCCGCCGTCAACCGTGTCGGTCGACACCACCGAGTCCACAACCGTCCCCGGACGGACCCGCAGCGAAAGCGGCACATCGATCGGGATCTCGAACATGCCGCGTCCGTGGGTGCCCGCGACCAGCCGGCTCGTCCCGGGCTGGGCCGCCAGATCGTACACCGCGACCGTCGGCAGGTCCTCGTCCAGCCGCTCCCAAACGTCGCCCCCGCCGGCCGAATGGAACACTCCCAGGTCCGTGCCGATGAACACGCCCTCGAGGTCGGCCGGATCGTAGAGGATCGCGTTGACCGGGTGGTCCGGCAGGTTCCCGGTACGGTCCTGCCACGTGCGGCCCCCGTCCACCGTGTGGAAGACATGCCCGGTCAGGAATCCCCCAGCCACCGCGTAGGCCTGCTCAGGGTCGTCCGGATGCACCACCACGTCGCCGATGAACCGGTCGGGCAGACCCGATCCCGACTGCTGCCACGTCGTCCCGCCGTCGCGGGTCACGATGACCTGCCCCCAGAGGACGCCGGCGTAGATGGTATTCGCGTCGGAGGGGGTCAGTCCGATCGAGGTGATGACCTCGCGGTCGCTCGGCGTCCTGTAGATGCGCTCCCACCTGCCCGCCGCGTCGTCCGTCCTGTACAGGCTCCGCGTGCCGAAGTACAGCCGCTTCGAGTCCACCGGATCCATGACGAGGGGCGGAATGAAGAGTCCCCGCTCGCTCAGGTCGATTCCGTTGATCACCTGCATGCCGTTCTTCCTGGGCCCGATGTAGGTCGAGTTGGCGATCCACTGCGTCTCGGCGTACCAGGTGCCGGGATCCTCCACATCGAAGGCCGTGTACCCTCCGTCTCCCCCGACCACCTTCTGCCAGACTCTCGTGCCCGTGGCGGACCGCTGCGTCCCCTGGTCCTGCGTGCCCCCCAGCGTGACCCCCGCAAGGGACGGGTGCAGGCCGATGCCGCGGTAGTACTGGGCCACCGCCAGGTTGGTGGCCAGCGACGTCCAGTTGGTACCGCCGTCGACGGTGCGGTACACGCCGCCGTCGTTCGCCAGATACAGCGCGTTCGCCCCGCGCAGCGTATCGAAGACCAGCAGATGTTGGTCGACGTAGATCTCGTTGGGGTGGTGTTCGGAGAAAGCCTGTCCACCGTTCACGGACCGGTACAGCCGCAGGCTGCCGAAGTAGATCGTCTGCGGGTTGTTGGGGTGCACGGCGATCGTCATGTCGTACCAGCACTGGTACCAGCAGCTCGCACCCGTTGCCGGCAGCTCCTGCCAGCTCGTCGCTCCGTTCACGGTGCGGTACATCGTCAGCCCTCTGCCCTTGGACTCGCCCGTCTGGAAGCTCGCGTACAGGGTAGCCGGGGCCGAGGGCGCGATCGCGAGGTTGATGCGCCTGGCGATGTCCAGGTTCATCCCCGTCGAGGTGTGCGTCCAGGATGCGCCTGTATCGGACGACTTGTGGACGCCGTTGCCGTAGACGGCCGCGTACATGATCGAGGGGTCGGTGGGGTGCACCACCAGGTCCGTGGCCGTGCCCTCCAGGACGAGTCCCCATGATCGGCCGCTGTCCGTCGAGCGGAAGAGCCCGAAGGTGGAGGCCGCGAGCACCGTGGTCGAGGTCGCGGAACCCGCGGTCGCGCGGTCGATCACCACCCGCGCAATGCGCGCGCCTCCGCCCCGACCCCTGTCGACGTAGGCCTGGACTCCCTGCTGCTCCCAGGTCTCGCCGGCGTCGAGCGACCGCAGCACCCCGCAGCCGTAGTAGCTGTCCCCCGAGAAGTGCTGCTCGCCCGTGCCCGCGTAGATGATGTCCGGGTTCACCGGGTCGATCGCGATGGACCCCATAGCCAGCGAGCACTCCTGATCCGTCAGCGGACGCCAGTTGGCCCCGGCGTCGTCCGATCGCCAGACTCCCCCCTGCGCGCCGCCCGCGTAGATGATGTTCATGTCGGTGGGGTGGATGGCGATCGCCGAAACCCGTCCCGCCGTGGCAAAACCGCTGGTCATCACCCGGTCGGGGCCGAGCGCGCGCCAGCGGGTGTCGGCCAGCGCCATGGGCAGGACCCCTCCGCCCGGCGGCATGGCCCGCTTCTCGCGGAGCGCGCTCTGGAGAAGGAAGGCCAGGTTGAGGTCCGCTCCGGAGTAGAGTCGGATCCTGTCGTACTCCATGCGCGCCAGGATTTCGTCGTTCTCCTGGGCCGCCGATGGCCAAAGCGCCGCCGACGCGGCGAGCACGAGGAGCGTTGACGCCGGGACCGCCAGCAGTCCGCGGATAACGCCCCGCGAGACGGTATCGATTCTCACCACATCCCTTTCCCTTCCATATCCTCTCCTCAATATGGGCCGGCGTGAAGGCGCCACAATATGCGCCCGCCGACAGCTTGTCAAAGGCAGCCACACGATCCGGCGCAACGGACCCGCGGGCTGCCGATATCGGTCACCTCGCGGCACGGGGTCTACCCCTCGAACAGGCTCGCGTCCATCCCGGGCACCAGCCTGAGGGCATTCGCGTAATAGATCTTCCGCAGCACCTCGTCGGGCAGGTCAAGGCCGTACATCTGCCAGAACGCGTGATAGCGGCGGTAGTAGTCGAAGTAGTCGTCGGCGGTTTCGAAGACGCGGAAGTAGGTGTGGAACTCCTCCTGGTTGTAGGAGTCCTTGCCCATCAGCACGCGGTCCTGGTACTCGATGAGCCACTGGCGCGCGAATCGCGGTTGCCGTCCCAGTTCGTACACGACCGCGCCCAGCCCGACGTACATGTTGGGGATCTCGTCCAGGAGCCGGCCGAGGCGGCCCAGGTCGTGGCCGAGCCAGCCCAGGTGGGCGGCGATGAAGTTCGTGTTCGGGTGGTTGCGGAAGAGGTTGTGCTGTTCGCCGATGATCTCCTCGAAGGAGGGGAACCGGTCGGGGGGACGGATCCTGCGGGGGCGCAGCCTGAGCTCCAGCCAGCGCTCGTTGTGGCGGTCGTGCGGCTGCCAGAACTCGGCCGGGTCCGCGGTGTGGATGAGCACCGGGATGCCCAGCTCGCCGGCCTTGTCCCAGACGGGTGCCAGACGCGGGTCGTCCACCGGGATCCGGTTGCCGTCCGTGTCCCGGTCGGACATTCCGAGGCCCTTGAAGATCTTGAGGCCCGCGGCGCCGTTCCTCACGTCCTCTTCCAGCTGCGCGGCGGCCTCCTCGCCCCAGCCGGGCTCGCCGACGCCGAAGAAGTTGATGTTCGCGAAGAAGACGAACCGGCCCGGATGCCGCCCGGTCATCGTCTCGAGCCCGTCGACGAGCGAGATCCCGCTGCCCCCCGACAGGTTCACCATCACCGCCATGTTGAGTTCGTCCATCTCCGCGACCAGCCGGTCCACGTCGGCGGGCGACATGCGCGTGGCCCTCTGGTGGCCGTGGATGTCGACGAAGGGGAACTTCGCGCGGGTCAGCAGGTTTTCCGGAACGACCAGGGTCTTGCGCGGCTCGTAGTCGACGACGGTGACGTCCTGGGCGGCGAGCGGCGCGGCGAGCGGCGCGACGGCGGCCAGGGCGGTCATGGCCAGGGCGGTCGGGGCCGCGGCGAAAAGCCCGAGGGCCCTTGCACCCGCGGTTCCCGGCGGGCGCGCTAGCGCAGGCGCGTCCGTGTGGGCCGCGGACCGGTGGCGACGGACGGCGGGCGTGCTCCGAAACATCGTTCTCTTCTCCTTTGAAAATCCCTGCCACTTGACCGGCGGTCCCCCGGAGCGGCCTTCCCGGCAGTACAGCCGGAGGTCCGTCCGCTGGATCGCTAGCCGCGGCGTATGCTCATGACCAGGTACTGCTTGCGTGCTGCGAAGACGGCGGGATCGAGCACCGAGGCGTTTCGCTCGGCGGCGTCCCGGATCCGCTCGACCACGTTCTCGACAACGTAATGCACGCCGGGTGATTTTGCGCGTAGCCTGTCTCGGGCGAAGTCGAGGGCCGGGAAGCCGATGCGGTCGGCCAGGAGGCGGGCGAAGCCGAGGGTGGGCAGCACATGCGCGGTGATGTCCTCCTCGCGGACGACCCGGAAACCGTGCTCGCGGAGCCGGGCGCGGAAGTCCTCGAGGCGCCATCCGGAACGGTCGCCGGCACCGGTCCGGCCCCCTGATTGCTGCCCCGCGCCGACATCGCGCCGAAAGTAGTCCGCGACGATCCATTGCCAGTTACTACCCGGAATCTGTCCCAGGACGGCAAAAACACCCTCCGGATCCATGTACTGAAGGGACTCGGAGTGGATGATCGTGCCAAAATGTGCCCTGAATCTGTCACGGAATCTGTCCGCTGCCAGATCCTCGAACCGGCAGTGAAGGACGGGAACGTCGGGGTAGGCGGCGCGAATGTGTTCGATCTGGAAGCGGTCGGGGGTCAGTCCGGTGACGTCGTGGCCGGCCGAGCGCAGGAGGCCGAGCATGCCCCCCATCCCCGACCCGGCGTCGAGCACTGGCCGGTCCGGGGGGCCGATGAGGTCGGCCAGCCTCTCCGCGTAGCGCAACTGCGCGCGGCGGAGGTCGTCGAAGCTGACCTGTTCGGGCGGCACGCCCGGGTCGTCGAAGTAGCCGTAGTGAAGGAAGTCCCCCGGAAGCATCCGGTTGTAGAGCCGGAGCTGGGCGTTGGCATGCACGGTCGGGACACTCCGGTGCATCCATCGGCGGCGGATCCGGCGGACCGCGTGGTGCGGAAGAAGAGCGCGCCCAAGGATCTGCCGCAGCACCCACGAGGCCTTCACCCCGCCCCGCCCCGCGCCCGCCCCCGCCGCCTCGGATCGGCCACCCCCTCGAGCTCCCCGTCCGGGAGGCGCCGCACCGCCTGGATCGCGCCCATGTTGGGGTCGCGCGGACTCACCGGGAAGAGCGCATGGCCCTGTCCCTCCAACACCCCGATGATCTCGTCCCCGAAGTCCCCCTCGATCTCGGCGGCGGTGATGCCCGGATGCGGATGGCCGAAGCGCGGCGCCTCCACCACCCCTCTGCCGTCCATTCCGTACTCGACGAAATTGGCCGCCCCCTGCAGGAGGCACTCCATGAGCGAGCGGCTCGGAGTCGCCATGACCAGCGCGGGGCGCCCGTCGCGGAAGAGCCAGAGCTGGGTCGAGAACCCGGCGGGCAGGTTGGTGTACTTGCGCAGGTAGATGGCGCGGTTCATGACCACGCCGTCCACGTTGATCCCGGTCCCGAAGGGCTCCGAGGAGCTGGAGTGGGTGCCCGCGGCCACATTCCCGCCGGCGTCGACGATCACGTTGCCGCATGTCGCCGCGGCGAAGCCCGCGAAGGGGCGCGGCGGGCGCCGCTGGATGTCCCGCCACACCCGGACCGCGTTGTCCGGCGATGTGAAATCGGCCTCCCGTTCGGGGGTGAGTTCCCCGCCCCGGTGCCACAGTTCCTGCGCAACCCGGATCTGGGTGTGCAGCGCTTCGGCGTTATCGGTGGGCGGGCCCATGCCGCGCAGATCGGCCGCCTCGAAGACCTGCAGGCCGAGCTGGAAGAGGAGTCCGCTGGAGGGCGCGACCTCGTAGCCCCGGTAGGGCGCGCCTCCGGGCTCCCCCGACTTCCAGGTGGGCGACACGAAGCCGCCCATCGCCGCGAGGTCCTCCATGGTGATGCCGCCGCCGCGGCGGGTCACCTCGTCCACGAGCTTCTGCGCGAAGGGGCCCGTGTAGAAGTAGTCGCCGCCTTCATCGCGCAGCCGGGTCATGGTGGCCGCGAGTTCGGGCAGGTACACCGTCTCGCCCACGCCCGGGAGGTAGCCGCCCCGGAACCAGTTGTCGCGCCCCGGCCCGGCGAAGCGCCCCACCATCTTTCGCGCGTGGTGCAGGTAGCCCCACAGCGTATGGTCGATGACGAAGCCGTTCTCGGCCAGCGCGATGGCGGGCTCCCACAGATCCTGCCAGGGCAGGCGCCCGTACGCGGCGTGGGCGGTCTCGAGTCCGCGCACGTAGCCGGGGACCATCGCGGCGAAACCCGTCCAGGAGCGGGCCTCCTCGTACGGCTCGGTCGGGGGTGCGCCGCTGGGGAAGGCGAAGCCGGCCCCCGCCGTGGACAGCTCGCCCGTGGCGGCGTCGAAGAAGGTGACGCCGAACCCGCCGCCGAGTGTGGTCATCGATGGTTCGACGACGCACTGGACCAGGGCGGCCGCGATGTAGGCGTCGGCCGCCGTGCCGCCGCGTTCCAGCGCCCACAGCGCGGCCTCGGTGGCGTACGGGTGGTCGGTCGAGGCCATGGAGACGGGGGACACCGCGCGGATGTGGGACTCGATGGGACGGGCCGGCTTGAGGTCGACGCGGCCAAGCGCCGCCCAGTCCCGTTCGCCGGGGGCGGGGGGAGTGGGGGGATGGGATGCGGCGTCGGCGGTGGAGGGCGTGGCGTCGGTGGAGGCGGCGGAATCCCCGGAAGGGGACTCGTCGCCGGCGACACAGGCCGCGCTTCCGGCGACGCCTGCCGCCAGGGACGATTGGAGGAAGAGTCGGCGATCCATTGTCGACACCGCGGATGTGGGGAGGGGCGGGTCAGCCGGCGGCGATCCAGCGTGAGAGCGCGCCTCCCACCGCCTGGCGATCCCCGGGGGCCAGGGTGCCGAGCTTTCGCAAGACCCGGCCGTCGTCCAAGGTGAACAGCTTGAAGCGGACCTTGCAAGGAACGCTGAGGCCGGCTTCCTGCCACGCGCGGATGGTCACGTCGCTGGGCCATTCGCCGGGTGCGGACGTGATCATGGCCAGGATCGAATGCACCCGGGCAACCCGGGCATGCAAGCGCGGACAGGGGACGCGGGCCGCCGGGGTGTCCCGCAGGCGGGTCCCCGGTGATGCCCCGCAACCCGCCGCCATTGGAGCGCCAACCCACTTCCCCCTCCCCAACCGCACCCTTACAATTCTCCCTGATCCACCCTTCACACCGTTTCGGAGAATCAGCATGAAGACCGTTCGTTCGCTCGCCCTCATCCCCCTCATCTTCGCCTTCGCCATCCCCCTCGACGCCCAGCAGGGGAGACCGGCGAGCCCCCGCGGCGAAGCCTCGACCCAGGTCGGCGGCTCGTACGAGGACGGCCGCTACACCGGCGGTTCGTGGATTATCGTCGACTACGGGCGCCCCATCACGCGCGGCCGCGACGTATTCGGTTCCGGCAGCGAGTACGGCCAGATGATCACGACAGGGGACGTCTGGCGGCTCGGCGCCAACCAGTCGACGCGCTTCACGACCGAGGCCGACCTGATGTTCGGTGGGGAGCGGCTGCCGGCGGGCGAGTACACCGTCTTTGCCGCACTCGCGGAGGACGAGTGGACCCTGATCTTCTCGAACTGGGGTGCGAAGGAGAACTTCCGCGAGGACGATCCGGACGCGCTCTGGGGCTCCTACGGGTACACGTCGGACCGCGACGTCCTGCGGACCACCATGAGCGTGACCACCAGCGACGTGTCCACCGACCAGATGGTCATCCTCTTCACCGACATGAGCGCCGGCGGAGGCATGTTCACGGTCTGGTGGGACGATCAGATGGCGAGCACCGCGTTCTCGGTGGCGAGGTAGGGGCCACCGCCTCCTCCCCGGCCGGCAACAGCCGCACCCGCACGTACCCGCGAGCGGCAGGAAGAGAGGGACCATGAAGTCGAGGAAGCCGTCCAGGATGTCGCGGGCGCGGGCCGGTCGCACCACCGCGTTTCCGCGCCGTTTCTGGCTGATCGTTGGCGTCGCCGCAGGCGTGCATGCCTGCGGAGGCGACACCGTACCGGAACCTCCGGTGGACCCCGACGACGACCCTTGCGACCGGACCATCGATCTGCCCGACGGCTTCTGCGCACTGCCCTATCACACCGGTGTGGGCGCCGCGCGACAGCTCGTGGTCGCGGCGAACGGCGACGTCTTCGTCGCGCTTCGCAACCGGGGCAACCAGAGCGGGGGGGTGGTGGCGTTGCGCGACCTCGACGGAGACGGCGAGGCCGACCAGACCCGGAGGTGGGGGGAGGTGGCCGGATCCGGCATCGCGCTGGGCGAGAATGTCCTCTATCTGGCCACCGACAACGGCGTGCTCCGCTATCCGCTCCCGGCCGGCTCGATGACGCCCTCCGGCCCCCCGGAGACCATCGTCGAGGGACTGCCCAGCGCGCGCAATCACCCCACCAAGAGCATCGCGCTGCACCCGGACGGCGGCATCTTCGTGGGCATCGGGTCACCCTCCAACGCCTGCCAGGTGATCCCCCGCACCGTCGGCCAGCCCGGCCGCGACCCGTGTCCGGAGCTGAACACCCGGGCGGGAATCTGGCGATTCGCGAGCGATCGGCTGTCGCAGGGGCTGGCGGACGGCGAACTCTTCTCGACCGGCGTGCGCAACGGGGCCGCGCTGGCGGTGCATCCCGGGAGCGGTGAGCTGTACGCAGTCATCCACGGCCGCGACCAGCTTCGTGAGCTGTGGTCTTCCCTGTATACCGTCGCGGAAGGATCGGAGAAGCCTTCGGAGGAGTTCGTGCACGTCCGCCGGGACACCGATTTCGGCTGGCCGTACTGCTACCACGATCCGAGCGACAACACGAAGGTGCTCGCGCCCGAGTACGGCGGCGACGGGGAGGAGGTCGGCCGCTGCGCGGAGATGGACATGCCCGTGATCGGCCTGCCCGCGCACTGGGCACCGAACGCCATGGCCTTTGCGACCGGAGACGACTTCCCCCAGCCCTATCGCAACGGCGCCTTCGTGGCCTTCCACGGTTCCTGGAACCGCGAGCCGTTCCAGGCGGGCTACAACATCGTCTGGATTCCCTTCGAGGGAGACGCCCCCACCGGCGAGTGGGAGGTCTTCGCGGACGGATTCGCCGGCGGCCGGATCGGCTCGTCGAACCAGGCCGACAACCGGCCCACGGGGGTCGCGGCCGGGCCGGACGGATCGCTGTACGTGAGCGAATCGCTACGGGGCAGGATCTGGAAGATCGTGGTCGAGTAGCGGTCGGGGCTGAACCGGTACTGTCCCGCCGGACAGGCCACGGGAGGGCTGGCGACCGCCGCTGAGAGGGGCCGACGCCGAATGCTATCCCGGCGTCGGTTGTGACTCCCGCCGAAGGTTCTCGATCGCCGCATGGAGTCGTCCTTCGGAGTCCACGGCGGAATCCCGACCGCTCCGAGAGTCCCATACGTGCATGACGGCGGCCCACCATGACATCGCGACGCGATGGTCGCCCCCCCCACCTCACCGCCCGAACAGCCCCCCCAGCCCCCCCGCCCCGCACACCCCGCGCTCGGTCACCATCCCGGTCACCAGCCGCCGGGGCGTCACATCGAACGCATAGTTCGCCGCACGCGTTCCCTCCGGCACGACCCGCACCCACCGCTCCACCCCGTCCCCGTCCACCCCCCACACCCGCGTCACCTCGTTCGGGTCGCGCTCCTCGATCGGGATCTCGGCGCCGTCCTCAATCGACCAGTCGATGCTCGTCGACGGAACGGCCACGTAGAACGGCACGCCGTTGTCCCGCGCTGCCAGCGCGAGCGGATACGTCCCCACCTTGTTGGCGACGTCGCCGGCCGCGGTCGTGCGGTCCGTCCCCACGATCACGATGTCGACCTTGCCGCGGCTGAGCAGGTGTCCGGCCGCGCTGTCGGAGACCAGCGTGTGCGGCACGCCATGCTGGCCGAGTTCCCACGCGGTGAGACCCGCGCCCTGAAATCGCGGCCGGGTCTCGCGGACCCACACGTGGATGGGGATGCCCCGGTCGTGGGCGAGGTAGACGGGCGCGGTCGCGGTCCCCCAGTCGACGGTGGCCAGCCAGCCCGCGTTGCAGTGCGTCATGACGTTGAGTGCGCGGTCTCCGCCGGCGCCCCCGCCGCCCGCCCGGCGTGCGATTTCCCGAAAGATTCCGAGCCCAAATTCGCCGATGCTGCGATTGGTCCGCACATCGTCCTCGCACAGGCGCGCGCCGAAGTCGTAGGCCGCCGCCGTGCGCTCACCCGGCGGAAGTCCGCGCAGCAGCGTACCCGCCGCGTCGAGCGCCCAACGGAGGTTGACGGCTGTCGGCCGGGTGGCGCCGAGTTGGGCGATGGCCCGGTCGAGCGCCCCGTCCGAAGGATCCGCCCGCATCGCGAGCGCCACGCCGTACGCCGCCGTCGCCCCGATCAGCGGCGCCCCCCGCACCACCATGTCCCGGATGGCGCGCGCCGCGTGGGCGGTGGTTTCCAGGCGGACCGTCTCGAACCGGTGCGGCAGCACGGTCTGGTCGATGACACGGACCTCGGTCCCGTCGCCTTCGGTGAAGATGGCGCGGTAGGGGACGCCGGCTACTCTCATGGTGCGGTTCCTTTGAGGTTACGCGCCGTGGACGACTATCTCGACTCCTGTGAGGAAACGGGCAGAGAACCCGGCCAACCACTACAATGACAACTATACTTTACATTATGTCATGTATAGTATACTACCCGCCCCGTCGACTCACCGCCCCCTGTCCCGGTCGTACACCAGCACAAGCGAAGGAACGGCCTCGCCCGCGACGCGCAGGGTGCGAGTCATCCGCAGCCTGCCGTCGACCACTTCCAGCACCTCGTTGACCCGGCCGTCGGATCCCACCACGTGGTCGAACTCGAGCCTGACCCCATCCCACCGGACCCGGGTGCGGATCTGGTGGCGTTGCTCGAACTCCGTGCTCGATCCCCCGTTGATCCGGATGGCGATGTTCCGTCCGGGCGTCGCGTAGTCCAGCTCCGATCCGTCCACGCGAAGGGTGAGTGTCTTCGGCCTCCGGCGCACCACCCGGTACGTGGCCTGCCGGACCTCCTCCGCCGCCACCGCTTCCTGCACCTGCGGGGGGATCCGGCCCCTGTCCTCCGACGAGACCACGACCGTGAACGTCTGTTCCTTGGGTCTGGGAATGGGGATCTGAGGCGAACTGGCGGATTCGTCCAGCACCCATGTGCCGCCGAACAGAGCGCCCATGACCTCGGCCTCCGCCTGGGTGACCTCGCGGACTCCCCCTCCGCCCGAAGCGCAGGCGGCCCCGAATACCGCCACCGCGGCGAAAATCATGCACCTCTTCATGGTTCCATCCCTCCTCCGGACCACGGGCCCCGTCCTCGGTGCCGCGGACTACATCAGGTCACCGGCTTCTCCTTCTCCTCCGCCAGCAGGTGCAGCTCCAGCCACGCCGTCCAGCGGCCCCACAGGTCGAGGATCGACTCGAGCGTCGCCGGGCCGTGGTCCTCGAAGGGGTACATGTACATCGCCGCGTCCTTGCCCAGGCCGTTGAGCGCATGGAAGAGCCGCGGCGCATGATCCGGGGCGGTGCCGACGTTCTGGTCGTGCATGCCGTGGTACATGAGCAGCGCACCGGTCAGGTTATTGGCCCACATGAAGGGCGACATGCTCAGGTAGACTTCGCGCGCGTCCCAGAAGTAGCGGCGTTCGCTCTGGAAGCCGAGCGGGGTGAGGGTGCGGTTGTAGTTGCCGTCGCCCGCGATGCCGGCCTTGAAGAAGGGCGTGTGCACCATGGCGTTGACGGTTCCGAAGGCGCCGTAGGAGTGGCCGCCCAAACCCAGCCGGCGGCGGTCGATGATGCCGCGCTCGTCCAGCTCGTCGATCACGGCGGCCAGGTTGTTGCGCAGGTCGTGCTCGTAGTTGTTGTTCATGCGGCCCGCCTCGCCCACGATCGGCGCGTCCGGCTCGACCACGACGTACCCCAGCCGGATCAGGTACTCCATGGAGCGTGAGCCGAAGTTGGGGAAGGAATTCTTGTTGAAGGTGCGGCCGCGCTCGTCGTACGACTCCTGGTCCTGGTACTCGCGGGGGTAGAACCAGAACATCGCGGGGCGACGCTCGCCCTCGACGAAGTCGTGCGGCATGGTGACGTTGACCAGGAAGCGGAACCCGTCGGGGCGCTCCACGGTGAAGCGGTCGCGCGGTGCGTTGGTGATGTCGGGCGTGTAGTCGACGTTGTTGGTCAACTGGGTGCGCATGTCGCCCTCGACCAGGTACGACTGCGCGATCTCGGTCGGCGTTTCGCGGCGCACCACCAGCCGGCCCGCGCCGGCGTCGAGCACCGTGGTGATCCGTTCCCACTGTCCCTCGTTCGAACTCTCGTAGACGCGCTCCTTGTCGCCGGTGCCGATGACGACCCGGTCCAGGAAGCTCTGCGGCGACTGTTCGAGCGGATCCTCGAAGTACTGCGTCCCCTGCAGGAAGACGGCGGCTTCGTCCCCCTCGCCGGCGATCTCGACGAAGTGCCCTCCGCCCCCACCGCCGCCACCGAAGCCGAAGCCGAAGAAGCGGCCGCCGCCGACCCCACCGCCCGCCATCACCAGCGACCCGGGGTTCTCGTAGAACTCGTCGGAGTCCCACTCGCTGATCGTGTAGGTCGAGTCGGGGTTGTCCAGGTGCACCGCGTACTCGGTGGTCTGCCCGCCGCGCCCTCCGCCGCCGAATCCGCCGAACCCGCCACCGCCACCGCCCGGCCGCTGCGTGATGAAGACCCAGCGGTAGTCCTCCGAATAGCGGTGACCGGACATGCGCCGGCTGCTCTCGTAGACGACGGTCTCCTCGCCCTCGACGAACGGCGGCGCCCACAGCATGATCCGGTCCTTGCGGCGCGACGGACGCTCGTCCTCCTCCTCCTCCTCCTCTTCCTCGGCGTCCTCCTCGCCCTCCTCCTCCTCGGGCTCGGGCTCCATCTGCAGGAAGGTCAGCCCGGCCCCGTCCTCGCGCCAGAAGACGCTTCGGCGGTCGGGCTCGTCCTCGTCGCCCGCCACGCCCGGCGCCGACGGAGCCCCGCGAATCCCGGTGTTCAGCTCGTTTTCGGAGAGCTCGACGAGTGCGTTGCCGTCACGGTCCCAGATCTCCTCGACGCGCCCGAAGCTGTTGACCGGCACCACGTAGCTGAACGGCCTGCGCGTGGTCGTCACGCGGGCATGACGGCCGTCGGGGGCGAAGTCGAAGCTGCGGATCATGGCGGGCGCGCCGATCTCGGTTACGCGCCGGTTGTCCACCTCGATCGTGGCGAGCTGGCCCGTGCCGTGCCACTCGAGCAGCGCCTCGTCGTGGGGCGTGGCCATCAGGCTCGCGTAGGTGCGCAGAATGTTCCGGCCGTCCTCGGTCTGCTTGACGCGGGGGCCGGCCGGCACGGACGGTGCGCCGGGGCGCGCGGCCCGGTTCTCCGGCACCAGCACGGTCGCGATCTCTTCCCCGTCCGAGGTCCACTCGAAGCTCATGACCATGGTGGCGAGCACGGGCCGGCGCGTGATCTGCCGTGAGTCGCCGCTCTCGGGATCGGCCACGTAGATGTGCGTGGCGTCGTCGGTGTGGACATAGAAGGCGATGCGGGAGCCGTCCGGTGACCAGCGCGACCCGGAAACGCGGGCACCCCGCGGAACCTCGATGTCGGTCACCGACCCGTCCGCGGCCGAGATCACCTGCACGCCGGCCGCATTGCGGATCGACAGGCTGCGATGCCGGTTCGACTGCGGCTCAAGGAACTGTCCGCCCAGCTCGTCGAAGGGTCGCGCGAAGCGGTCCATCGTGATCGGTCCGTCGCTGACGTCGCGCAGGAACCAGCGCTTGTCGGGACTGAGGCGGCTGAGGGATACGTTCGTGTGCCGGGGCGCGAGAACGGCATCGGCGATCTCGGTCGGGGGTTCGACCCAGTCCTCCGATGCGAGAAGGATCTCGGCGGGACTCGGGGGCGGATCCCCCTGGTCGGCCTTGGCGTCGGTGTCCTGGGCGAGCAGCGCCGGGGCGGGCGCGGCAATGGCGAAAAGGGCGACGAAGGCGATGTGGACGGTGGCGAAGCGAAGACGCGACATCTTCCTGACTCCTTGGGGTGACTGCGACGATCAGGTGCGAAGGGACGGTAATATTGGGACGCCAAACACAAACCCGACAGGGGGAAGCGATCGCCTGCGCGTCGTTCCCCCTGCCGGGTCCCTGTGGTCGCGGCCGGTCGCCGCGGCGCCGGATCAGAACACCCAGCGCCCCCTCATGGCGAGTCCGTGCCGGGCCGGACCGGCGGCGCCCTCGGTGCGCGTACCTTCGAAGCGAAGGTCGAGGACCCGCGTGACCGAGTACCGCATGCCGGTCCCGAAGGCCCTGGCCCCGCCGTCGGCCACGTAGAAGCGGCCGTAGGGCGTGCCGCCGAAGTCGCCCAGACCGTACTCGACGCGCGTGTTCACCCGGCCCCGCTGCAGCGCCTGGCCCGCATCGGACCGGTCGCCGACGCCCCGCTCCCACAGCTCCTGGACTCCGCTCGCCGACTGGCCCCAGGCCGGGGCGATCCTCACCGAGAACCCGCGGGTCACGGCCTGCGGATCGATCTGTATCAGTCCTCGGAAGCCCCATTCCTCGTAGTTGGCCGGGCCCGTGGCCAGCACTCTGCCGTGCCCTTCGACGGTCAGCGCCCTCGTCCCGCTGATGAACCGGAGCCCGCCGCCGACCTCCATGCCGGCGCCCTCCGTGCCGTCGCCGTCGCCGTAACGCAGGCCGCCCTCCACCAGGAAGTTGACCTCGCGCCCGCCCGGCAGCATGTGAACCTGCGACCATTCCAGCGCAACGCGCAGGCGCTGCATGTCGAGCGTCAGGGAGTCCATACCCTCGCTGCCCTCCACCTCCACCTGCGACATCCAACCCTCGGCGCGCAGACGGAGCGCCGAGGCACCCCTCGTCATCATGATCCGGGTGCCGCCGACGGCCCCGCCCCTCGAGCGGGTATCGCTCGCGCGCTCGCCTCCGGGTTCATCGTCGACCGTCACCTCACCCCAGCCGAAGCTTCCCGCCGCCCACGCGGACACGCCCGTGCGGCCGGGCAGCCACGCGACGTAGGGGTTCAGACTGGTCATCCTGGCTTTATATTCCCCCGCAACCTCCCGACCCCCGGTCATGTCGGTGAATTCGTAGTCTCCGGTCGATCGGGAGCCGGCGATCCCGGCCAGGATATCGCGGTGGACCCGTATGTCGGCGCCGAGGTGGATGCTGAGCATGTTGCCTTCCCACTCGACATCTTCGCCGCTCGGCTCGCCCATGCTCATGTAATCCGCGCTGCCCCAGGTGGTGAAGCCGACCGGCGTGGCAACGTTCTCCTGCGGTCCGCCGCCGCCCAGAGGCAGGGCGAACGACTTCCCGTCGAAGAGCCGGGCCATGTTCAGTCCGCCGCCCGAACCGCGCAGCCCCATGTTGCCGGCCTGCGACAGGAGACCCGCCGCACTCAACTGGCTCCGCAGGGGATTGCGCGACGCCACGGTCTCGATCCGTCCGGCGATCGCCGACAGGGTGCTCGTGGTGGCCGCCGCGGCGAAGTGCGGCAGGATGGCCTCGTTGACGCGGCCGGCCCGTTCCTTCGGATCATCGGTGGAGGCGCTCGCGACGCCCGACGGCAGCCCGGTGCCGGCCACGTTGATGGCCGACACGCGGTAGAACCGTGTGCTGCCCGGCTGCAGGCCGACGTGGGCGTAGTTCGTGAGGCTCACGCCCGTATTGCGCTGCAGGTCCGTCCACGCGATCCCGTCCTCCGAGACCTCGATCCGGTAGCCCGTCACCGGGGCGCCCCCGTCGTACAGCGGCGCCGACCAGGTCAGGTCGATGCGCGTCGGCGCGCTGGCCGTCGCCTCGAGGTTCGTGGGCGGATTCGGCGCGATCGCGTCGGTGGTCGCGTCGGCCACGTTCGACGGTTCACCCGTCCCGATCTCGTTGATCGCCGAGACCCGGTAGTGCCGGGTGGTGGCGGGGTTGAGGCCGGTGTGCGAGTACTCGGTCACGGTCGAATCCGTGTCGGCCACCAGGTTCGTCCACGTCGTCCCCGCGTCCGCCGACACCTCGATCCGGTAGCCGGTGATCGCGGCGCCCCCGTCGAAGCCCGGCGCATCCCAATCCAGGTTGATCTGCGAATGGTCCTTGGCGGTCGCCGTGAGTCCCAGCGGCGCGTTCGGCACCGTGGCGTCCGTGGTGGCCTCCGCGGTATTCGACGGATCGCCCGGTCCGACCCGGTTGACCGCCGAGACGCGGTAGTGGCGCGTCGAGGCGGGCGCCAGCCCGGTGTGCTCGTAGGAGGTGGCGGTGGATTCGGTGTTCTCGACCAGATCCTTCCAGACGTTGCCGCGGTCGGTCGACACCTCGATCCGGTAGCCCGTGATGTCCGCACCGCCGTCATAGTCCGGCGCCGTCCAGTCGAGGTCGATCTGTGAAGTTCCGTCGGCCTCGGCCGTCAGGTCCGTTGGCGGGTCCGGGGTGGTTGCGTCGGTGGTGGCGGAGTCCACGTTCGACGCTTCGCTCACGAGGTCGGCGGTGTTGATGGCGGAGACTCGGTAGTGGCGGGTGGAGGCGGGGTCCAGCCCGGTGTGGGGGTACTTCGCCGAGAGCGATGCCGTGTTGGCTTCGAGGATTTCCCACTGCGAGCCGCCGTCGGCGGACACCTCGATCTGGTAGCCCTTGAGCGGGACGCCGCCCGTGTTGACTGGGGGTGTCCACACGAGGTCGATCTGCGAGGTTCCGCGCTTGGTTGCGATCAGCTCGGTGGGTGGGTCGGGTGGGATAGCGTCGGTCATGGCGCTGGCAGTGTCGGATTGGGGGCCTATGCCCGCCCGATTGATCGCCGCCACCCGATAGTGCCGGGTAGTGGCCGGCTCGAGGCCCGTGTCCGACCAGGTGGTCGCGTCGGACCCGGTGCTCCCCTCCAGCAGGCTCCAGGTCTGGCCGTTGGTAACCGAGAACCAGATCCGGTAGGCGGTGATGTCCGCACCGCCGTTGTCCTCGGGCGCCGTCCACGACAGGTCGATCTGCGTCGGGCCGTTGGCGGTAGCCATGAGGTTGGTGGGTGCCCCGGGCGGGTCGGCCGGAGTGGTGTCGCCGGCCACATTCGATACCGGCCCCTTGCCCGCCGAGTTGATCGCAGATACTCGATAGTAGCGCGTGCTTCCCGGTGCGAGGCCGGTGTGCAGATAGTCGGGGATCGCGGCCGCCGTGGTATCCAGAACGGTCCACATCGAATCCAGGTGCACCGTGACTTCGATCTCGTAGCCGGTGATCGGCGCGCCGCCGTCGTCAGAGGACGCTTTCCATCGCAGCAATATGCTGGTCTTGCCTTGCTGCTTTGCAGTCAGGCCGGTCGGAGCATTCGGGACCCTCGCGTCGGTCGTGGCGGTGGCCACATTCGAGACCGGCCCCACCCCCGACGAGTTGATCGCCGATACCCGGTAGTACCGAGTGCTGCCGGGATCCAGGTTGCGGTCCTCCCATTCCGTATCCGTAGCGTTCGTGTTGGCCACCACGACGGTCCATCCAGTGGTCCTTTGCAACGACCTCTCGATCCGGTAGCCGGTAATGGCGGAGCCTCCGTCGTCGGAGGGTGCTTGCCATTTCAGGTTGATCTGGTTCTGTCCCTGCGCGGTGGCTGTGAGGAGGGTGGGTCGACCGGGGCGATTGGCCGGCGTCGTGGCGCTGGCGACGTTGGAGGGGTTGCCGGTACCCGCGCTGTTGATTGCGGATACGCGATAGTGGCGCGTGGTGTTGGGATTGAGTCCGGGGTGGGGATAGGTCGTTGCGGTTGAACCCGTGTTCGCCACGAGGTCGGTCCAGGTGGAGCCCGCGTCGTCGGACACTTCGATGTAGTACCCCGTGACGGCCGCGCCGTTGTTGTCGGCCGGCGCATCCCAAGTCAGGTTGATCTGGCTGCTGTTCGCGGCCGTGGCCCTGAGGTTCCTGGGGGGGTCGGGGGGCGACGCCGTAGTGGTGGTGGCGCTGGCGGTGTTGGAAGCTGGACCCTCGCCGTTGGCGTTAATTGCGAACACCCGGTAGAAGCGGGTGGTCCCGGCACTCAGCCCGGTGTGGTTATGGGAGGTGGCGTTGACGGTGGTCAGAACGGTCCAGCCCGACGTACCCGTGTTCGAGACTTCGATCTTGTAGCCAGTAATCGCCGAACCGCCGTTGTCGCTGGGCGCGGTCCATGAGAGCCTGATGGCGGTTTCGCCCGCTGCGGTGGCGGTGAGGCCGGTCGGCGCGCCGGGTGTGCCGGAGCCCGTGCCGCCGGTCGTGGCGCGGACCGTTGCCCACGCCGCGTTGCCGTGGGGACTGACCGCGCGGACGCGGTAGCGCAGGGTGGTGTCGGCTGTGAGGCCCGAATGGGTGTAGGTCAAGGTCGTGTCGGCATTTAAGGCCGTGCGCAGACCGACATAGTCCTCCCCTTCTCCAGACTGCACCCCGACCTCGTAGGCCGTGATGTTGGCGGTGCCCGTGTCGGGTTTGGACCAGCTCAGCGTGATGCTGGTGGTACCGGTGGTGGCCCTCAGGTCAGTGAGCCGTCCGGGGGGGGTCCGGAGCGGTTGTCGGAGGTTGGTGACTTTTTGGTCCACAAGAGCGCTGGCAAAATTGCCCTTTGCGTCGCGGACCGGAACAGCGTCAGGGGTGTAATCGACTTCCACGGAATCCCCCTCGGCAGTCGCTTCCGCCAAGATCAGTCGCACGCGGTCTCCGTTGATCCTTACGAACATTGGAACAACACCATTGAAACCCGTCTTCGGAGTTGCGTCCCCCACGGACGACCACGCGGTGATGACGTAATCTGCAAGGACGGGCTCATAGTTCTCGTCCAGCGCCTCGTGGTAGGTGAGCCAAATCGTGTCCCGGCTCACCTCGGCGCTCGTCAGCGTAGGCCGTCTGGTGTCCACCTCGAAGCGCTGAACGGCCTGACGGTTCGATTCGTTCGCTCCGTTCATCGCCACATTCGCCGGTACGGTAATGGTCACCATTCTGCGATCGTCGTCACGCCGCGGCACGAACGAGATTTCGAAGGTGTCCTTGGTGGCGGCGGAGTTGGACTGGTTAGCGTGGACCAAGTCGCCTGCGAACTGGCCTCCTTCGTCTTCAAGGTCTGCCTTTTCGAAGCCGGTTACTTTTTCCGACCACGCAAACACGAGCATGAAGATCGAGTCGGGGGGCGCATCGGAACCCACATTGTTATGACAGCGCGATGAGTCGCTGCAAGCCCTCCGGGTGATCTGCACCGTCGGCGGCACCTTCCGGCGGTCCGGAGAGCCTTCCGCGCGATCCGAAGAGACCTCGCCAGAGGTAGGACGCGCCACCGGTTCATCGCCCGGAACGGGCTGCTCAGCTCCAGCCGCACCGGCCGGAAGCAGGACCAGACACATCACGGCCAGAGCCGTCACAGTGAAGGAAATGAGGTTTCGCACCGCTATGCTCCTGTTTTTGGGTTAGGAAGGCTGCCGACCCACCCGGGAAGGGGTCTCACAGCGTTGAATCCACCACCCGGCCGGTCGGCGACCTCACAGAAGGAAGTTACAAGAAAACCGCAAAATGTGTACTCCCGCCCGCCGCACACCACAACATCTGGCGTTCAGTCCCGCATTCGACGCTGGAACCCACCCCCACCAGGTCCCCGTCCAGCCGTCGGTTCCCGAAGAGCGCCCCCGCCCCCACCCCAGCCGGCGACATCAACCGGCAGGAACGCCCCAGTACCGGCACGAACTCCCGTCTCGGGGACCGAGAAGCCTGCTTCGGCGTCCTCCCGACAGGGTTCCGGGTACAGGTCGGTGGACCGGGACGCCGCGCGACGACGAGGCGCGCCTGACCGGGACGCCGCCGAAATGGGCGTTTGCCCACGGCGCGCATCGTGATCCAAGATACGGGAGGCCCACGCGGATCAGCGCCCGTCGCGCCGGTCGTAGGGCTTCGAGCGGTACCGGGCGAACTCGTGAAGCACTTCGAGGCTCTCCCTCGCCCGCCGCATTTCGCGAGGCGATACCGCAGCGAGCTCGGTCCTGAACCCGAGGTGCGGCGTCACGGGCGTCACAACCCGCCGCCCGGACGCGAGCAGCGTGACCGCGACCATCCGGCGTCCCCGATAGTTCCGCTCGGGGTCCAGGCAGTCTCGCGCGCCTCGCAACGCGTCCCGTCCAGTCCCGGTCATCGAAGCAATCCAGCGCAAGCGGCGTGGGGTCGAGGTACCGCTCCTCGATCGGAGGGCGGGCATGAACCTGCCACGCGTCCCGCGTCCACCGCACGATCACCCTCCCGGGCCTCGCGACCCATCCGCGATACCGGGTCAGGAGGAGCGGACGGGAGAGCTCCCGCTCGATGAAGCGCGCGGCCGGCCAGTGGTCGTACTTCATGCCCTCGAGGTTGACGCCCAGCCAGGCCGTGCCGTCACGGGTGCGGTATCCGGCGTTCCATTGGACGCCTTCGATGCCGTCCGAGACGCCGCGGACGCCGCGGGAGAGGCTGCCGAATTCCCTTCCTCGGCATCCGTACACGTCTCCGAAGCAACTCCCCAGGGCTTCGGCGTGGTGGGTGGGTACGGGCATGAGCGGGGATCCTGTGTTTCGGGGTGGAGGACGGTGGCCGAGCACCGGGGCGCCCGGGGTGTCGTCTCAAGCTGGCGCTCGGCAGCCGCGGTGTCACCATGGCCGTCCACGGAGCCGGGTTTGCGGTCGGCGGATGACGGGGTCGGATCGATTGTGACGGCACTGATCGGCAAATCACTGTCATCACTAAGCGAACATTGCCATCCTACTGAACGATCACTTACTTGACAATATCGAGTTCGTATTCCTACGTTTGCTGTAAGTGGACCCGACCCGAGAGGGCCGCACTACCGGACGAATCCCGACTCCCCACGGCAGGACCACCCAATGGAACGAGGCCGGCCGGGGACGGTCCCTCAGACCGCACGGCACGAGACGGCCAGGTCCCCCGACTCTTCCCAAGGGAGCAACAGATGATCCCGTCATCCCATCCCGACCTCCCCGCTCTCCTCGCCTACCTGAAGCGCGTGGAAGAGGCGAGGAAGCTCGTGGCCGAGTTCGATGAATGGCTGGCGAGCGCCCCACCGCTCCCCGAAATCGGAACCGCCGCCGAAACGGGCGTCGGCAGGTCGGTCCGCAAGTGGGAGACGACCGCGGATCTGGCGGTGCGCGTCGTCGGGATCCTCCGCCTTGACGGGGGGCCGCTTCGCGCCCGCGAGATCCTGGGGATCCTTCAGGAGGGCGGAACGTCGTTCGTTTCCGAGAACCCGGTGTATTCGGTGGTGGGAGCGCTGAAGGTCGCGCGCCAGAACGGGTGGGTGGTCAAGAAGGGGAGG
>JAPPNO010000094.1 GCA_028873845.1 Gemmatimonadota bacterium | reverse complement strand
ACCGGTGACCTCTGGCTTGCAAAGCCAGCGCTCTCCCAGCTGAGCTATGGCCCCGAGAGTCCGGCTCGAGGCCGGAGCAGAAGGAAGATAGCGACGGGGCGCGTTGGTTCCAAAGTCCGGCCGTCCACCCGGCGACCTCCCGGGGGCGCGTCCGGCGCCGATGCGGGAAGCGCGTGCCTCAGAGCTGTGGTTTTCGGTTATATTGGGCCATGAAACATCTGGCGGCCGGGCTCATGATTGCGATTCTGTTTTCGGGATGCAAGGAGGGCGAGGACGTGTCCCGCCAGGACGCGGAAACCGCCGGGACTCCGGCCGGGGGCGCCAATCCCGCGCCGGAGACCGGTTCGTCGCTGCCTGCGGCTTCGGTCGAAGAGATGCAGGTTGCGGGGCCTTCCACGGGGGAAGTGGCGGTCGAGGGGATTCACGCCGGAGCCGGGGCGCCCGGGGAATCTCCGGTTGCGGCCCCAGCAGCGGCCAGGCCCAATCCGGATCCCGATCCCCTCACCCGCGCGGTGGGCGAGAGTGGACTGACCGCCGACGAGCGCACCTTCTTCTTCTTCGAACGTCCGGAGCACGTGCGCGGGATCTACGTGAACTCGTGGTCCGCGGGGTCGCGGAGGCGCATGGCCGCGCTGATCGGCCTCGCGCAGCGCACCGAAGTCAACAGCTTCGTGATCGACATCAAGGACGCCACCGGTTACGTGAGCCACCGCACCGCCGTGCCGCTGGCCCGGGAGATCGGCGCAACCGGCGAGATCCGCATTCCCAGCATGACCTGGTTGCTCAGCCAGCTGGAAGAGGCGGGAATCTACCCGATCGCACGCATCGTGATCGTGAAGGATCCGCTGCTGGCGGCTGCGCGGCCGGGGTTGGCCGTGCAGGACACCTCGGGCGGCACATGGGAGGACAACAACGGGACGGTGTGGCTGAACCCGTTCAACCGAGGCGTGTGGGAGTATCACGTCGACCTCGCGCGCGAAGTCGCCGAGATGGGCTTCCCCGAAATCCAGTGGGACTACGTGCGATTCCCGGACGCGCCGGCGTCGGCTCTCGGGCGTGCCCGTTTCCCGGGCCGCGAAGGCCGGCCCCGCACCGAGGCGATCCGGCAATTCCTTGCGTACAGCCGCGCAGAGCTTTCCGAGCTGGGCGTGGACGTCACCGCCGACGTATTCGGGGTCACGACCTCCGCCACGCGGGACGTGGGGATCGGACAGGTCTGGGAATCGTTCATCGACGTGATCGACGTGGCGCTCCCCATGGTCTATCCGAGCCACTACTGGAAGGGCAGCTTCGGCTACGAGAAACCCAACTCGTATCCGTACGAGATCGTGCGCCGCGCGCTGGAGGAAGCGGTTGAGCGCTCGGCCGGGATGGAGGGCGCCGGCGCCACCCGTCCCTGGCTGCAGGACTTCACGCTGGGGCCGCCCCGGTACGAGGCGCCGGAAGTGCGCGCGCAGATCCAGGCCACCTACGACGTGGGCATCGAGGAGTGGATCCTGTGGAACCCGGGCAGCCGCTACACGGAAGCCGCGCTGGCCCCGGCCGGGGGATTCATCGAGGAGCCGATGGTTCGAATCGCGAACGAGATCGTCCCGGTTTCGAGGCGCTTCGAGCTGTTCGATACGGTGACGGTGGTGGCGGAGGAGGGGGAAGGGCCGGAGGGGACCGACAGCGTGCAGGCCCCGCGCCGCGCGACCGACACGACCGGGGTTCGGAGGGGTGGGAGAGGTCAGGGGCCCAGCGCCGCCGAGTAGCGCCGCACCACATCCCCCGCGGACTCGATCGCCGAGATCCCCGCCGCACTCTTCCCCGCCTGCCAGAGCTCCCGCTCCTCATCGCGCAGCGACCGCTTGAGCTGCCGGAAGGACTTCACCGAGTAAGCCAGGCGCATCCAGTGTTTCGTGCGGTTGTGGCGCAACAGCCGCTTCGCCAGCGGACCCGCCCTGAGACCCATGCGGCGCACGTACGGGGTGTGCAGCAGCGAAACCGGAACCCCGGTGAGCTTCTCCGAGAGAACAACGTCCTCCTCGCCGGCCTCCAGAATGGCCCGCTTGTAGGCGTCCGAAGCGGTGCACTCGTGCGTGGCGATGAACCGGGTCCCCAACTGGACGCCCGCGTAGCCGAGTTCCAGCGCCCGGGCGAACTCACGCGGCGTCCCCACCCCACCCGCGCAGACCACCGGAACCCCGAGATCACCCACCTCATCCAGCAACTCCTCCACCCCGCGCGGTCCCGCGTGCCCTCCCGCCCGGCGATTCACCGCGATCAGCCCGTGCACCCCCGACTCGAGCCCCTTCAGCGCCCACTTGCGCTCCGTCACGTCGTGGTAGACCACCCCCCCGTGCGGCGCCACCCGGTCCACCACCCACCCCGGTTTGCCCAGCGAGGTGACGAAGAAGCGCACCCCCTCCTCCAGCGCGATGTCGATCCACCCGGTCATCCGCTCGTGGTACCTCTTCGACGCCTTCTCGATCAGCGCGTTCATGCCGATCGGCCCGTCGGTCAGGCTGCGGATGTGGCGCAGACCTTCGCGGAAGTCGTACCCGTGCACCCAGGTCAGGCTGACCGGCTGCACGATCCCGATCCCTCCCGCCTCCGACGCCGCCGCCACCAGCTCCGGATTGCTGCACGGGTACATCGCCCCGCAGATGAGCGGGACCTCGATTCCGGCGTGCGCGGTCAGCGCAGTGGCGCGAGGGGTCATGTTAGCTTCGTAGTCGCGGTCATACCCATTCCTGAACCTCGGGCTCTCCACGCGCAATGTCATCCGACGACCGACGCCCCTCGTCCCGCCGGTACGGCGACGAGGATGTGCGACATCTGCTGGAGCTGGCCACGAAGATTCAGGAAGAGGAGGCGGGGCGCGGTCGCGGCCCCGACGGCGAGGGACTCACGCTGGCCCAGATTCAGGATGCCGCGGCCGAGGCGGGGATCGACCCGGAGTACGTCCAGCGCGCCGCGGCCCGGATGGACCACTTCGAGTCGCCGGAGCCCGGAATACGGTGGGCGGGGACCCCCCTGACGATCCGGACGGAGCGGATCATTCCCGGCGAAATCACTCACGAGGACTTCTGGCAGGTCTCGGCGGAAATGGATGCCAAGTACGATTCCCTGGGACCCGGGAGCGTCAGGATGGCGGGTCGTACGCTCACATGGAAGTCGGCCGAAGGAGGGGATCGCTCCATCCAGGTCAGCATCTCGTCACGAAAGGGCGAAACCCGCATTCACGCCTCCGAGGACCTGCAGGCGTCCGCCGACAATCTCTTCGGCGGGGTGGTCGGAGCGGGGGGATTGGGCGTGGGGCTCGGCGTAGGACTCTTCGTGGGCCAGAAGATTCTCGGCTCGACGCTCTTCAGCGTTCTCTTCCCCGTTGTCGTGATCGGGGGACTCTACTTCGGGGCACGGCGCCTCATGAGGTGGGTCAGCGCGAAGCGCCGCCGGCAACTCGAATCCCTGATGGACCGGCTCGCCGAATACCCCCGCCCCGAATTCAGCGCCGATCCGGAGGAGGACCGGAGTCCCCCCGCACTACCACGATGACTTGCGCACCCCCGGAATCAACCCGTGCAGCGACATCTCGCGGAAGGCGATCCGGGAGATGCCGAACTTGCCGATGAAGCCGCGGGGCCGGCCGGTCATCTGGCAGCGGTTGCGGTAGCGCACGGCGGCCGAATCGCGGGGCAGGGCCTGCAGCGACGCCATGGCCTTCCGTTTCGCGTCGGGCAACGCCTCCGGATCCTTCATGATGTTCGTCAGTTCCTGCCGCTTTTCGGCGTACCTGGCGACCAGCTCCGCGCGGCGGTCGTTCTTCTGCAGCTTGCCCTTCTTGGCCATTCGGTGATTCTCCGGGGAGGTCGGGGCGGTGTCTGGCGGGAACACCCTAGCCTCTAAGGATGGCGGAAATCGGGGGAAGAAGTCAAGGTCGATTTCACTCGATTTCACCTGCGCTCCGCCGGAACCGCTTCCGGAATGACGATGGAAAGCCTGTCCGCCGTTCAAACGATACCACAAGCTCCCGGCGACAGGGTGCGGAGCGTCATCGACCTCCCCTCAATGCGGCCGATACGCCTTCACCCGCTCTCTATCCGTCTCCAGATACGGCCCCCCGATCAGGTCCACGCAGTCCGGCACCGCCGCGAACACGGCATCCAGACACTCGCGCACGGCCTTCGGCGAGCCCGGCAGGTTGATGATCAACCCCCTCCCCCGCACCCCCGCCACCTGGCGCGACAGGATCGCGGTCGGCACGTGGGGACGCGACACCGCCCGCATGGCCTCGCCGAACCCGGCCAGCTCCTTCTCGATCACGCCCGCGGTCGCCTCCGGCGTGACATCCCGCGGCGCGGGCCCGGTGCCCCCGGTTGTAATCACCAGACAGCACCCCGCATCGTCCACCAGCTCCACCAGCGTCGCCCGAATCAACTCCACCTCATCCGGAATCACCCTCGTCTCCGCCTCCCATGGAGTCACCAGCACCTCCCCCAGGTAGTCGAGCACCGCCGGCCCGCCCCGGTCCTCGTACTCGCCGCGAGACGCGCGGTCCGACACCGACACGATGCCGATGCGCACGGGTCTCCCTTCCGAACTGCCGTCCTTGTCGTCCATGTTCGACAATATGGCCCGGTTGTGGCATTTTTTCACGGCACGGGCGGAACCGCCGCCCAACCCACGCCAGCCCCCGCCCATGAACGCCGACACCCCTATCGACTCCCCGAGCGCCTTCCTCCCCGCCAGCTACGACGGACTCGAGGCCCTGCAGGCCGAGTTCCATCGCTACCAGGAGGCCGCCTTCCCCCACCGCCCGCCCCGGTTCTTCGCCCTGGAACTCGCCGGCGAAACCGGCGAACTCGCCAACCTCGAGAAGAAGGTCTGGAAGGGCCGGCAGGTGGACGAGGCGGACTTCGTGGACGAAGCGGCCGATGTCTGCATCGCGCTGTTGAACTTCGCCAACAGCCGCGGCATCGACCTGGCCGCCGCGGTGAAACGGAAAATGCGGCGCATCGACCGGAAACGACGGGCCGAACCGGAAGCCACCGGCGGGCCGGACGAATCGTGAACGCGCCCTTCGAAAGCGCCACCCTGGCCGACGTGCAGGCCAACCCCGACGGGCGCCGCGTCCCGATCGCGAAGGTGGGGGTCCAGAACATCCGTTTCCCGATCGCGGTCAAGGACCGGGAGAGGGCGGCACAGCACACCGTGGCGACGATCGACATGTCGGTGGACCTGCCCCACCACTTCAAGGGCACCCACATGAGCCGGTTCATGGAGATCCTCAACTCGCACGATGGCGTCGTTTCGGTGGACGCGCTCCCGGCGATCCTGCGCACCATGCGCGAACGCCTGGACGCCGAAACGGCGCACCTGCGGGTCTCCTTCCCCTACTTCATGGAGAAGCGGGCACCGGTCACGGGCGCGGCGGGCCTGCTGTCCTACGACTGTGCCTTCGACGCGTCGAGCGGAGTGGAGGACGACTTCGTGCTCACGGTGAAGGTCCCCGTAACCACGCTCTGCCCCTGCTCTCGCGAGATCAGCGCGCGGGGGGCGCACAACCAGCGCAGCATGGTCACCGTGCAGGCGCGCTTCGAGGGCGAGCTGTGGATCGAGGATGTGGTCGCGCTGGTGGACGATTCAGCCTCGTGCGGACTGTACCCGGTGCTCAAGCGCGCCGACGAGAAGTGGGTCACCGAGCGGGCCTACGACAACCCGCGCTTCGTCGAGGACCTGGTGCGCGAGGTGACGCTGGGGCTCCGGGCGATGGAACAAGTGACGTGGTTCCGGGTGCACGTGGTCAACTTCGAGTCGATCCACGAGCACGACGCGTATGCGGAGGTGGAGGAGACGACGAGGGGGTAGCGGGGGCGGCTTAGCCCGCTAGTCCTCCTGGGCCTCCTCCTGGATCCCGTAGCGGCGCTGGAAGCGCTCCACGCGGCCGGCGGTGTCGAGCAGACGCTGGGTGCCCGTGTAGAACGGGTGCGACGACGACGAGATCTCGAGGGTGACGAGCGGGTATTCGTTGCCGTCCTCCCACTGGATCGTCCGCTTGGTCGAGACGGTGGAGCGGGTCAGGAAGGCGTAGCCGGTGGAGACGTCCTGGAAGACGACGGGCCGGTAGTCGGGGTGGATGTCTTTCTTCACTTCGTTATTCCGGGTTTCGCGCCGCGGCGGCCGCGGGCGGGGGGGGGGTCCCTGGTCAAGGAAAACCGGGCAGCACCTATTGTATTCCGACTGGACGAATCCGGTCAACGGGCTATCTTATCTGGCGGTCCACGGCGGACCCGGCGAGCGCCGGGCCGAGGAAGCCGGTGAAACGCACGGACCGCCGAAGGAGAGAATCATGGCGAAGAAGTCCGGCAAGGGCCCCCGGGTCATCATCAAGATGTCCAGCACCGAGAGCCCCTATCGCTTCAGCACCACGAAGAACAAGAGAAACCACCCCCAGCGTCTGGAGCTCAGGCGCTACGACCCCGTCCTGCGCCGCCACGTGCTCTTCAAGGAAGAAAAGTAGGCGCGCACGGAATCATCCACGGACTCTGGGGTACGAACGGAGGATCACGATGTCCCGCAAGTGCGACATCACGGGGAAACGGCCGCTGGTCGGCTACAACGTCTCCCACGCTCACAACAAGACCAAGAAGCGGCAGCTGCCGAACCTG
>JAPPNO010000086.1 GCA_028873845.1 Gemmatimonadota bacterium | reverse complement strand
GGCACGCCGTTGATCATGACCGCGGTGTTGCGCTGGCTGAAGCCGCGGACGTTGACGCGCGCGTCGCCGGCGCCCCCGCCCTGCACGGTCGAGTACACCGACGGCGTGACGTTCAGCACCAGCGGCAGGTCGCGCGAGCCGAGCTGGGCCTGGATCTGCGCCTTCGAAACGTCACTGAAGGCCACCGGCGTCTTCCTCGCTTCCGCGCGTTCGGCCAGCACGGACAGATTGCCGAGCGACAGTGCCGACGGCACCATGGCGACATCGTGGGTCGTGGTCTCGCCCGATGTCACGCTGACCACATCGTCGTCCGCGCTGAAGCCGATCATCTGCACTGCGACATTGTAGGAGCCCGCGGGCACCCCCGTGACGCTGTAGCGCCCCCCGGTCTCCGTCAGGCCCCCGTACTGGGCTCCGGTCTCGGCGTGGGAAAGGACCACCTGGGCACCCACAACACCGGTGCCCTCCGCGGTGACGGTCCCCGATACGGTTCCAGTCTGCTGGGCGCCGAGCGGCAGCGCGAAGACCAGCAGGATTGGTACTATACGAAGTAGTTTCATGCGTCCTGCCTCCCTCTGGATTGTGGTGTTGGAGGGGCCCGTCGCCCGCTCCGAATCGTTGCCCTGCAGTCCGGCCGGACAGGATCGGTACCGGCCTGTCTGACATCATACTACGTCGACCGCCGTCGCGCAGTCACCGGGCGGCGACACGATCGTACCGGCTCACCCGCAAACACGGGCGCCAAGCGGCCCCTCGCAGCCCCGTTTCGGCCTCTGGACAGCCGTTCCCAATCGGCCTACAATCCTTTCCGGCAACCGCCGATGCGCTGAGAGGAACAAATCGGTAAGAGGGTTCCGTTCACGCATGCGGCCCATGGCAGCACCCCCGTTGAGGGAAGTCATGGGTCGCGACAGGGAACCCACCGCGTCAGCTGACCGGGCAGACGCGGTTTTCTTCGCCAAACACAGGAGGGACGGAAACGGATGATTTCGGTGGAAGGGGTGACCAAGCGCTACGGGCCCATCGTGGCGGTGGACGGGGCCACCTTCGAGGTGGACAGGGGGGAGGTCGTCGGCTTTCTGGGTCCCAACGGCGCGGGAAAGACGACCACGATGCGAATGCTGACCGGCACGCTTCAGCCCGACGAGGGTGAGATCCGCTTCGACGGCACCCCCATCGGCGACGATCTCACCGCCGCCAAGTCGCGCGTGGGCTACCTGCCCGAAGCGAACCCGCTCTACGACGACATGCTCGTCTGCGAGTTCCTGGAGTACGTCGCGCGGCTGCGCGGACTGGACGCGGCGCAGACCCGCGCGGGGATCGGACGCGCTGTCGAGGAAACCGGTCTGGAAGATGTCTTCTTCCGGCCCATCAACGAGATCTCGAAGGGGTACCGGCAACGCACCGGTATGGCCGGCGCGATTCTGCACGAGCCCGAGATCCTGGTGCTCGACGAACCCACCGAGGGGCTGGACCCGAACCAGCGCGTCGAGATCCGCAAGCTGGTGAACTCGCTCGGGACCGAGCGCACGGTGATTCTCAGCACCCACGTCATGCAAGAGGTCGAGGCGGTTTGCGACCGGCTGCTGATCATCTCCAACGGTGCGATCGCCGCCGACGGCACCGTCGCCCAGCTCATGGACGCGGCGCGCGGGGTGACCCGCTACACCGTCGAGGCGGAGGGACAGGATGTGGCCGAGACGCTGCACGGACTTCCCGGGGTCACCGATCATTCCTCGGAACCCGTGGACGGCCGCCTGCGCGTCCACCTGGAGGCCGCGGGCGACCATGAGCTCAGGCCCCGGATCTTCCGGCTCGCCACCGAGCACGGCTGGGTCCTGTGGGAGCTGACCCGCGAGCGCGCCTCCCTCGAGGAGCTCTTCCACGAGCTGACCATGGAACCGCGGCCGGAGACGGACGCGCAGGGGGCGGAGCAATCCCCGGAGAAGGAGGAGGAGTCATGAAGAGCATGATGAAACAGGTCCTCCTCATCGCACGCCGGGAGCTGCGCAGCTTCTTCGACCAGCCCACCGCCTACGTGCTGGCGGTCGCCTTCCTGGGCCTGGGCCTCTACCTGTCCTTCCGGTCGCTTTACGCCATGCAGAGGGCGACGCTCAGGCCCTTCTTCGACCTGTTGCCCTGGCTTCTGATGATCTTCATTCCCGCCATTGCGATGCGGACCATCGCGGAGGAGCGCCGCAGCCGCACGCTGGAGTGGCTGATCGCGCAGCCGCTCGGCGAGACCGAGGTCGTGCTCGGCAAGTTCCTGGGAAGCTGGATCTTCGTACTGATCACGCTGGCCGGCACGCTGCCCATGGCGGTGGGCGTCCTCTTCGTGTCCGAGGCCGACGGGGGCATCGTCTTCGCGCAGTACGTGGGCGCGGCGCTCCTCACGGCGCAGATGCTCGCGGTGGGGATCTGGGCCTCGGCGATCACACGCAACCAGATCACGGCCTTCATCGTGGGGGCGCTCGCCTGCTTCCTTCTCGTGCTGATCGGGTCGCCGGTCGTGCAGATGGGACTGCCGCGCTGGCTCGGCGGCTGGCTGCTCCAGCTGTCGGTGATCAGTCACTTCGAGAATGTCGGGCGGGGCGTGATCGATCTGAGGGACCTCCTCTATTTCGCCTCCACATGCGGACTCTTCCTGCTGCTTGCCGTGGCCGCCCTGGGCCGCGAGCGCCTCAGCCTGAAGGGCGAAGCCTTCCGCAGGCTGCGCATCGGCACCGCGGTGATCGCGGTGGGCGTGCTGGTGCTCAACCTGCTGGGCGGGCACGTGCGGGGACGGCTCGACCTGACCGACGACAATCTCTTCACCCTCTCCGACGGCAGCCGCGAGATCCTGGGCAGCCTGGACGACATCGTGAACCTGACCCTCTTCCTGAGCGACGACCTCCCCCAGGAGATCCAGGTCATCGAGCGGGACGTGCGGGACCTGGTGGCCGACCTGGAGGGCGCCTCCGACGGGATGCTCGCGGTCCGCGAGATCAATCCGGACGACGGCGACGAGGACGAGGAGGAAGCTTCGTCGATGGGGATCATGCCGATCGAGTTCAACGTGATCGGCGACGACGAGTTCCAGATCAAGCGCGGGTACTTCGGGCTCGCGCTCACCTACGCCGACGCGCAGGAGATCATTCCCGTCATCGACCGCGCCGACGATCTCGAGTTCCGCCTGGTCTCGGCGATCGCCAGCATGACCACCGAGGAGCGGCCCCGGCTGGCCTTCATGACCGGCTTCGGGGCGAAGGAGCCGTTCCACTACCGGGCGTTCCGGGAGGCCGTGGCCGACCGGTACGAGGTGAGCTCCGTCAACATGGAGACCGACTCGGCCGCCACCCTCGACAACGACTCCATCGATGTGCTGGTCGTGGCGGCGCCCGAAACGCCGGTGGCGCCGGAGGCGGCCGACGCGATCGGCGGGTTCCTGAACGGTGGCGGGGCGGCTTTGCTGCTGATCGAACGGCACGCCTTCAATCCCCAGTCGCCCATGGCCATGCCCGTGATCAGCGGTCTGGAGGACATGCTGGCCGCGCGCGGGGTCAAGGTGACCGGGGAGCTCGTTCTCGACGCGGCGTCCGCGGCCCAGGTGCAGATTCCGCAGGGAATCTTCAGGATTCTTCGGCGGTACGCGCTCTGGCCGATCGCGACCCGCGGCGAGAATCACGCCACCAACCGCGACCTCAACAACGTCAACTTCGCCTGGGCGTCCCCGTTGACCTGGCAGGAGGACGACGCCACGGTGACGCCGCTGTGGACCACCACCGAGAGCGGCGGCGTGGCCCCGGCCGGCTCCCCCATCCAACCCGGGATGGAACTGGCGGCCGGACAGGGTGCGGCGGGTGTCCACACCTTCGCAGTCGCGGTCGACCCGTCGCTGGCGGCGCCCTCCGGCGAGGATGGAGGGGCTGAGACGGCGGCGGTGACGGAGCATCCCGGCGGCCGCTTCGTCGTGGTCGGCGACGGCGATTTCCTGGAGGACGGCTTCGTTCAGCAGTACGCCCAGAACCTGGCCTTCGCCGCCAACGCCGTGGACTGGCTCGCCCAGGACGAGGCCCTGATCGGCATACGCTCCAAGGACCGGACGCCCCCCGCGCTGGTCTTCGAGTCGGACAGCGGCAAGGGAGCGCTCAAGTGGACCTCGCTGATCGGCGTGCCGGGGCTCTTCATCCTGCTGGGATTCGCCAGGGTGACGGGTCGCACGAAGCGGGCCGAACGCAGGTGGCGCGAAGGGGATGCGGAAGCAGGCGGGGGGGCTCAAGGGGCCGAAGCAAGGGCCGAGGAGGCCGACGATGAGTGACAGGACGCTGCGCGCATCGCTCTATTTCCTGGGGGCGGTGACGGTGCTCTACCTGCTGGTGACGGTGCTCAGGGATGGAGGCGGAGACAGCCCGGCGGACGATTCGGGCCTGGCGGCGGTGCTCGGCGAGCTGGACGGCGAGTGGCTCACGCGGGTGGAACTCGCCGGTCCGGAGGAAACGATCGAGCTGTCGAAGGACGGGGGCGTGTGGACGGTGAACGGCTTCGAGGCGGACTCGGCCGCGATCGCCCGCTATGTGCGCGCCGTCGACGAGGTCGAGGTGAGGTCGGTGGCGGCCACCAACCCCGCCAACCACGAACGCATGGGCGTGACGGCCGGAAGCGCCTGGACCATGACCGTCGACGGCACCGCGACGGTGCTGCTCGGCAACAGCGGAAACCGCTACCGCACCTTCTACGCGCGCCTTCCCGACGCCGACGAGGTGAGCCTGGTCGAGGGGGACCTGCGCGCCGCCGCGACGCGGTCGCTCTTCGACTGGCGCAACAAGGTGATGGTGCGCGCGGACACGGCGGCCATCGCGAGCGTGCGGGTGACTCGGGACGGGACGACCACCGTCTACGAACGCGTGGACTCGGTCTGGACCGTGGATGGCGAGGAGGTGGAGGGCGTCAAGGTGCGCGACCTGCTCCAGGAGCTTTCGGGCTTGCGCGCGAGCGGCTTCGCCCCGCAGGATGCCGTCATGGCGGAATCCCCCGACCGCTCCGTGCAGGCGCTGGACGCGGACGGGAACGAGATCGCTTCCGTGCAGCTGGCCGAGCAGGAGAACAATTTCCGCGCGTTCTCGCCGGTGAGTCCCTACATCTTCGAGATCGCAAACTTCAGAGCCGATCGGATCGCCCCGGAGCCGCCGGGAGACGGCTGACCCCGGGGCCGGCCGGCAAGGAGGAGCAGCCCGTGGCAAAACTCCGCGCCGCACCCGAACGGCGACCCTTCCGAACCGGGACCGGCTTCAACGCAGGCCGCGGGCGATGAGACAGTCCCCCACCTACGACGCCATCGTCGTCGGCTCGGGGGCCGGGGGAGGGATCGCCGCCTTCATCCTGGCGACTTCGGGCCTCCGCGTGCTCATGCTGGAGGCCGGACGCGACTACGATCCGCTCCGCGAGACTCCGATGTTCCAGCTGCCGAAGGATGCGCCGCTGCGCGGTGCCGGCACCCCCGAAAAGCCCTTCGGATTCTACGACGCCACCGTGGACGGCGGCTGGCAGGTGCCGGGCGAGCCCTACTCGGTGGCCGAGGGATCGGAGTTCATGTGGTGGCGCTCGCGCATGCTCGGGGGGCGTACCAACCACTGGGGCCGGATCTCGCTCCGCATGGGCGAGTACGACTTCAAGCCCCGCTCCCGCGACGGCCTGGGCTTCGACTGGCCGATGTCCTACGAGGACGTGGCGCCCTACTACGACCGGACCGAGGCGCTGATCGGGGTCTACGGCTCCAACGAGGGGCTGGAGAACACGCCGAACTCGTCGCCGGGGGTGCTGCAGCCTCCTCCGGCACCGCGGGCGTACGAACTCCTCACGCGGAAGGCCTGCCGCCGCATGGGGATCCCCGTCATCCCCTGCCACCTGGCCATCCTGACAGAGACCCAGGATCCGGACCGCCTGCCCGGCGAGATCTTCCCGAACAACGAACTGGCCCGGCGCGTCACCGCCGACTCGATGCGCGGCCGCGCCGCCTGCTACTGGGCGACCCCCTGCGGCCGCGGCTGCTCGATCCGCGCAAACTTCCAGTCGACCACTGTCCTCCTCCCCCCCTCGCTCGCCACCGGCAACCTCGAGGTCCGCACGGGAGCCATGGTGCGCGAAGTCACCGTCGATTCGCGGGGACACGCCACCGGGGTCCATTACATCGACAAGGCCTCGCTCATCGACGAATTCGCCGCGGCGCGCGTGGTGGTGCTGGCCGCGAGTGCCTGCGAGTCCGCGCGCATCCTGCTCAACTCCACCAGCAACCTCTTCCCCGACGGGCTGGCCAACTCCTCCGGCCTCGTGGGCAAGTACGTCATGGACACGGTCGGCGCGGGCGTCTCCGCCCACATCCCCGCGCTCCAGTCGCTGCCGCCCCACAACGAGGACGGCGCGTCGGCCATTCACATGTACATGCCGTGGTGGCTCTACGGCGAACAGCTCCGGGGCCGGCTCGACTTCCCCCGCGGCTACCACATCGAGTTCGGCGGCGGCCGCCGCATGCCCGGCTTCGGCGCCTTCAGCGGCCTGGAGCCATTGACCGAGGGCAGCTACGGCCAGCGCTTAAAGGACGACTGCCGGCGCTACTACGGCAGCTTCATGGGCTTCGACGGCCGCGGCGAGATGATCCCCAACGAGGACTGCTACTGCGAGATCGACCCCGACAACGTCGACCGCTACGGCATCCCCGTGCTGAAGTTCCACTGGAAGTGGGCCGACCACGAACTCAACCAGGCCCTGCACATGCAGCGC
>JAPPNO010000089.1 GCA_028873845.1 Gemmatimonadota bacterium | reverse complement strand
GATGGCGTGCCTCTGGGAGGAAGGAGGTGGTCGCGGTGCCAGCGACCGGGCCGGGGTTGGTCGACAGGGCGTCGCGGCGGATCAGTAACCGGCCGCCTTGTCCACGACGTTGCGCAGCGGCTCGCCGCGGACGAAGCGGCCGATGTTGTCGGTGATGAGGTCGGTCTCGCGCTCCCAGAAGCGCCGGGTGGTGGCGGAGACGTGAGGGGTCATGAGGACTTTGGGGTGTGTGTAGAAGGGGTGGCCGGGGGGGAGGGGTTCCGAGCGGAAGACATCGAGGCCGGCGCCGCGGAGGAGGCCTGCATCGAGGGCGTCGATGAGTGCGGCTTCGTCGACCAGCCGTCCGCGCGCAACGTTGATGAGAACGGAGCCCGGCTTCATGGCGAAGAGGCGTCGCCGGGTCATCAGTCCACGGGTCCGCGGGGTCTCGGGGACGGCGAGCACCAGGTAGTCGGCTTCCGCGACGACCCGGTCGAGGCCCGCCTGTCCGGCCACTACCTCGGCCGGGCGCCCGGCCACCGCATCCCCCACCCCGCCCCGCCGCCGCACCGCCACCACCCGACCCCCCAGCGCGGCCACCTTGCGCGCCACCGCCCTCCCGATCCCCCCATACCCCACGATTCCCACGGTCGACCCCCCCAGTTCGGCGACGGGCGCGTCCGCGGCCCAGTACTCCGTCGCGCTCCACCGCCCCTCCCGCTGCGCCCGCACCGCCACATCGAAGCCGCGGGCGAAGTGCAGCATCATCGCAAGCACGGTTTCGGACATCGGTGCAGCGTGGATTCCGGCCGAGTTGGTGAAGAGAACGTCCCGTTCGAGCATCTCGGGGCCCAGCGACGACCCCACCCCGGCGGCACCCGAGTGTACCCACTCCAGGCCCGGCGCCGAGGTCAGCACCTCCGGCGGGATCCCGTACCCCATGTACACGCGCGCGTCAGCCACCGCATCGAGGAGCTCGGGCGGGGCGCGCTGGACGCCGTCCCCTGAACCGTCCGCGGGGGTCTCCATGAAGCGTACTGTCCAGTCGGCGGGGACGGCGGCGAGAATGGCGGCGCGGGAGCGGTCGGGAAGCGCCCAGATGGGCCGCCGGTCCATGAGGTCGATGACGAGGGTGGCCATCGTCGGGGGGATCAGGGGTCGCGGCGTGCCCGGCGAGCGGGACGGGGCGGAACGGCGAGGGTCACCATCGCGGGGGGCCGACTGTCAGCGGGCGCGGCGGCTCACGGCGACAGCCGGTTGATCAGACGCGGGAACGGGACCAGTTCGCGGATGTGCGGCCGTCCCGTGATCCACCCCACCGTCCGTTCCAGGCCGAGTCCGAAGCCGGAGTGCGGGAAGGTCCCGTAGCGGCGCAGGTCGAGGTACCAGCCGTACGCCTCCTCGGGGAGGTTCTCCTCGCGGATCCGGGCCAGCAGCCGGTCCAGGTCGTCCTCGCGCTGGCTGCCGCCGATGATCTCCCCGTAGCCCTCCGGCGCGAGCAGATCGTTGCAGAGTGCCGTGCGGGGGTCGTCGGGGTTCTCCTTCATGTAGAAGGCCTTCGCCGCCTTGGGGTAGTTATGGACGAAGACGGGCCGGTCGTACCAGCCCGAGATCGTGGTCTCCTCGACCGCGCCCAGATCGCGTCCCCATTCGAATGCGTGGCCCTCGTCGTTGAGCCGCTCGACCGCTTCGCTGTAGCTGACGCGGGGGAAGGGTGGCTTCACCGCTTCGAGTGGGCCGAGGTCGCGCTCAAGAACCTCCAGTTCGGGCCCGCAGCGCTCCACCGCGCGCGCCACGATAGAGCAGACGAACTCCTCCTGCAGGTCCATGTTGTCGTTCGAATCCGCGAAGGCCACCTCGGGCTCGATCATCCAGAACTCGGTCAGATGGCGGCGCGTCTTCGACTTCTCGGCCCGGAAGGTCGGCCCGAAGCAGTAGACCTTGCGGAAGGCCGGACACGCGCACTCGGCGTAGAGCTGCCCCGTCTGCGCCAGGAAGGCCCGCTCGCCGAAGTAGTCGGTCTCGAAGAGAGTCCCCGCGGATTCTCCGATCGAGCCGGTCAGGATGGGCGTGTCGATCCGCACGAAATCGCGCTCGTAGAAGAAGTCGTGGATCGCCTGCTCGACCTCGGCCCGGACGCGCAGACCCGCGCGCTGCTTGCGGGAGCGCAGCCACAGATGGCGGTGATCGAGCAGGAACTCGACGCCGTGTTCCTTGGGCTGGATCGGGAACTCCTCGCTGGCGCCGACAAGCTCGACCGCAGAGACGGTGAGCTCGTGGCCGCCGGGGGCGCGCGCGTCGGGGCGGACCACGCCGGTGAGCGCGATGCACGCCTCCTGGGTGAGCGAGGTGGCGAGCTCCCAGACCCCGGCCGGGACCTGCGACTTGACGACCACGCCCTGGACCGTACCGGTGCCGTCGCGCAGCACCAGGAATGCGACACGCGCGTGGACGCGGACGGCGGCGATCCAGCCGGTGATCGTGACGGTCTCGTCGGCGTGGTCGGGGAGGTTGCGGACCAGGTGGGACATGGGGTTGGGAGAGGCGATGCCCGGGTGGGTGGAGTCGGGTGGGAGCTGCACGGACCGCTAATGATCGCGCGGTTCGGCGAGTGCGACAACTCGGGCGGCGAGGCGGCGAGGCGTGTCGGGAGGGGCCGGCCGGTCCGTGCACGGGACGATGGTCATCTGCGGTTGTCAAACCGTAAACCGCGGTTTACAGGTCCCGGCGGCTTATCCCACCCCGAACAGCTTCAACCGCTCCCCGTAGCGGCGCTCGAGCACCAGCCGCAAGAGCGCATTCTCCTCCTTCGCAACTTCGGGATCACCATCCACCACGCCCCGCGCCCGCTCCCGTGCCGGACCCACCAGGTCACCGTGCACCAGGATGTCCGCGAAGCGCAGCCCCGTGCCGTGCCCATGCTGCTCCGCGCCGAAGAAGTCTCCCTGGCCGCGAATCCTCAAATCGGCCGCCGCGATCTCGAAGCCGTCGCTGGTGCGGGCGAAGACCGCGAGTCGTTCCCGGGTGGAGGAACCCGTCCCGCCCGGGATCACCACGCAGAGCCCGCCGCGGTCCCCCCGCCCCACCCTGCCCCGCAGCTGGTGCAGCTGCGACAACCCGAAGCGCTCGGCGTTCTCGATCACCATGACCGTCGCGTTCGCCACATCGATCCCCACCTCGATCACGGTCGTGGCCACCAGCACCCGGATCTCGCCCGCCAGGAACGCACGCATCACGCGGTCCTTCTCGTCGGCAGGCATGCGGCCGTGCAGCAACGCGACCTCGCGCCCCGCGAATTCGCCGCTCCGCAGCCGGTCGTACTCGGTCTCGGCCGCACGCAACTCCGCCTTCTCCGACTCTTCGATGACCGGGTACACCACGTAGGCCTGCTCTCCCCGGTCGAGCCGGCGCCCCACCTCGCGGAACACCTCCTCGCGCTTCTCCGGTCCGGCCACCCGGGTCGCCACGGGTCGCCGCCCCGCCGGCAGCTCGTCGATCATGCTGATGTCCAGGTCCCCGTGCAGCGCCATGGCCAGAGAGCGCGGAATCGGGGTGGCGGACATGACGAGTACGTCGGGGGCCGGGTCGCGCTCGGCCAGGGCCAGGCGCTGGCGGACGCCGAAACGGTGCTGCTCATCGACCACCACCAGGCCAAGGGCGTCGAACTCGACCCCCTCCTGGATGAGGGCGTGGGTGCCGATCACCACCCGGGCCTCTCCGCCGGCCACACGCGCTCGTGCCTCCTCCCGCCGCCGCCCCGTGGCCGACCCGGTCAGGAGCTCCACACCGCAAGGCAATCCGGCCAGGAACTCGCGAATGCGCGCGGCGTGCTGCTCGGCGAGGATCTCGGTGGGGGCCATGAGCGCCGCCTGGTACCCCCCCTCGACGGCCAGCAGCATGGCAAAAAGCGCCACCAGCGTCTTCCCGCACCCCACGTCGCCCTGCAACATCCGGTTCATTCGGTGGGGCGAGGCCATGTCGGCGTAGATCTCGCGCAGCACGCCCACCTGGGCCCCGGTCAGGGTGAAGGGGAGACTGTCGTGGAGCGCGCGGATGAGCTCGTTGGTGCGCTCGAACGCGATCCCGGGGCGCGCCCGCGTGGCGTGGTAGCGGACCCGCGCCTGCAGGAGCTGCAGGAAGAAGAGTTCATCGTAGGCGAGGCGGCGCGTGGCCGCGTCGACTCGGTCGAGGGAGGGGGGACGGTGGAGGGTGGCGAAGGCGGAGGCGAGGTCCGGGAGGCCGAGGGCGCGGCGGGCGGAGGGCGTGAGGTGGTCCTCGTCGCCGACGTGTCGCAGCAGTTGCTCCAGGTTGAGGGAGATGACGCGCCGCAGGACCCATTGGGGGAGTTGTTCGGAGGCGGGATAGGTGACGAAGATGGTGCCGGGGGGGGTGGGGGCGGGCTGCGGTGTGGCGGGGGACTGCGGGCCGGGGGTGGGGGTGGGGGACGGTGCGGTCGATGCCCGCTCCAGCACCGCGTGCTCCCGCGGCTGGATCTGTCGGCCGTGAAAAAACTTGACGGGGCCGGTCACGAGGATCCGGTCGCCCACCTGCAGGGTGCGGTCCAGCCACGGCTGACCGGGCCATGCACAGGTCACGATGCCGGTCCCGTCCTGCAGCACGGCCTGAAAGATGCGCAGCCCGGAGCGCGTGGGGACGATGCCCTTGTTCTTCACCATGCCCACGGCGGTTACGTCCATCCCGACTTCGACCCGTGCCAGGGGGGTGATGGTGGATGCGTCGTCGTAGCGCCTCGGGACGTGATGGAGGAGGTCGCGGGCGCACACGATCCCCAGCCGCTGGAAAGCCTCCGCCCGGCGGGGCCCGACCCCCTTCAGGAACTGGACGGGCTTGTCGAGCGGGGTGAGGCTCATGGCGCTTCGAGGATCCCCCGGACGAAGTCGTCCGCATCGAACGGTTCGAGGTCTTCGGGGCCCTCGCCCACACCCACCAGGCGCACCGGGATCCCCAGCTCCTCTCGGAGCGCCACCACGATGCCCCCCCGCGCGGTCGAGTCCATCTTGGCGAGCACGATCCCGGTGACCGTCACGAAACGCGAGAACTCGCGCGCCTGCACGAGGCCGTTCTGGCCCACCGTCGCGTCCAGGACCAGCAGGGTCTCGTGGGGGGCGCCGCCATGCCGACGGCCGATCACCCGCTCCACCTTCGCGAGCTCCCGCATGAGGTCGCCGTGCGTGTGAAGGCGGCCGGCCGTATCCACGAGAACCACGTCCGTGCCCCGTGCGGCGGCCGCGCCGAGGGCGTCATACGCCACCGCGGCCGGATCCCCTCCCGGCTCACCCCCCACGAAACCGGCCCCCGCCCGCTCCGCCCAGCGCTCCAGCTGCCCGATCGCGCCGGCCCGGTAGGTGTCGGCGGCAGCCACGATCACGCTCTTCCCCTCCGACACCAGACGGTGCGCGATCTTCCCGACCGTGGTGGTCTTGCCGACCCCGTTGACACCCACCACCAGGTACACGGCCGGGGCCGCGTCGGCCACGGCCAGACCTCCTCCGGCGTCACCCGCAAAGACCCCCCGGATCGAGTCTGCGAGCACTCGCCGCAACCCCTCTCCGTCGCCCGCACCACCCGCCCGCACCGCCTCCTCCACAGCCTCCACGAAGCGCATGCTCGCCCCGACCCCGAAGTCGGCCGCGATGAGGCGTTCCTCGAGATCCTCGAACGCGGCGGCGCCGGCCTTCGGGAGGGACCGCGGGACGATCCGCGCGAGGGCTCGCCGCCACAGTCCCCCCTTCACCGCAGTCCGGCCCGCCGCCGTCCCACCCATTCGCAGCACAGCGCCGCCAGAATGACGACGTAGAGCGGCGGCCAGGTGCGCAGCGGCCGGCCGCTCTCGAAGGAGGTGCCGCCCGGGCCGGCCCGCACGGTCAGCTCCGCCGGGTCGAGGGGGCGGTGCAGCATGTCGCCACTGAAGGAGGTCACTTCGAAATCGCCGGCGGTGGTATCGGCGGCGGCCACCGCGTAGCCGTACCGGCCGGGAGGCAGCGCGGGACTCGTGAAGAGACCCGCGGCCGGGACCGTCACCGCCGAGTCCAGGACCGCCGACCCCGCCGAATCTCGCACCGTGAGCGTCACCTCCTCACCCTCGTAGCCGCCGCCCCGCCAGCGCAGTGCCACCCCGCGGGGCAACACGTCCGCGGCCGGCCGCACACCGGGACCGGCGCCGAGCGGCTCGTCGGCCATGAGCCACCCGCCGACCGCGGCCCACAGGCGCCGGTATTGCTCGCGGGGCTCACCGTCGCGGAAGGCCCAGCGCCAGAAGCCGCGGGCCAGCACCACCGCGGCCCGGCGACGGCCTTCCTGCCGCAGTACGAGCGCGCCCTCGGCATCACCCGCCCCGCCCAGGCGGACGTTCAACGCCGCTCCGCCCTCCCCGTCGGCCACGGGCAGGATACCGTTCAGCGGCGGCAGCCCCCCCGGCGCGAACCGGCCGGCCTCGCCGGCAATGGGCGAAGGCGGAGGTTCGTCCACGTACCACTCGCCCGGCAGCGCGCCGCCGGTGGCGACGCCCGCCATGGCCGCTCCGGCGCCATCGCGGGGAAAGAGCAGGAGCCTGCGGGTGCGGGCGGCCGCCGGTTCGAGCAACTCCACGGCCTCGGCGTCCACTCCCATCGCCACCACCATTGCGGCTCTGCGCAGCAGGCGCTGCAGGGCATCGCCGGCGATCGGCCCGGCACCACCGCCGGCGGGGACGTCCATGGGCTGAAAGCGGCCGGGCCCGGTGCGCAGGAACCCCCGCGCCGGCAGTCCCGTCACCTGGTCCAGTACGGGGAGCAGGAAGCGCGGCTCCCAGTCCGGCGCAAAGGAGACGAGGAGCACTCCGGTCTCTTCCGGGTCGATCTCCACGATCGCGACCCGCTCGTCGTCCATGGGGAAGGCGTCCGGGTGCCCGATGCGGGCCGTCACCCTGTGCGTCCCGGGCCCGAGGGCGGCCGCATCACCCAGATTGAAGGTGGCCGTGGCGATGGCACCGTCCCCGGGCGCAGCCACGCGCAGAGCCGCGTGGGGACGGCCGTCCACCGCGATGGTCACGGTGACGGAATCGGTGTCCGCCGTGCCCTCCACCTCGATGGATCCACGCACGGCCTCGCCGCGCTCGGCAGACGCCGGAAGGACCAGGCGGGCAAGCGAGAGGTTGGCGGCCGCGCGGGGCAGCGAGTCGACCTCCAGGCTGACGCGCAGACGACGCGCGATGGAGGTGGCGGCGACGGGGTCGGCCACGCGGCCGTCCGTAACCAGGGTGATCCGGCGCGCCCCTGCTTCCGCCGCGACCCGGATCGCGTCCGCCAGCACCGACTCGGCACCGCCGGGTTCGGCGGCGTCCAGCGAGGCGGGGTCCAGCGCCGTCGTGACCGCACCGGCGACGAGAAGGCGCGCCCCGCCGCCGGCCAGCGCGCGCGCTCTCTCCACCGCGGTCTCCCACAGCGGAGTCCCGTCCTCCCCGGCGGCCGACATCGATGCGCTCGCATCCAGAATCACGAACCGCGCGGGCGGCGCGCCGCCCGGCGTGGCCGGGATGACGGGGTTCCAGATGATTGCCGCCACGCCGACGACCGTCGCGAGGCGGGCCGCCAGCAGGAGTGGCCGGCTCCGCACCTTGAACTCCCGCCGGTAGTAGACCCAGCCGCAGAAGCCTCCGGCCGCAAGAAGCAGGAAAAGTGCAGGTACCGGCGACATGGATCGGGAGCGAGTCCGGAGAAGGTGTTGTGCGTTTGCCGTGCCGCCCGGGCGGCCCGCGGTTCTAGCGGCCCCCGCCGTTCGGGCCGGCGGCCGGCTGCTGCACCCGCAATGTCTCTGGACCGGCGAGGCGGAGCAACAGGTTCATGCGCTCGTCACGCTCCCGTTGCCATCGTTCCCGGTCGGCGGACGGTACGGCCTCGCCGGTGGGCAGATCGACGGTGAGCGGATCGATCGGCCGTCCGCCCCGGTGCATTTCGTAGTGGAGATGGGGACCGGTGGCCATGCCCGTCATCCCCACGTACCCGATCACCTGCCCCTGGGCCACGCTCGAACCGACCGCGGTGCCGCTCGCCCACGCCCGGAGGTGCGCGTAGCGGGTCATGTAGCCGTTGGCGTGGCGCACGTCGATGAAGCGGCCGTAGCTGTTGCCCACCTCCCTCCTGGCAACGACACCCTTCCCCGTGGCCTCGACGGGGGAGCCGGAACGGGCCGCGTAGTCCACCCCCCTGTGCGCACGCCAGGTGCGCAGGATGGGATGGAAGCGCCGGTTGGTAAAGCGCGACGAGATGTAGGCCAGCCGCAGCGGTTTCTTGAGAAAGGCACGCCGCACGGACTGCCCCTCCAGGTCGTACCAGTCGCCGAAGTCCTCGCCATCCGGCCGGAACCAGACGGCGTGCAGCGAGCGCCCCTGGTTGACCAGCTCGGCCGCCAGGAGCCTCCCCGTCCGCATGCTCCCGTCGGGACGCTTCTCCCGCTCGAAGGCGAACCGGAAGGAGTCACCCACCCTCAGCTGGCGGGAAAAGTCGATCTGCCACTGGAAGACCCGGTCGAGACGGGCGACGACCCGGTCGCGGTCCGCCGGCGGCACCGACTCCAGGTCGGCCAGGCCCACGACGGCGGACCAGAGGCTGCTGCGGATCTCCCCCGCCGCGAGGATCGTGTCGGTCGTGGTGGTGACGGTGACCGTGGACGAGCGCCAGCCGCTGCCGGCGCGTTCAAGATGGACGGTACGGTCGCGGTCCAGGTCGACTTCGACCCGGGTGAGGCGTTCGGGCTCTCCGCGCCAGCGGGTGCGCACCTCGGTGCCGGACCGCAGCCGCCTCGGGTTCGCCTGTTCGGCGAAGGCGAGCACGAGGTTGTGGTGATCCGTGGTCTCCAGCCCCGCGGCCCACAGGACCTGCCCGAAGGTGGCCCCCGCGGAGATCTCCAGCACCTCGACGCGCTCCGGAACGCGCGCGTGTACCGCGTCCAGCAGTCCGGCCTCGGGCGCGTGGTCGCACGCCGCCACGCAAAGGGCAACGACGAGCACGCCGGTCTCGCGCGTCGCGACCGGGCGGGTCACGCCGTTCCGCCGGGACACCCTTTCCGGACGGCGTCCCCGTCTCAGGCTTCCAGCCTCTTGATGAATGTCGGCAGCTCGAGCTCCCTTACGTCCATGACGGCGGAGTGGCCCCGTTGGCTGCCGCCCAGCGACGGGCGTGCGACCGAACCTCCCAGGGGACGCGAGGAACGCGCGTCCATGTGCGTCCGGCGGCCGTCCGTCCCCATGCGGCTCCCCAGGGCGGCGCGCGGCGTGTCCATGGCGGACCCGTGCACCGGCTGCTGCGTTGGAGCGCCCGTCCCGAACCGGCGTCGTTCGCCCCGGCTGTCGCGCCGGACGATGGTCGGCGCCTGGGGCTGGTCGACCCGGCCGCCGCCCACCGCGCGCAGGCCCGCCTGCTGATGCCTGGCCGCGCCGAATACGGGCTGGATGACGGCTTGCTCCTCCTCCTCGATGTCCTCCTCGAAGCCGGTGGCGATCAGCGTCACCCGCAGTTCCCCGTCCATGGACGAATCGTGCACGGCGCCGAAGATGATCTCCGCCTCGTCGCCCACCTCGTCCTGGATCATGGTCGAAATCCCCGTGACTTCGTCGATGGTCAGGTCCGAGCCGCCGGTGATGTTGATCAGCACGCCCTGCGCGCCCCGGATCGAGACGTTGTCCAGGAGCGGCGAGGTGACGGCGTCGCGCGCCGCCTTGAGGGCCCGGTTCTCGCCCCGGCCCACCCCGGTGCCCATCAGCGCGGCACCGCACGAGGACATGATGGTGCGCACGTCGGCGAAGTCGACGTTGACCTCGCCGCTGACCCGGATCAGGTCGCTGATGCCCTGGGTTGCCTGGAGGAGGACTTCGTCGGCCTTCTTGAGGGCGTCCCGGAACGAGGTGCCCTTGCCGACGACCGAGAGCAGGTGCTCGTTCGGCACCACGATCATGGTGTCGACGGCGCGGGCCAGCTCCTCGAGCCCCTGCTCGGCCTGGCGGAGGCGCTTCTTGCCCTCGAAGCGGAATGGACGCGTGACCACCGCGATCACGAGCGCGCCGAGCTCGCGCGCCATCTCGCCGATGACCGGGGCGGCACCGGTGCCGGTGCCTCCGCCCATGCCGGCCGCGATGAAGACGAGGTCGGCCCCTTCGATCGTGCCACGCACTTCGTCGGCGTCCTCGGCGATGGCCTGGCGGCCGATTCCCGGCCGCGCGCCGGCGCCCAGACCCTGCGTGAGCCGCTTGCCGAGCTGGATGGTGGTCGGCGCCTTCGATGCGGAAAGCGCCTGCGCATCGGTGTTGGCCGAGATGAATTCGACGCCCTCCAGCTTTTCGTCGATCATCCGGTTGACCGCGTTGCCGCCGGCGCCTCCCACGCCGATGACGCGCATCAGGGCCCGGTTTCGCGGGGCTTCGTCGAGTTCGAAAATCATTTTCTCATCTCCTTGGTTGGGACCGGGGTCCCGTGGTGTGATCCGCAGTGTGCATCCGTGTCGAAATCAGAAGAACTCCCTGAGCCACGTCCCCATCCTGGTGACCACTCCCGACGCCACCGTGGAAACGCCGCCCCCCGTGTCCATGAAGCAATCCGCGCCGTGGAGCGCCAGCCCCGCCGCCGTGGCATAGCCGGGGCCGTCAACCACGTCCATCAGCCCCGAGAGGCCCTCTCTCGGCACGCCGACCCGCACCGGCGCCCTGAGGGACCTCTTGGCCACCGCGAGTATCCCCGGCGTCACCGCCACCCCTCCGGTGATCACGACGCCGGCGCCCAGCGTGGCCTGGGGCAGGACGTCCTGAATCCTCCGCCTGACTCGCTGAAACATGTTCTGCATCCGTTCCTCGATGAGGCCCGCCACCAGGCCGCGCGACACCTCCCGGCGGCTTCCGTTCGTGCGGGGCAGCTCCACGAGCTCGTCCGGGTCGAGGCCGCGGGCGTGCGCGGCGCCGTGCAGCTCCTTGATCCTGCGCGCCTCCGCAAACGGCACCGCGAGTCCGCGGATCAGGTCGCTGGTAATCGCATTGCCCCCGAACGGCAGCACCTCGAGGTGGCGGATCCTGCCCTCGTAGTGGACCGAGAGGCCGGTCGTGGCTCCGCCCATGTCCAGCATGGCCACACCCAGTTCACGTTCATCCTCGGCCAGCACGGCGCGCGACGCCGCGATCGGTTCCAGTACCGCGTGCTGGACCCGGTACCCCGCCTTTTCAACCGCGCGCACGATGTTGCCCACCACCGCCGAACAGCCCGTTACCAGGTAGAGTTCGGTCTCCAGGCGGGTGCCCGACATCCCGACCGGGTCCTTGATGCCGCCCTGGTTGTCGACGAAGTAGTTCTGCGGGATGGCGTGCAGCAGTTCCCGGTCCCTGACCACGGGCACCGCGCGCGCCACGGCGTGCACCCGCTTCACGTCACGGGACACGATCTCCGCCGCGCCCACCGCGACCACGCCCACGGACCGGTTCGCGTCGACGTGTTCACCCGAGACCCCCACGTAGACCCGGTCGACGCGCATGCCCGCCATCAGTTCGGCTTCCTGGAGCGCACGGCGCACGGTGTCCGTCGCGGCCTCGAGGTCGGTAACCTGGTCCTTGCGCACCCCGTTGGTGGGCGCGCGGCCGACGCCCAGCACCCTGACCTCGGGCCGCTGGAATTCCCTCACGCATTCACCGATGACGACCCGCGTGCAGGTGGACCCGATGTCGAGGCCGGTAACCAGGATCGATTTCATCCTCCCGCTCCCCCCTCCCCGGCCGGCAACGCCACGGTTCGCACCACCACCTGGTCCGCAAAGCGCAGATCGACCTCCCGGAGACCCCGCTCCGGGATCCGCTTGTACGCGTCGTTGATGGCAATGACCGCCTCCCGCAGCCGCCGCGGCGAGATGGGGGGCCGGTACCGGACCTTCAGCCCCGTGTCGCCAAGCAGGAGCGAGGCTTCCCGGTCGCCCAGCCGGGCCTCGGAGAGGACCGCGAAGACTTCGGGAGCCTCCCGGGCCACACGGGCCACATCGTGCGCCAGCAGGCGCATGCCCCAGGACGCCGACGCCAGCGAGGTGAGCACGCGCAGGAGGGGCAGATCGAGAATGGGGTCGGCGGGGTCCAGCGGCAGCACGTCGCCGTCACCGTCTACGGCGACGACCACCGGCGATGCGACCAGTCCGACCGGGACGGCCTCCTCGACCGTGATCGCGAGCGTCGAGGGCAGCGTGCGCACCACCCTTGCCGACTCCACCAGCGGGTGCTCCTCGATGCGCGCCGCCATGCGGTCCCGGTCCGCCCACACCGAGACCGCACCGGATGCGCCCGCCAGGGCCCGCACCTGATCCCGGGTGAGGTAGCCGGTCCCCTCCACCTCGACCTGGTCGACCCGGAAGACCGGCAGACGCTTCCCGACGGCGATTCCCCCGCGGACCGCACCCGCCCCGAGCACCGCCACCACGGCAACCAGCAACCCGCGGCCCGCCAGCCTGCGCGCGGTCAGGCGCCGTGCCGTCAAGCGGCGCGAGTCGAGCGGATGCGCGGGCAGGTCCCGGCGCGGCCGGCGGCGGCGGAACCAGCGCCGCCGTTCCTCGCCGAGGCGGGGCGGGGCGACATCCTGCCAGGCGGTCATGCGGCTTCCTCCCCACTCCCGTCGCGCGCCCCCAGGCGGCTCAGGATATCTCGTGCGGCGCACTCGATCGACCCGGCTCCCATGACGACGCACACGTCTCCGGGCGACAGCTCCCGGCTGACCGCGTCCGCGAGGGTGGCAAGCTCGGCGTGGTAGGTCACCCGTCCGCGGGTCCCGGGCACCGCGCCCGCCACCAGCTCGCCGGTCACACCGGGGAGCGCGGTCTCGCGGGCAGGGTACACGTCGGTTACCCACACCGCGTCGGCCGCGCCGAGCGCGTGGCCGAACTCGCGGTGGAAGTCACGGGTGCGGGTGAAGAGGTGGGGCTGAAAGACCGCGACCAGGCGGCGGCGCGGATTCGCGCCCCGGGCGGCCGCCAGCGTGGCCTCGATCTCGGTGGGATGGTGCGCGTAGTCGTCGATGACCTTCACCCCGGCCGCGCACCCCAGAAACTCGTAGCGGCGGCAGACGCCCTCGTAGGCGGCCAGCCCGGCGCGGATCGCCTCCCACCCCGCTTCGAACGAGCGCCCCACGCCGGCCGCGGCCAGCGCGTTGAGCACGTTGTGGCGCCCCGGACCCCGCACGCTCACCTCGATCGCGCGCCGACCGTTTTCGCAGAGCGCAAAGGTACTTCCGCGCGTGTGCACGTTGATGCGCACCGCGCGCAACTGCGCGCCCGCGCCGATGCCGTAGCTGCGGGTACGCTCCCCGGCCCCCACCCCGAGCCGCGCCGCGCCCGGGTCGTCGGCACAGACCCACAGGGTGCCCGTCGGGTCAAGTCGGTCGACGAAACCGGCGAAGGCGGCCCGGACGCCGTCCAGGTCCCCGTAGATGTCCAGGTGGTCGGCCTCCACGTTGGTGATGACCGCCACCTCGGGCGAGAGCTCGTGAAAGGAGCGGTCGTATTCGTCCGCCTCGACCACGAATACATCCGAACCGCCCGGGCGGAGGTTCCCGCCCCACCCCGCGACCTCGCCGCCGACCACACCCGTGGGGTCGATGCCGGCGTGCTCCAGGACGTGGGTCGCCATGGCCGTGGTGGTGGTCTTTCCGTGCGTTCCGGCCACGCCCACCACGCGTCCCGCGCCCACCCACTCGCCGAGGGCGCGAGCCCGCTTCAGGACGGGGATGCCCCGCGCCCGGGCCGCCGCCAGCTCGGGGTGGTCGGAGGACACGGCCGAGGTCGCCACCACCGCCACCGCCGATTCGACGTGGGCGGGATCGTGGCCCCGGCTGAATTCCAGGCCGAGGCGCCTGAGGCGGTCGGCCGCGCGGCCCGACTCGAGGTCGCAACCGGTAACGCTGCCTCCGCTGCGCAGCAACATCTCGGCCAGGGGGGCCATCCCCGCGCCGGAGACGCCGACGAAGTGCACGGTGCCCCGGGCCGCGAGGGAACGGAGGCCGGCGGGCGCGCTCACGACGCGGCTCCCCCGGTCGCGGGACGCAGCAGCGCGGCGATGGCGGCCGCGACTTCGCGGGCGGCGTCGGGGCGGGCGCCCTTCCGCGTGGCCTCGGACATGATCGCGAGCAGGCCGGGGGTGTCGAATAGGCGCCGCACCTCGCTCCAGAGACGGACGCCGCTCAGGTCGGCGCCGGCCACGTCCCGTTCGGGAAGGTGCACCGCGGCGCCGGCCGTCTCGAGGGCGCGGGCGTTCGCGCTCTGATGGTCGCCGGCGGCGGTCGGCAGCGGAACCAGGATCGCGGGCAGACCCCACGCCAGGAACTCGGAGGTGGCCATGGCCCCGGCGCGCGACACGACCAGATCGGCCGCGGCCAGCGCCTGGTACATCCGCTCGCCCTCCAGGTACGGGACGATCGCGAAGCAGTGGCGCGGCACTCCGGCCAGCGCCGCCCGTACCGAATCGTAGTGGGTGCGCCCGGTCACCCATAAGACGAACTCGCCATCGATCGGCATATCGTCTTGCAATACCTCGATCGATGCGCTGTTCATCTTATGTGCGCCCTGACTTCCTCCCACGATGAGCAGCAGACGACCCTCGACCGGCACGCCCAGGGCACGGCGGGCGGTGTCGCGGCCGCGCCGGGCAATGGGCGGCAGGGGGCGGATGGGGTTGCCGGAGTGCACCACGCGCGCACGGGCACGCCCGGGAAGCCTTCCCGCCGCCTCGGGGTACGCGAGGTGGATCTGCCGGGCCCACCGCGACAGGAAACGGGTGGTCTTGCCGGGGTGACGGTTCTGCTCCTGCAACACGATCGGGAGTCCCAGCAGCCGCCCCGCAATGCCGGCCGGGGCGCTCACGTAACCGCCTGTCAGAACCACCGCGGCCGCCCCGCGCCTGCGGAAGTCGGGGACCAGACGCAGCACCGCGCGCGCCAGCAGCGACAGCGCGCGCGCGTTCGCGCCAAGGGACCGGAGGAATCGAGCTAGCTTCTGCGGCCCTCCGCCGGTCCGGCGAATCGCCCCCAGGGGGTTCTGCAGGCCCGCCACCGGCAGCAGCCGGTACGGGTAGCCCAGCCCGGGCAGCTCGGCGGCCTCGACGCGGCCCTCGGTGCCCACGAAGTACGGCTGCACATCCGGCATCTCGCCCATGAGCGCCTCGGCGATGTTGCGGGCCGGGTGAAAGTGCCCCGCGGTGCCGCCTCCGGAGAAAACCACCATCATGCCTCTCCTCCGGAGGCCTCGCGGGCCACGGCCAGCAGCATTCCCACGGCCGCGAGCATGACCACCAGGTTGGTGCGGCCAAAGGATATGAACGGCAGTGAGAGCCCCGTCGCGGGAAAGACTCCCAGTCCCACGCCGATGTGGAGGAACGCCTGGAACCCGATCAGCGAGACGATCCCGACCGCCAGCAGCTGGCTGAAGAGGTTGCGCGCCTGGCGGGCAATCCGGAATCCGACCACGAGCAGCGCCAGGAAGCAGAGGATGACGGCCAGGGCCCCCGCAAACCCCCACTCCTCGCCGATCATGGCGAAGATGAAGTCGTTGTGCGCTTCCGGCAGAAAACCGAACTTCTGGCGCCCTTCCCCGAAGCCCACTCCGGTCACGCCCCCGGAACCGATGGCCACCAGGCTCTGATAGGCCTGGAAGGCGGAACCGTCGGCCCCGGTGCCCGGATCCAGGAGCAGTGACTGCCAGCGGGCCCCACGGTATCCCGACACCAGCACGGTTCCCGCCAGCGGGAGGAGCGGCAGGCCCAGAAACACGAAGTGGCCGACGCGGGCGCCGCCCACGAAGGCCACGGTCACGCCGGTGGCCACGATCAGACACGCGGTCGACACGTCCGGTTCCAGCATGATCGGCACCAGGACCAGGGTCCAGCCGACCAGGAACGGGGCCAGTCCGCGCCGGAGGCTTCGCAGGTATTCGCGTTTGCGAACCAGCATCGCAGCCGTCCACACGATGACTGCCAGCTTGGCCAGGTCGGACGGCTGCACCGTCACCCCGACGCGCAACCATCTGCGGGCGCCGTTGACCTCGGGCGCGATGGCGTGCGTGAAGGGGAGAATGACGACGATCAGAAGGGCCAGCGAACCCAGCATGAGATGGGGCGCGAAGCGCTGCCAATACTCCGTCGGGACACGGGCGCAGGCGAACATCGCCAGCATCCCGATCACCACGCCGGTCGCCTGTCGCCCGACGTAGTGGTAGTGGGGCAGATCCACCCGCTGCGCCATCACGGAGCTTGCGCTGTGCAGGGTGAGGAGGCCGAAGAGGAGGAGAGCCCCGATGAGCGCAACGACGGTGGCGGATTCCCAGCCGCGTCCCAGCCCGGTGGAGGAAAGCGAAGCCCTGAACCCGGGGGCCACGTCCACCGCCCACACCAGGGAACGTCCCTGCCACGCCTGCCGGGCGTTCACCTTCCGCCTCCAGCCGCCAGGGTACGGAAGGCGTCGCCCCTGGCACGGTAGTCCGGGAACATGTCGAAGCTGGAACATGCCGGCGCGAGCACGACGGTGTCGCCGGGCCGCGCCGCCGAGCGGGCCGCGGACACGACCTCCTCGAAGCCACCCGCGACGCGCCTCACCGCCACCCCGCGCCCCACCGCCACCCCGATCTCCGCCGCGGCCCTCTCCCCCGCGGCCCCGTAGCACACGACGGTGTGGACCCGCCCGCCCATTGCGGACACCAGGCCGCCGAAGTCCTCGCCCTTGTCGGTTCCGCCCACCAGCATCACGATGGGGCCGTCCAGGCTTCCGAGCGCGCTCGCGGCGGCGGCCACGTTCGTCGCCTTCGAGTCGTTCACCCAGAGGACGCCGCCGAAGGTCCCGACGGGCTCGAGCCGGTGCGGCAGCGGTGCGAAGGAGCGAAGCGCAGCCGGTGCGGTGGCGGCGCATGCGCCGGAAGCGGACGCGGCCAGGAGCGCGGCCAGCACGTTGGCCAGGTTGTGGCGGCCCAGCAGGCGGACGTCGGAGACGCCGGCAACCCTGCACGGCCCCCGGGCACCGGCGACGCCGCCGAGGCCGCCCGGATCCAGCACCAGGTCCCCCGCCGACAGGTACGCCCCCGGCGACCCGGCCGTCTCGAGCGAAAAGGTCAGGCGGCTTCCCGGGTAATCCCCGGCCATCGCCAGCACGGCGGGGTCGTCGCCGTTGACGATCCATGTGGTATTCTCGTCGCCTGCTTCGAAGAGGCGCCGCTTGTCGCGGTGGTAGTCCGCCACCGTGACGTAGCGGTCCATGTGGTCCACACCCAGGTTCGTCATGACGCCCACATCGGGGGTCAGGTCCCCGATGTGGGCCAGCTGGAACGACGACATCTCCAGCACGATCCGATCCGCCACGGGGTCGGCGGCCGCGAGGGTCGACGCCGGAGGGCCCAGGCCACCCCCGATGTTCCCCCCGAGCGCCACGTCCACGCCCGCCTCGCGCAGGAGGTGGGCGCAGAGCGCCGCGGTCGTGGTCTTTCCGTTCGTGCCGGTCACGATCGTCAGTGGACTCGCGATGAACCGGCAGGCGAACTCAGGCTCCGATATCCAAGCGACACCCCGTGCGCGAAGGGCGGCGAGCACCGGGGCGCCGGGCGGGATTCCCGGACTGGCGACGACGGTGTCGGCCGCGGCGATTGCCTCGACATCGTGGCCGCCCAGCCGGACCTCGGCGCCGAGGTCCCGCAGGACGGCTCCACGAGCTGCAACCGGGTTCTCGCTGCTCGTATCCGTGACATGAACTTTCGCTCCTTTCCGAAGGGCCAGCCGGGCCGCGGCGTCTCCGCTGGCGCCCAACCCGATCACGGCGACCTTCTCTCGTTTTCTCTCTTCCTTCACCTGAGCTTGAGCGTGGCGAAACCGACCATCGCGCAGAGGATTCCCAGGATCCAGAACCGGACCACGACCTGCTCATTCTTCCATCCGGCCATCTGGAAGTGGTGATGGATGGGGGCACATCTGAAGACGCGCCGACCTTCGCCGTAGCGCCGTTTCGTGTACTTGAAGTAGTTCCGCTGGATGATCACCGAGGCCGCCTCGGCCGCGAAGACGCCGCCCACGGCCAGGAGCAGCAGCTCGGCCTTGAGGAGCACGGCCATCGCGCCCAGGGCACCGCCGAGCGCGAGCGACCCTGTGTCGCCCATGATCACCTGGGCGGGTTGTGCGTTGAACCACAGGAACCCGAGCGCGGCCCCGGTGATCGCAGCGGCGAAAACGGCCAGCTCGCCGGCGCCCGGCAGGTAGAACAGTCCCAGGTACGCCGAGGTGTCCACGCGTCCGATCACGTAGGCGAAGACGCCGAATGCGCCGGTGGCGATCGCCGCCAGTCCCGGTGCGAGGCCGTCCAGCCCGTCGGTCATGTTGACGGAGTGGGTGGCGCCGTTGAGGACCACCGTGACCCAAAGCAGGTATGCCGGTGCGGTGAAGTACAGCTGCCACTCGTCGAAGACCGGCAGGTTGGTGGTGGTGGCGCCGACCGCCGACTCCGGGGCCCTCAGCACCAGGAAGAGTCCCAGCGCCAACCCCAGGCCGATCGATCCGGCCCACTTGTAGCGCTCGACCAGCCCCTTCGGGGTGCGGCGGACCACCTTCAGGTAGTCGTCGAGGAATCCCAGCGAGCCCATCCAGAGCATGACCACCAGGGCGATCACGGTGTAGGCGTTCGCCAGTTCCGCCCACAACAGCGTGGACAACGTGGCGACACCGACGATCAACAGCCCGCCCATGTTGGCCTTGGCGCCGTTGTGGCTCCCGTCGTGTTGCCCGTTCCTGCCGGGGACATCGACGATGTCGCGACCCTTGAGCCAGGTGATGACGCGGTGGCCGAGCAGCAGCGTCAACACGAGCGAGGTGGCCATCGCCCCGGCGGAGCGCACGGTGATGTAGTTGAAGAGGTTGAAGACGATGTGCAGGTCTTCGAGGCTGGGGAGGAAATGCTGGAGCATCAGCAGTACGTCTCCCCGAAGTAGGACTCGAGGACCGGAATCATCCGCTCGAGGCGCACGCCGCGCGACGCCTTGAGCAGGATCCTGTCCCCCGGCTCCACGATCCGCGGGAGGCGCCAGGCCAGCTCTCTCAGTTCCTCGATCGCGACGATCCGGTCGTCCTGAAAGTGCTTCGCGGCCCGCGCGAAGGCGCCTGTCAGGACGTATACGTCCAGGCCGAGCTGCAGGATCGCACGAAGCGTTTCCCGGTGGATCGCGTCCGATCGCTCACCGAGCTCGAGCATGGTGCCCAGCACGACGACCATGCGTGCGTCGTCAACCACCGTCATCAAGGTGATGGCCGACGCCAGGACGCCTGCGGAGTTGGCATTGTAGCAGTCGACGAGGAGGTTGAGCCCGCCCACCTTTCGGACTTCTCCGCGCAGGGCGCCCGCACGCACGGCCGAGACGCCCATCGCCGCTTCGCTCGCGGGAACGTGCAGTGTGCGGGCGACCGCCAGCGCCAGGAGCGCGTTGCCGACGTTGTGCGGTCCCGGGATCCGCACCGTGACGGGATGCCCTTCCCAGTCGAAGCCGTTGGTGCCGTCCCCGCGCCCGTACGCCTCATGCGGGCGGAGATCCGCGTCCGCCCGTTTCGTCGATCCGCACACCATCGCATCGGGCCGGAAGACCCGGACCTCGTCCGCCAGCACTTCCGGCTCGTCGCCCACGATGGCCGTGCCCTGCGGACCGAGCGCGCGAATCAGGTCGAGCTTTTCCGCCAGCACCCCGCGCAGGTCCTTCAGCCGCTCGATGTGCGTTTCCGAGACGGTGGTCACCACGCCGACCGTCGGGCGCGCGATCCGGGCGAGCTCGGCGATCTCGCCGGGCTCGCTGGTCCCCATCTCCAGCACCAGCGCGGTCGTGAGATCCGGCATCGACAGGATGGTGAGGGGCACGCCGACACGGTTGTTCTCGGTACCCCGCGTACCGTGGACGTCATAGCTCCGCGAAAGGGCGTGCACGGTCATGTCCTTGACCGTCGTCTTGCCCGAAGAGCCGGTGATCCCCACCACGGGCACGTTCGCCTGTTCGCGCCGGTGCAGCGCCAGATCGCCGAGTGCCGTGAGGGTGTCGGGGACGCGGTAGACGGGGACCGCACAGTCGCCCGTCTCACGGTGCGACACCACCGCCGCGCACCCCGCCGCGACCGCCTCGGAGACGAACGCGTGGCCGTCGAACCGTTCGCCTTCGAGCGCGACGAAGATATCGCCGGGCCCGAGCGTGCGCGTATCGGTGGAGATGTCCTGATAGAGGCGGGCGGGGTCACCGCGTGGCAACCCGAGGGCGCGCCTTACCGACGCGTCGCTCCAGCGGAAGGTGCCCGTGCTCACCGGTCCGCCCCCGCTTCCAGGTGGCCGAGCACGATGCCGCGCTCGTCGAAGGGCCGTTTCGCGGTGCCCACGACCTGGTACATCTCGTGACCCTTTCCGGCCAGCAGTACCGTGTCGCCGGGGGCCGCGGCGTCCAGGGCGCGGTGAATCGCCTCCTTCCGGTCCACGATCTCGACCGAATCGCACCCGGAGACGCCCGCGGATACCTGCGCAATAATGGTCGCCGGATCCTCGGTGCGGGGGTTGTCCGAGGTGACGACGGCGAGGTCCGCGTACCGCGCGACGGCGGCCCCCATCGCGGGACGCTTGGCAGGATCCCGGTCCCCGCCCGCGCCGAAGACGACGATGACGCGGCCGGAAACGAGTGGGCGGACCGCTGCGAGCACCTTCTCGAGGGCATCGGGCGTGTGCGCGAAGTCGATCAGCACCTGGAAGGGCTCCCGCACCACGAACTCCAGGCGCCCCGTGACCGGAGCCGCCTCGCCCAGCCCGTCGGCGACATCGTCCAGCGAGTGGCCGAGCACCAGCGCGCACGCCGCCGCGCAGAGCGCGTTGGAGACGTTGAAGCCGCCCGGCAGCGGCAGTGTCACCGGGACGGTCCGGCCGTTCCACGCGAGGTGGAAGAACGACCCCCGCACGGACATGCCGACATCGAGGGCACGGAGCGCGGCCGGGCCGAGTCCGTAGGTGATGACGGGTCCGCGGGGCTTCAGCGCATTCCACGCGGGATCGTCGGCGTTGATCACCGCGGTGCACCCCGTCCTGCCGAGTTCGAGCAGGCGCGCCTTCGCCGCCAGGTAGCTCTCCAGCGTGCCGTGATAGTCCAGGTGGTCGCGCGTGAGGTTGGTGAAGGCGGCCACGTCGAAGCGGAGGCCGTCCAGACGGAACTGGTCCAGCGCGTGCGACGAACTCTCGAGCACGACGCGGGAGACGCCCGCGCGCACCAGCGAGGAGAGCCAGTCGGACAGCTGCACCGGGCCGGGCGTGGTCAGTCCTTCCGTCCCCTCCTGGACGCGTCCGTCGGGGCCCGTGACGCCGAGCGTGCCGATCGCCGCGGTCGGCGCCCGTTGCCCCAACAGGCCACGCAGCAGCAGGGCGGTCGTGGTCTTGCCGTTCGTGCCCGTGACGCCGACCGTATCGAGGTTTCGCCACGGAGACCCCGCCACGAAGACGGAGGCGACGGCCGCTGCCAGGCGGGCGTTGTCGACCTGGATCTGGGGAAGGGACGCACCCGGAACGGGCCGTTCCACGATCGCCGCGGCTGCCCCGGCGTCCGCCGCGCCGGCCACGTAGTCGTGCGCGTCGTGCACCGCGCCGGACCAGGCCACGAAGAGGTCGCCCGGCTCGACCCGGCGGGAATCCTGCTGCACGCCCGCGACCCTCACCCGTCCCACGCCGCGCCGCGCGGGCGTCACGGGGCCGACGGCGACTCCTGCACCTTCCAGCGCGGCCACCACCTGGGAAACGGACACGGTCACCCTCCCCGACCCGGTGCCTCGGCCGCACCGACCGGGTCCCCGCTTCCGGCCTCGCTCGCACGGGCGGGCAACGGCGGGGCGACCTCGCCCGTGAGCACCCGGATGGTGTCACCCGCGGCGATCTCGGCGCCTGCCCCGGGGACGGTCGCGCGAACCATCCCGCCCCCCTCGAGCCGAACCCGCAGGCCGAGCTTGTGGAGTCGGCGCAGCGCCACCCGGACGGACGTGCCTGCGAGCGCGGGGACCGTCATCCGTCCGGCGCCGCCAACGGGCGGCGGGACCGAGGCGGCGGGCCAGGGCTCCGGCGGCGCATCGTCGATCGCGGCCGCGAAACGCACGAGGGGGCCGGGTGGGGGCGGGTTGGGCACGTGCCGGGCAGCGAGCGCCAGCGCCTCGCGGTCGATGGGTGCCTGCCTGGCCGAAAGCAGGGTTTCGATCGTCGCGCGGATCACGGGAGCCGCCGTTTCGCCGCCGTAGTAGGCACCCTGTGGACGGTCCATCCTGACGAAGAAGAGCAGTTGCGGATCGTCGGCGGGGAAGGACGCCCAGAAGGAGGCGAAATAGGCCCCCTGCTCGTGCTCGTATCGACCACCCTTCCCGGTGGCGCGGGTCGTCCCGCTCTTGCCGGCCAACCGGTAGGACGACATGCGGACGCGGGTCCCGGTGCCCTCCTCCACAACGTCCACGAGAACCGGCGTCAGCGCCTCGGCAACCCAGGACGGCACCGCGCGGCGCACCGGGCGCGGACGGCCGAAGCGAACGGGCACGCCGTCGTGGTCGCGCACCTCGCGGATGAGCGTCGGCTCCATGAGCAATCCATCGTTGGCGAGCGCGCCGAAGGCCATCGCCATCTGCACCGGTGTCACCGACAGCTCATACCCGTAGGAAAGCGAGTGGGACGACAGCAGGCTCCAATCCTCCGGTCTCCGCAGAATGCCGGAAGCCTCGCCCGGGAGCGGAAGGCCCGTCGGGGTGCCGAAGCCGAAGTCGCGCAGGCTGGTGTACTGCTGCCCGCGGGACATGAGACTGGCGAACTTGGCGATGCCGACATTCGACGACTCCCTGATCACCTCGTGCAGTGTCATCCAGCCGCCTCGGCCGACGTCGGTGATTCGGCGTCCGTGCGTCCACCACGAACCCTCACCCGTGTCCACCGAATCGGAGAGCGACGCGATTCCGTACCGCAGCAATGCCGCGGTCGTGAACGGCTTGATCGTCGAGCCCGGTTCGTACGTGGCGTTGACGGCCGAGAGGGCGGCGTTGGAGCCGTCCACAACCGAGGTCAGCGCCAGGATCTCGCCGGTGCGGGGATCGGTGATCACCAGGTCACCGCCCCTCGCGCCGGTCGAGTCGATGGCCGCCAACAGCATTTCCTCGGCGATCGCCTGCACATCCTGGTCGATCGTCAGGACCACATCCCGGCCCGCGACCGGGGGCTGCACGACAACGACCTGTCCGGGGATTTCCCGGCCATGACTGTCGCGCACGACGATCTCCCTTCCGTTCTGCCCGGCCAACACCGAATCCATGGACTGCTCGATCCCTCCCCTGCCGACACCGTCCTGCACCACACCAAGCAAGCCCCGGGCCAATCCGCCGCGGGGATACAGGCGGCTCGGTTCGTCCTCCAGGTAGACTCCCTTTAGGCCTCGCAGCCCTTCGACCTGTGTCATGGAGTAGCGGCCCGGGACAACATTCCACGAGCCGGTCCCGGCGGACACGCGCCGCGCCGTCGCCGGACGAATCCCCAGGTGCTTCTCGAGGGCGGCGGCAACCGCCTCCCGGTCCACGATCTCCCGCGGCGCGATCCCGACCGCGGCCCGCATGTGGCTGACGGCCAGCTCACCCCCGTTGCGGTCGAGGATCCGGCCCCGCGCCGGCGGCACGATCCTGCTCTTTTCGTGCTGCGCGAGCGCCTCGGCCGCCCATTCGGACCGTTCCACGAGCTGGACCTCGGCTGCACGGGCGATAAGGACCGCCGCCACCAGAACCCACGACAGCAGCAGGAACCTGCGTCGCAGGCGGAGCGTTCTCTCCCGGGGTCCGTGAAGGCCGATCATTGCGATCCACCCGGCGTGAACACCACTTCCTCCTCGCGCGGCGGCCGCAGTCCGAGTCGCCGCGCCGCCTCGGCCACCACCCAGGAGCGTTGCTCCAGGCCGACCAGGTCGCGGGCCAGCTCCTCCCGCTCATCGGCCGCCACCGCCAGTGCCCGCGACAGGCGGCCGATCTCCTCCATGGTCTCCCGGGTGGTGGACTGCCGCCACGCCACCACCGTCAGCGCGGCCGCATACAGCGTCAGCACGACGACGACCCGGCCCACCCTGGCCCTGGCGCTCACTTTGCGCGTCTCCAGGCACGAAGCCGGGCCGGCCGCGCCCGGGGGTTGGCCGCAATCTCCTCCCGGGCGGCCCTGACGGGCTTCCGGGTAACGACCGATCCCAGCGCGTGAAGCTCCGCGGCACGCACCGGCAGCCGGCTCGGGAGACCCCGGCCCGGATCGCTCCAGTCGCGAAAGGCCCGCTTCACCAGGCGGTCTTCCACGGAGTGATAGGCGATGATCACGAAGGTGGCTCCCGGGCGGAGCGCGTCGCGAATTACGGGGAGTCCCTCATCGAGCGCTTCGATCTCTTCGTTCACGCGAATCCGCAACGCCTGGAAGAGGCGCGCCTTTTCGGCGTGGTTGGCCGGGCGGCCGAGCACCGCCTCGAGGACGGCCACGAGATCGTCGCTGGTCCGCAGGGGGCTGGCCGAGCGGCGCCGGGCGATGCGCGAGGCGAGGGCGGCCGCGCGCGGCGCCTCGCCTGCCCTGAACGCCGCCAGCAGTTCGGCCCGGGTCGCCGACGAGAGGAAGGCGGCCGCGGTGAACTCGTCCCCCGTGTCCATCCTCATATCGAGGGCGGCGCCCCGGCGCATGGTGAACCCGCGCTCGTCCGTGTCGAGCTGGTGAGAGCTGACGCCCAGGTCCAGCAACGCTCCGGCAAGCCCTTCCGCGTGCAGTTCCGGGTCATCACCCACCTCCCGGAAGGAGATGTGCGCGAAGCGGACCCGGTCGCCGAAGGGCGCGAGGCGGGCGCGTGCGGCCGCCAGGGCCTCGCGGTCCCGGTCAACGGCGAGCAGACGGCACTCCGGGCAACGCGCCAGCAGCGCCGCACCGTGCCCCCCTCCCCCGACCGTTCCGTCCAGGTAGAGTCCCGCCTCGCCCAGGAGGTGCTCCATGACCTGGTCCACGAGGACAGCGCGATGGTATGCGGGGCCGTGCATGGGATCCCCCGTCAACCGAAGATCTGGGCAGCGAAGCGGTCGTCTTCCGGATCCGGCTCTCGCAGGTCTTCCTCGAATCGGGCCGGGTTCCACAGTTCGATGCGGTCCAGGGCCCCAATGAAAAGGACGGTGTCCTCCACGCCGGCCTGCTCCCTGAGCCAGGCCGGAATGCGGATCCGTCCGTGATTGTCCGGTTCCACCTCGACCGCACTCGACGTGATGCGCCTCAGGTAGGCACCGCCGTCTCTCTGCGCTCTCCGGTGGCTCAACAGGTTCTTCCTGATTTCGGCCCACGTTTCCCGGGGAAAGAGGTCAAGGTGGTTCTCCTGCCACTGAAGGAGGACGAGGGGGTTTTCGGACACAGCTCGGCGGAATGCGGAGGGCAGGCTGACGCGGCCCTTCGCATCGATCTGATATTCGTGGCGACCAAGTAGTCCGGGCATGGTAGTTTATCCCATTTTTTCCCACTGCCTCCCACTTTAACACACCACGCCCCACATCGCAACCCGAAATCCCCATCAGGGCGCATGCCGGAAAACGAATGGCAACGGTACAAAAAGGGAGCGCCGCGGGGCTTCTGGACCCCGCGGCGCTCCGTCAGCCGATCGCCGCCAACCGGCGACGGCCGGGCGCTCTACCGTCCCCGCTGAATGATCAGATCCTGAATCTCGATGAACTGGACGACACCGTCGCGCATGTCACGGAAGCTGGTCTGCGTCCGTTCGGGGGCCCCCTGTACCCAGTCGACCACATGGGGAAGCGCCAGCAGGCGCTGGACCTCTCTGAACTTGGGCAATGTCAGTTGGGCGCTTTGGAGGTTCTGCGGCTGCTCTTCCACATATGCGATCTGGTAGAGACAGAGCGCCTCGTAGAATTCCAGCTGGCCCAGGACCCGGGCCGAAAGTTCGGACTCGAAGGTCTTGGCCATGTCGATCAGGGTGAGCGCGTATTCGTAGTTCTTGGGCCGGATGCCCTCGTTCCCCGCCCTCGCCATGAACATGTTGGCAATGACATCGGCCGGCTGCTCGCCCTTCTCAACGGCCTCGATCAGCTCCTCCAGTGCCTCGTCGTCGCGCCCGACCGCGAGCAGCCACTGCCCCTGCGTGGCCTTGAGGTTGGGATAGTTGGGATCGAGGGCCTCCGCCTCGTCCAGCGCGAGCAACGCCTCGTCCACCCGGCCGAGCCGGTTGAGGAGGTTGCCCTTGAGATACCAGAGCCTGGTCTCCTCGCCGTGCGTCTCGAGCACCTGCTCGGCCAGCTCCACCGCCCGGTCCAACTGGTTCAGCACTCCGAGCGTGCTGATCATCCGGTACAGGTGAGCGCTGTCCATGTCCGCCCCGAGAACCTCGTACGCCTTCCGGTAGGACTCGGACCCCTGCTGGTACAACACTCCCGCCGCCGCCGACGGGGGCTGGCCTCCCTCCTGATCCGCCTGTCCGGCCGCGATGGCGAACGAGCCGTGGTAGAGCAGCAGGTCGGTGTTGTCGGGTTCGATTTCGAGACCCTCCTCGACCAGCAACATGGCCCCGTGGGGATCTCCGGCCTGCGCCTGGTCGTAGGCGATCTGCATTCGGATCGCGGCGTTGCCGGGATTCAGCTGCAGGAAGGCTTCGTTATGTGCGCGCCCCTCTTCCTTCAGGCCGATCGTGGTGGCCAGCCAACCGGCCAACCGGAGCGCATCCTCATTCAGCGGATCGAGTTCGACGACCTTCAGGGTCTCGGCATACGCCTCGTCAAACCGGTCGGTCTGGCGATAGACCTGGGCCAGGACGAGACGCACCGGGGCGTCATTGGGTGCTTGATCGAGCACCCTCTTGCAGTTCCTCTCGGCGCTCTCCCATGCCTGGGTGTTGTAGTAGTCTTCGCAGTTCGCGGCATCACGAAGCCGCTGAATGAAGGTGTCGAACAACGCCGCGATCTCCTGGGCGGCAACCTTGTAGTCGTCCTTGTGCCAGGTCTTGTCCGGCACTTCGAGCGGAGCACCCCGCGCGTTGGCGAACTGGACATTATTCAGGGTGAAGGTCCTGGCCTGCCTGTCCTCGGTGTACTCTCCACAGAAGACGATGTTGGCACGGAGCTGACCGGAGAGCTGCAGCGACCGGACGCAGTCCAGTTCGTCCATGTCGAGGTCGTACTTCTTGGCGGTGTTCCGGATCTCCTTCTCCTCCACCGCCTGATGGGTGGCGAGATCATCGATGAGACTCCGCAGCTCCTTCCCGAGGTCCTTGCCGAAGTCGTCGTTGGCACCGTTCCTGGGAACCAGGTTGGTGACCAATACCTTGCGGCGCTCGGCAACCTGTCCGATCGCCGGGGCCGTCCACAGCGGCCCGAGCATCACGGCAAGCGCTCCAGCTCCCACGATCCCGATACGCAGCCAACTCCTCATGTTACTCTCTTCTCCGTTTAGGTTCCCCTGAACTGTCCAAACGCCAACATCGAACGCGGCCCGGCGGGCCGGGACGAACAGGCTCCAATCATAGAGCCGTCACCTCGGGTGCCGCCAGTTCCACGAATATTTCCGGGAGATCAGGTAATGTACGGATCGTTTTCCGTCAAGGTCAACCTCCTGGGAGTACGGAGGCCGGAGTCGGTCCGAAGCATGGGAACCCGGCCTCTGCGCTGCCCTGCGGGTCGCGAAGATCCAGCTTTCGGCCACGGCTTCGGGCGGACCGGCAGTGGATCCATATCTGCATACTACCGCGGGTACACCCGAAAGATCCCTCGGGACGGCCATCGGGTCACACCTTGATGAAGATTCCGCGGGCGGACATCGCCCACAGGACCCCCAGCCAGAAGAGCACCGTCGCACCCGCGAAGGCCAGCGAGCCGTTCACGGGCCCCGCCCACGAGGCGAAGCCGGCCTCGTAGACGAGATTATATGCGGAGGTGGTCTCCCCGGAGCCCCCGGGGACGGGGATGCGCCACAGGACCAATGTCCTGGCCAGGAGCCCCGAAGCCACGAAGACGGTGATCGCGTTCATTCCGTACACGACCAGCGGCCGCGTCCAGCCGCGCGCCCCGCGCACCTCCACCAGCCAGTGCAGCGCGGCCAGCGTCACCAGTGCCCACCCGGCCGTGTACGCCACGTAGGAACTGGTCCACAGGGGCTTGTTGATGGGGAAAACCAGGTCCCAGACCAGACCCGCGACCACGAGTGCCCCCCCCGCCAACGCCAGGTGTGCGCTGGTCTTCGCGCGCGGGGCGGCGGCCCGCTGCGACCTCAGGAAGTCCCCCGTGAACAGGCCCGCCAGAGCGGTGGAGATCGCCGGGAGCGTGCTCAGCAGACCCTCCGGATCGTATGTGCCGCCTCCCCCGGACCACATGTGCGCCCCCAGCACGAGCCGGTCGAGCCAGGCTGCCAGGTTGCCCTCGGCCGAGAGGTCGCCCGGGCCGTAACCGGGGACGGGAACCCAGGACATGAGCGCCCAGTAGACGAGCGGCAACGCCAGCATGACCGCGAAGATCGCCCGCCGCGAAAGGGCCAGCACCAGCGTCCCCGCCACCAGGTAGACCAGCGCGATACGCGCGAGCACCCCCACGAGGCGCACCGTGGAGAAGTCGAAACCCGGGTACGCCGCCATGAACAGGCCGAGTCCGTAGATGATGAGCGCGCGCCTCGCCACGTGCCTGCCCAGATCGCGCCGCGAATCTCCTCGGGCGATTCGGGCGGCGAAGGAGAGGGACATCGACACGCCCACCGCGAAGAGAAAGAAGGGGAAGACGAGGTCGGTGGGCGTGGCGCCGTGCCAGGGAGCGTGGCGCAGCGGACCGTAGACGTGCGACCAGCTTCCCGGGTTGTTGACCAGGATCATGCCCGCGACCGCCAGCCCCCGGAATGCGTCGAGAGAGACGAGGCGGCCGGGAGGCGGTGGCGCGGGGCCGGTCACAGGAGGGCCGCCTCCGCGAGGTCGGCGACGCGGGCGGGCGTGTCGGCGGCATCGGGATCGAAGACCGGCACGGACCAGGGCAGGTCGGGGCGGTCCGTGACGGCCGCGATCGCCCCCGCGGCGCGTGCGCCGGCCGGGTCCAGCACGGGTTCGGGCTGCGCCTCCGCCCGGTAGATTTCGACCTTGGGGATGGCGGCCCTGCGAAACCCCTCGGCCACCACGATCTCCGCGTCGGTGAGGTGGCGGGTCAGCAGGAGGTCGAGGGACTGCTCACCGTGCGGATCCCACTCGCCCATGAGCCCGAACTCGTCCGGCCCGACGAGAAGAACGCGCTCGGCGCGGCCCTCGTGCCGGTGCCGCCAGGAGTCGGTGCCCGGGGTATCGAGGCGGAAGTGGTGGCCGTGCTTGGCCGACATGACGCGGCGCCCCCGCCTGCGCAGCTCGGCAATCAGGTTCACGGCCAGGGTCGTCTTGCCCGATTTCTTGTTCCCTACGACGGAGACGGCCGGGGGCGGCAGGTCCGCTGGACGGTTCACGCTCCTGAAAGCGACGGGCGGGAGCCCGGTGTCGACCACCAGCGGGTCGAGCGACCGAGCGAACGGTCCCGCCTCCAGTCGCCGCTGGCTCAGCGCTTCGGCGAGCGGTGCCATGGTCTTCACCGGGTAGACGCCACAGAGCGGATGGAATCCCCACGGCTGCTCGATCTCCGCGAGCACCACCCCTCCCCGCCGTCGCCAAGCGTCCGCCACGAGGCGCAGCGCCTCCACCTCGACCCACGGCATGTCGACGGCGAGCACCATCACCGCCGCGTGTCCGTCACGGAGCCCGCGATCGAGCGCGGCGTCAATGCCTCCCAGAGGGCCCATCAGGCGCAGGCGGTCGGGGAGCGTCTCCAATTCCACCGCCCGAGCGACTCCCGGGTGGTTGACGATAGCCACCACGTCGTCGCATACCTGTCCCAACCGCCCCGCCGCCACCTTCCACAGCGGCGTCCCGTGCAAGCGGGCCAACGTCTTCGGCGAACCGAAGCGTCGGCTTCCGCCCCCCGCCAGAATCGCGCCAAGCAAACTCATGCCGACCCCCCGGTCCCGGTGATCCTCTCGCCGCCGGCGTAGACGTTGTAGCCCCCCCGGTTCGCGAATCCCACCAGCGTCATGTTGAAACGGCGCGCGAAGGACACCGCCAGGCTCGATGGCGCCCCCACGGCGACCACCATCGGGAACCCGGCCATCGCCGCCTTCTGCAGGATCTCGAACGAAGACCGGCCCGAGACGACCAGGCCGAACCCCGAGCCCGGGAGCGCATGCGAGAGCACCAGGGTGCCGACCACCTTGTCGACCGCGTTGTGGCGCCCCACGTCCTCGCGCACCGCCGTGACCTCCCCCGCAGCATCGAAGAGCCCCGCCGCATGGATCCCGCCCGTCCGCTCGAAGACCCGCTGCGCGGCCCGCAGCCTGTCCGGCAGCGTCCGCACGTCGGTCTCGTTCACCGCCAGCGTCCCCTCGGCGACCGGAGCGCACCCCATCACCTCCACCGCCTCCAGCGAGGCCTTGCCGCACACCCCGCACGACGAGGTCACGTAGAAGTTGCGGGTCAGGCTCGACGGGTCGAATGCGGACGAATCACGCAGCGACGCGGTCACCACGTTGTACTCCTGGGGATCCACGGACCTGCAGTACCGCACATCGCCGAATCCTCCCGGGTCGCTCACCACGCCCTCGGTGAAGAGGAACCCGACCGCCAGTTCGAAGTCGTCTCCCGGCGTCCGCATCGTCACCGACACCGGGTGTTCGCGCACCCCGTCCTCGCCCGGCACCTCGAGACGCACCTCCAGCGGCTCCTCCACGGCCACGCTGTCGCCCCGGGTCGCGAAGCGCCCGTTCCGCATGCGGCCCACGCGCACCTTCGCGGCTCTTCTGCGGCCCGCCATGGTCATGGAATTCTCCTCCGGCTCCGGTATCGCCCGATGTTCGCAACCCGTATTATGCATCCCCCGCGCTCCGGCGGCGAAGCCGGCGCGTCCCCGGCGAGCCCATGGAGACGACCCCGTCGGCTGGACCCACGGACGGCCGGAGGGACACGATGGCGGGCGCGCGCGGGAAAAACAACATATGTTTGTGGCCCGCCGAACCCCGGCGGAGCCGGCCGACCCACTCCAACCCCCTCCACCCCCAACCGCCCACTCGGGATGCCCACGGCGACGAACGACCAACTCCTGGAGCGATGGAAGGACGAGCCCGCCCCCCTCCTCCCCCTCCTGCACGCCCTGCACGCACGCGACGGCCATCTCTCGGAAGAGGCGTTGCGCGCCGTCGCGAAGGGACTCCGCATTCCCATCGCCGACCTCTTCGGCACCGTCACCTTCTACCACCACTTCTCGCGGGAACCCGACGGCCTCGACCGGCCCCGCGTCTGCGACGGCCCCGTGTGCAGCATGCGCGGCGCCGAAGTGCTGATGGCGAGCCTGCGCGCCGCCGGGCACGGCCCCCAGCCCATGCCCTGCCCCGGCCGCTGCGACCAGCCGATCCCGGTGATCCACCGCGGCACCGTGCTGACCGGGCGCACGGCGAGCACGCTGGTGAGCGGGCCGTCGCCGCTGCCGCCAGCGCCCCCGGATGGCGTGGAGGAGTGCGTCTTTGCGGGGATCCGGCGTCCCGGGCGGGCCACGCTGGAGGGATACCGCCATCATGGTGGCTACGATGCGCTGGAGCAGGCGGTGACCGCGATGACACCGGGTGAGGTGATCGACGTGATCGACGCGAGCGGGCTGGCGGGGAGGGGGGGGGCGGGGTTCCCGACAGGGCGAAAGTGGCGGGCGGTGGCCGAGGCGGCGGGCGAGCCGAAGACGATCGTCTGCAACGCCGACGAGGGGGAACCGGGCTGCTTCAAGGACCGGGTGCTGATGGACCACGACCCCCACGGGACGATCGAGGGGATGGCTCTGGCGGCGTACGCGACGGGGGCGGCGCGCGGGTTCATCTACCTGCGCTACGAGTACCCGGAGACGTTCGACATCCTCGAAGGCGCGATCGCGGAGGCGGAGGCCGCGGGGCTGCTGGGCGACGGCATCCTGGGCACTGACTTCTCGTTCCGCCTCATGGTGCGTCGCGGCGCCGGCGCCTACATCTGCGGCGAGGAGACCTCGCTGCTGAACTCCCTGGAGGGCAAACATCCGTTCCCCCGCAACCGACCTCCCTTCCCCGTCACGCACGGCTACGAGAACCTCCCCACCGTCGTGAACAACGTCGAGACGCTGGCCTCGGCGCCCCCGATCCTGGTTCACGGTGCGGACTGGTACCGGGGACTGGGCCTCGGCGACCACGCCGGCACCAAGGTGATCAGCCTCTCCGGCGACATCGCGCGGCCCGGGAACTACGAAGTCCCCCTCGGGCTGCCTCTCCGCGAGCTGCTGCACGACTGGGCCGGCGGCCCGCCCCCCGGACGTACCGTCCAGGCCGTCACGATGGCGGGGCTCTCGGGCGGCTTCCTCGCCGGCGCCGACCTGGGCGTCACCCTCGACGAGCCCTCCATCCGGTCGAAGGACAGCTTCCTGGGCGCGGGCGGGATCATGGTCTTCGACGACTCCCGCGACATGATCGGGGTCACCCGCGAAGCGATGGAGTTCTTCGCCGAGGAGTCGTGCGGGAAGTGCTTCCCGTGCCGGATCGGCACGCAGAGGCTGGTGGAGCGGCTCGAGGGCAAGGGACCGGGAACGGTCGACGCGTGGGTGGACGAGGTGATCGACCTCAACGAGGTCATGAAGAAGACGAGCGCCTGCGGCCTGGGCCAGGCGGCCCCTCTGTTGACCCAGAGTCTGATCCGGTACTTTCCCGACCGCATTCGGAAACATGTGGCGCAAGGCGGCGGCGGCCCGGCGCCTGCAACGAAAGGCCGACGACGATGAAGCGGAACGGCACCCCGTCGACGAACGGGAAGGGCGTCCGGCTGATGATGACGCTGGACGGAGAGAAGGTCGCGTTCACCCGCGGCGAGACGATCTACGAGGTCGCGGAGCGGCACCGGAAGGACATCCCGACGCTATGCTACGACCCCCGTCTGGAACCGTTCGGAGGCTGCCGTCTCTGCGTGGTCGAGCTCGAGGGAGCGCGCAACCCGGTGGCGTCGTGCACTACGGAGGCCCGGCCGGGCATGGCGGTGCGCACCCGCACGGCAGCCCTAGAGGTCCAGCGGCGCATCCTGATGGAGATGGTGGCCTCGGAGAACCGCGACACCGACGTCGACCCCATGCACGGCTACGCGTCGCAGGAGATGGCGGAGCTGCTCGACCGCTACGACGCGCGCACCGGCCGTTTCGAGGGCGCCCGGTCGGGCGAGAGCCGCGACGACGACGACAACCCCTTCATCAAGCGCGACTACGACAACTGCATCTCCTGCTACCGCTGCGTGCGCGTCTGCGCCGAACAGGAGGGCGACTACGCGATCTCGATCGCGAACCGCGGCTTCCACACGCAGATCACCACCGAGTTCGGCGGCCTGCTGAAGGACTCGGCGTGCACCTTCTGCGGACAGTGCATCCAGACGTGTCCGACCGGCGCGCTCGGCGACCTCAAGGCGCTGGCCAACAGGGACGTCCCCGGCGAGACGAAGAAGACCCGCACGATCTGCCCCTACTGCGGCGTGGGCTGCGCGGTCGACGTCATGACGCGCGAGGAGAAGATCGTCGGCGTGCTCCCCGCCATGGACGGCCCCGCCAACGAGGGGTCGCTCTGCGTGAAGGGTCAGTTCGCCTTCGACTTCGTGGGACACCCCGAGCGCCTCTCGACCCCCTTCCTTCGCGACGAAAAGTCCGGCGCGCTCCGCCCCGCGTCGTGGGACGAGGCGCTGGACTTCGCCGCCGGGAAGCTCAGGAAGGTGGTGAAGGACCACGGGCGCCGCGCCGTCTACGGAATCGCCTCCGGACGCGCGCCCCACGAGGCCGCCTACATGATGCAGCGTTTCATACGGGCGGGACTGGGGACGAATCACATCGACAACTGCAGCCGTGCCTGACACGCTCCCACAGTCGCCGGTCTGGCGGCAACAATCGGAAGAGGGGCCATGTCGAACCCTCTCGCGGACATGGACAAGCCCGATGTGATCTTCTGCATCGGCACCAACATGACCGAGTGCCACCCCGTCGCGGCCACGCGGCTCAAGCGGGCGCTGGCGCGCGGCGCGAAGATGATCGTGGCGGACCCCAGGCGGATCGGGCTGGCCGAGATCGCCGACGTCCACCTGCCCCTGCGGGTGGGGTCGGACGTATCGCTGCTGCTCGCGATGGCGCATGTGATCGCGCGGGAGGGGCTGGTGGACGAGGGGTTCATGGCCCGGCGCACCGCCCACGGCGAGGACTTCCTGAAGCACGTCGAGCGCTACACCCCCGAGTGGGCGGCCGAGATCTGCGAGTGCTCGCCTGAGGACATCGAGAAGGCGGCGCTGCTCTACGGCGGGGCCGACCGGGGCGCGATCTACTACACCGTCGGCGTCACCGAGCACATCTGCGGCGTGGACAACGTCCAGAGCCTCTGCAACCTAGCGCTCCTGACCGGCAACCTGGGCCGCGAGGGCACCGGTGTGAACCCCATGCGCGGCCAGAACAACATCCAGGGCGCGGGCGACGCCGGAGCGCTGCCGAACAACTACCCCGGCTTCCAGACCGTCACCGATCCGGCCCACCGGGAGAAGTTCCACAAGGCGTACGGGCGCAAGGTCGACCTCGAGGTCGGCATGACGAAGGTCACCGCGCTGGACCTGTGTGGCGACGGCATCCACGCGATGATGATCAACGGCGAGAACACCCTGGTCACCGACCCGGACCGCCACCACTGCGAGCACGCGCTGAAGAGCCTCGACTGCCTGATCGTCATCGACATCTTCATGACCGACACGGCGCGCGTGGCCGACGTGGTCCTCCCCGCCACCGCCTGGGCCGAGACCGACGGCGTTTGCACCAACACCGAGCGGCGCGTGCAGCGTCTGCGCGCGGCCGTGCCTCCCCCGGGCGACGCGAAGCCGGACTGGTGGATCGTGTCGCGGCTGGCTCAGCGGATGGGCTGGAAGGGCTTCGAGTTCGAGTCGGCGAAGGAGGTCTTCAACGAACTCTGCTCGCTGTCGTCCACCTACGCCGGGCTCGACTGGGACCGGATCGACCGGGGGGAATACCAGTGGCCGGTGCCGGAGGTGGGGCACCCCGGCACGCCGCGGCTGCACGAGGAGCGCTTCGAGAACGGGCGCGGCATCTTCAAGATGCTGGATTACCGCGATCCCGAGGAGACGCTGTCGGAGGAGTATCCGGTGTGGCTGACCACCGGCCGCCGGCTGCCACAGTACCACACGCGCACGCAGACGGGGCGGGCCGCGGGGATCGACTACCTGCTCTCGGAGGAGACGCTCGAGGTACACCCCGACGACATCGTGCGGCTGGGGTTGGAGGACGGCGGCTGGGCCGAGATGAGCAACCCGCGCGGGTGCCTGCACGTGAAGGTGCGCGCGACGAGCAAGTCGCCGAGGGGGACGGTGTTCGCGTCGTTCGCCTTCGAGGACGTGCCGGTGAATGTGTTGACTGGGGGCGGGTACGATCCGGTGACGCAGACCGCGGCGTTGAAGGCCTGTCCGGTGGCGTTGAAGCCGGTGGGGCCGCCGCCGGCTTTGGCGGGGGTGGGGCCTCAGTCAGGGCTTGGGCGGCTGTAGCCGGGCCGGATGTCCCCGCCCGCCGACAACCGCCCGATGACGCGCCGCTGATAGCCCCGCGTTAGATTCCCCCCGCCTCAAACCGGGAAGGGAGGGACGACATGGTGCCCCAGGAGAGTCTGTCGAGAATCAGAACCATCGTGGAGCGCGCCTACGCCGACCATTTCGGCGCTCACGAGACGGAGCTGTCGCTCGCGCCGTTCGTGGATCACTACGGGTACGACATGGTGGACGTCGTCTTCGTGTTCGACGAGATGCCGCCCAGGTTCGGGGGCAGGGAAATCGTCGATTTCGAGGGACAGGTCGGTGACGAGATGACCGAAGAGGATCTGCTCATCGACATCGGCTTCCGCTACCAGCTGCGGGCGGAACTGGAAGAGTTGATGGCGGAGGACGGGCGATGAATCCCGACCATTGGCTCGACGCGGCCACGCAGCTTCTCCAGCAGCCACGCCGGGGGGCACCGCGCCAGGTGGAACTGCGGTGCGCCGTTAGTCTCATATACTACGCCCTTTTCCACTGGTTGGCGAACTGCGCCGCCGACGCGCTCGCCGGTGCGACGAAGCCGCGAGACCGGAGTTGGACACGGGTCTATCGTGGCCTCCAGCATCGGCGGGTGCACGAACAATGCCGCAGGGGACGACTGCCCGGCGGCCTGCCGTCATCGATTCACCGTTTTGCCGCGGCAATCGTTGCCATGCAGCCCAGGAGGCACAGCGCCGACTACGACCCGGACACGCGGTTCGCGAAGAGTGACGTGGCGGCATTCCTGGCGATGGCGAATCGTGTCATTCGGGGTCTCGAGGGTGCGACGCCCGCCGAAAAGCGGGCTCTCGCCATACATGTGCTCTTCAGGGAGCGGTCCGCCTGAGCCGGAAGCCGGGCGAGTTTCGGGTGGGGCGGGCGTGATCCAAGGGCGGGTCGAGCCACCGGGCGGCTTGGGCCGGTGCCCCCGCTGGGAACGGACCGATGAGGCCGAACTGACCGTGTCGCGGGATGTAAGGCACAGATGACATTCTGTAAACTAGACATCACTCCAGTGCCACTGTGTCCGAGCACCCACCCCTTCTTGTCGGACACTACGACGATCTCAGGCGGCGGATGCCCGACATGACCCGGTCTCGGTATTCGATGGCCGCACTGGACTGGATCTTCGGTCGTCCGATCTTTTCGGCACCGATGTTCTTCGGGCAGGCCCACATACCCGAGCGGACCGCCCGGCGCCTGCTCGCGATGCTGCGCGACAACGGCGTGATCAGAGACCTCGCGCCGGAATCGGGACGCCGGTCGCGGCTGCTCGTCTTCCCCGACTTTTTGAACATTGCGGAGGGAAGGCCGACCTTCTGACCTGAGCCTCCGGGCGCGACGCCTTGTCGGTCACTTTGTGGCCGGAAGTGTCCGGCAAGCGTCTTTGTCGGACACTTGTGTCAGAGGTGTCCCGCCTCCTCGTGCAACGGAGTTGACAGGGCTGCCGGCGGCGTCTGCTGGAACCCGGTCGGCCGGAGTCACCCCCCACGCACGATCCTTAGCTGAACCACGTAGGGCTCGTCGAACTCTCCCAGGGTCACGCCGGTCACCCGGTCGGCCCCGAATACCGGGAAGGGCTTCTTCTCGATCGGCACGGGCGACGCCACGCGTCCCACGTAGTAGCCGCGCGCGTCGAATACCTCCCAGGCCAGGGTCGCGCCCTGCTCCGTCTCGATCCAGACCCAGCCGTCGGGACCGGTTCGGATATCCTCAAGGGCGCGTTTTCGCTCCGGCAGCCTGCGCGCGGCGATTCCGATGGCGTCCGCGATGCTGTCCCGCTCCCGCCCTTCAAGCCTGGGCGCCTCGCGATCCAGGCGCACGGTTCGCAGGGTGTCGCCGCCGTACGTCGTCTCGTGGATGGCGAAGGCGGAGGAATTGGCCTGCCACATGTTCCCGGACGGGTTCATCGTCCAGAGGATATGCGGCAAATACGGTATTCCGCGCTGCACGCTGATCCGGCTACCGCCCGCAGCCAACTGTTCCGTGTACGCCTCGCGCGTCGGAATCTCCTCCGGCTCCGGAACGCTCTCCAGAGAGTCCAGCCCCGGTCCGGTCCCGTAGTTGACGATCCGGTCGAAGCCCAAGAGCCAGAAGTGCAGACTTCCTCCCCCATCGACCCACATCCGCCACGGATGGCTGGCGGCCGGACCCAGCCGCACAGGGTGTGTAGCCAGGACGGTTCCGAGGGAGTCGAAGACGGTGAAGCGTTCAGCGATCGAATCGATCGTCCACAGGAATCCGGGCGGCTGCCAGACGATCCCCGCGAGCAACCTGAACTCCCCGGGTCCTTCGCCGGACCGGCCGAAGGTTCTCACACACTCTCCCTCGGGTGAGAAAACCCGGATTTCGTTCGCCTGCGAGTCGTCCACGTAGATCCGGCCGTCGCCGTCCACCGCCAGTGACATGATCCTGCCGAAGGCGTCGCAGGTGTCATCCAGCGAGCCGATTCTGAGTACTTCGACGAGTGTCGGCACCCCCTCCGGTCCCACCTGGGCAAAGTCCGGGTTGGATACAACGATCCGTCCGCCTTCAAGGGTGTCCACGCGTACGCGCGCGCCGCCGCGCTCCTGCGCATCGGCCGCGCCGGCCGTGGTCACCAGCAGTGTGCCGACGGCGATTGCCAAGCTTGAGGTGGGGACGGTGGTTCGCATGAGGTCTCTTGCTCTCTGTTGACTGCGGTGGGTAAGGACCAGTTTACAAAATGTCAACCGGAGTTGACAATTCGGTGCTACAATGGATTCCGTTCGGTAGAACCGCTCATCCGCCCCGCACGACGCGCAGCTGCACCACATACGGAACGTCCAGCTCGCCAAGGGTCACCGCGGTCACCGTACCGGCTCCGAATACCGGAAAGGGCCACTTCTCGATCGGCACCGGCGGAACCACGCGGCCCACGTAGTAGCCGCGCTCGTCGAATACGTCCCAACCGACTGTCGCCACCCTTTCCGTATCGACCCAGACCCATCCGTCGGGGCCTGTGCTAATGGTCTCGATGGCGTGCTTCCTCTCCGGCAGCCTGTGCGCGGCGATTCCGGCATCAGCCGCGATGCTGTCGCGTTCCCGTCCTTCCAGCCTCGGCGCCTCCCGGTGCAGCTGAATGGTGCGCAAGGTGTCTCCGGCCCGGGTCGTCTCGTGGATGGCGAAGGCGGAGGTGCGGGCCTGCCAGATATTCCCCGCCGGGTTCACGGTCCACTGCACCCTCGGCGCGTACGGAATCACGAACTCCATGGCCATCCGGTTGTCCCCCTCACCGATCTCGCCTGTGTATCTCATCCGTGGATCCGCCGGGATCGCCGGCTGCGGAACGCTCGCCAGAGAGTCGAGTTCCGGGCCCGTCCCGTACTCCACGATAGTGCCTGGACCCGGTCCGGATCCCGGCAACCAGATATGCAGACCGCCTCCGGTATCGACCCGGAGTGGCCAGGGCACGCTGGCCACCTGACCCAGCTGCAAGCGGTGCGTCGCAAGCACGGTTCCCACGGGGTCGAAGACCGCAGCCCGGCTTCGCAGCCCATCGATCGCCCACAGATAACCGGGCGGCTGCCACGCGATCCCCACCAGCCAGCCGAATTCGCCGGGTCCTTCGCCGGACCGCCCGAAGGATCTCAGACAATCACCCTCGGGCGTGAACACGCGAATCTCGTTCGCCGGCCGGTCGGCCACGTAGATCCGGCCATCTCCGTCCACGGCAAGGGAGTATACCTGGCCGAAGGCGTCGCAGGTGCCGTCGGTGGACCCGATTCTGAGCACCTAGACGAGCGTCGGCACTCCCTCCGGTCCCGCCTGGGGGAGGTCCGGGTTGGATATGACGATCCTCCCGTCCTCGAGGGTATCCACGCGTACGCGGACGTCGTCGCGCTGTTGCGCGGTGGTCGCGGCGGCCGTGCCCACGAGGAGAGCTCCGACGACAAGCGCGGAGATGGTTGTGCGGATCGTGACTGGCATGAGGTCGCCCTGTCTGCTGTCGTCTGCAGTCCCTCGCTACGCTGCTCCCTTCCCTGCCGCTTTGACGCCCCGTGGGGATGTGCCGTTGCCCGCACCGGCCCCGCGCTACGGCCGGTGCGCACCTCCGCCGGTGCCTGCGCGGGTCCGGGGAGGCCCCACCCGGACATGTATCGTCTCTCGTTCTTGATATATCCCGGATCTCATCCTTCGTATATCTCCTCGATCACCGCCAGGATATCTTCCGCACCCCCCAGGTACCGCTCCCGCGCAACCGCCTTCATCTCGCCCGGAATCCCGTGCAGCGCCTCCGCGATCGGGCCGGCGATCGCGGCCACCGTGTCCGAATCGCCGCCGAGCGACACCGCATTCCGGATCGCGTCCTCGAACGACGCCGATTCCAGCGCGCAGGTGATCGACTCGGGGACGGTCTCCTGGCAGGTCTCGTTGAAGGCGTAGCCGGGGCGGATCTCGTCGACGGTGCGGGAGAGGTCGTAGGCGTATTCGGTGGCGATCGTCACGCGGATCGCCTCGGGGTCCTCGCCGTTCAGCGCCAGCCAGATCGCGTGGACGGTCGCCCGCGCCCCCTTCATGCCCTCGGGGTGATCGTGGGTGACGGCGGTGACCCGGTCGGAGGCGGCGAGGGCGGAGGGGAGGTCGTCCCTGTTGAGGAGCGCGGCGGGCGAGATGCGCATGGCCGCACCGTTGCCGAAGCTGTTGTAGGGCTCGGGGGACTCGTGGTACATCCACTGCGCGAACCAGGCGCCGTAGGACATGCCGGGGTGGCGGCGGCACCACTTCTGCAGGGTCGCGGTCGGCGGAAGGTCGCGCAGGAGGATGTCGGCCACCGCGGCCGTGCAGACCGAGTCGTCCGTGAAGTGTCCGCTCTCGCTGAAGAACTCGAAGTCCTTGGTCTTGATGCGGTCCCATTCGTACACGGAACCGACGATGTCGCCGATGATCGCGCCCCACATGGCTGCCCTCCGTCTTGCCCCGCGAGCCGGTTCAGCGCCAGACTTCGCAGGCCGTTTTCTCCCGCCCTTCCCTCCCAAACCGCGCCCCCATACAGGACATCCATGCTCTCCGACATCGAAATCGCGCAAGCCCACAAGATGAAGCCGATCGCCGAGGTCGCCGCCACGGCGGGCCTCGGCGAAGACGAGATTCTGCAGTACGGACACTATAAGGCGAAGGTCCCCCTCGACATCGTCCAGGCCCGGCCGGACCGCGGCGCCAAGCTGGTGCTGGTCACCGGTTGCAGCCCCACCGCCGCCGGCGAGGGCAAGTCGACCGTCTCGGTGGGCCTCGCCGACGCATTGAACCTGCGGGGACGCAACCCCGTGCTCTGCATTCGCGAGGCATCGCTTGGTCCAGTCTTCGGGATCAAGGGCGGGGCGGCCGGCGGGGGCTATTCGCAGGTCGTCCCCATGGAGGACATCAACCTCCACTTCACCGGCGACTTCCACGCGATCACCTCCGCGCACGCGCTCCTGTCGGCGATGCTCGACAACCACCTCTTCCGGCCGAACAGCACGGGCCTGGACCACCGCCGCATCACGTGGGGCCGCGCGGTGGACATGAACGACCGGGCGCTCCGCAACGTGATCGTCGGGCTGGGCGGCCCCTTCGGCGGGATCCCGCGCGAGGACGGGTTCATGATCACGGCGGCATCGGAGGTCATGGCGATCTTCTGCCTGGCGAAGGACCTGCCGGACCTGAAGCGGCGGCTCGGCAACATCATCATCGGGTACACGCGCGCCCGCGACCCGGTGCGCTGCCGCAACATCGGCGCCGACGAGGCGATGACCCTCCTGATGCGTGACGCACTCGACCCCAACCTGGTGCAGACGCTGGGCGGGACGCCGGCCTTCATCCACGGGGGACCCTTCGCCAACATCGCGCACGGCTGCAACTCGCTGATCGCGACCCGCGCGGGGCTCAAGCTGGGCGACATCGTGGTGACCGAGGCGGGATTCGGCGCGGACCTGGGAGCCGAGAAGTTCTTCGACATCAAGTGCCGGCTGGGCGGGCTCAGCCCCGACGCGGTCGCGATCGTGTCGACGATCCGCGCGCTCAAGATGAACGGCGGGGCCGCGAAGGATTCGCTCACGAACGAGGACCTGGGGGCGCTGCGGGCGGGGATGGAGAACCTCTACGGGCACGTCGAGAACGTGGCGAAGTTCGGGGTTCCGGCGGTGGTGGCGCTGAACCGGTTCGCGAGCGACACGGAGGCCGAGGTTGCGATGGTGCTGGAGGGTTGCGCGGCCCGCGGGATTCGGGCGGTCGAGGCCGATCCGCACGGGGGGGGCGGGCCGGGATGCGTGGACCTGGCCGACGCGGTCTGGGAGATCGCGAAGAGCGGCGAGGCCGGCTTCCGGCCCCTCTACCCGGATGCGATGCCGCTCAAGGAGAAGATCAAGACGGTGGCGACCGAGATCTACGGCGCCGCCGGAGTGGACTTCCAGCCGGGCGTGACCGCGGAGCTGGAACGGCTGGAGTCATTCGGGCTGGCGAACGCGCCCGTCTGCATCGCCAAGACGCAGTACTCGTTCTCGGACAACCCGGCGCTGCTGGGGCGGCCGCTCGGCTTCCGGATCGCGGTGCGGGAGGTCACGCCGTCGGCGGGCGCGGGGTTCGTGGTGGTGAAGACCGGGTCGATCATGACGATGCCGGGGCTGGCGGCGAAACCGGCCGCGCTGGCGATGACGATCGACGAGGACGGGGTGATCGGGGGGCTGATGTAGGGGTGTGAACAGGCAGCAACAACCCACGATGACCAGAGGCGTCCGGGTCGCGAGATGGCTGGCGGCGGTGCTGCTGATCACCTACGGCTTCGCCAAGCTGACCGGTTCCCAGTTCACCGTGATCGACTCCGAGATCACGAAACCCATGGGCGAGGTCAGCGGATTCTGGCTGACCTGGTACTACTTCGGATCCTCCACCGTCTACGGCACCGTCATCGCCCTGGTCGAGATCGGTGGCGGACTGCTGCTCGCCTGGCCGCGAACCTCCCTGGTCGGCGCGCTGGTCCTGCTGCCGGTCGTGGGCAACATCATCCTCATGGACATCCTGTTCGGTATCGGCGCCCTGCCGGCCTCGGTCACGGTGTTGATCTGTCTGCTGATCGTCGTGCGGCCACACGCCCGGCGGCTCGTCGAGGCCGTATTGCTCGACTCCGGGCCATCGCGAAGGGCTGAGGCGGTTCGGGGTGTCGCCGTCGCGGCGGTGCTCGCGGGCGCGTGGGGGTTCACGTACTGGATGGCCAACCACAACAATCGCAACCCCACGCCCATTGATGGGATCTGGACGGTCGAGGCCGGCGAGGGGCCGCTCCAGCGTGTGTTTTTCGAATACAATCGCGCCGGGATGGCCGTGTTCCGGTTCGAGGACGGAGATGTGGTCCACCACTTCGAAGTGGACACCGGCGGCCGGGTGCGGGTGTGGGAGGTGTGGAAGGAGAAGGGGCCGTTGGTCTATGAGGGTGACATCGTCGACTCGGGACGCATCGAGTTGCGGGCGGGTAGGGACGGCTCACCCATCGTCCTCCTCAGGGAACAGGTGAATTGACTCCCCGGGCCGCCCTCTTCATGCGGATCGGCAGCGCCACCGCGTGTGCCGTTTGTCTGCTCTGCCGGGCCTCGCCGATTCCCCTGACCGCGCAGGCCCCCGTCGTCGAGCTCCCGGCGGAAGACGTCGTGCTGTCCGCCGAGTTCGAGGAGGTGTTCCGGGTGGGTGGCGGGGGCGCCGAGTGGGAGTTGTTCACCTCCATCACCTCCCTGGCCTTTGATGCTTCCGGCAACCTCCACATCACCGATGTCGGACCCGACCTCGGCGACGTCATGCGGATTGTGGTCGTCGATTCCCTCGGAGGATTCGTAACGGAATTCGGCCGTCCCGGAGAGGGCCCGGGCGAGTTTCGGGCCGCCACCTCCGCCGTCACCTTCCGGGATGGGACGATGGTCGTGGCAGACTACGGTCATCGCGCGTACCACGTCTTCCGGCCGGGGGGTGAGTTCGACCGGATGGTTCACTTCGCTTCGGAAACCGAGCCGGAGTCCCCTGGCACGAGCACCTACCTCCTGCGCGCGGCGGCTGGCGAAACGCTGCTTGGCTACCCGAAGCGTACGGTCACGTTTCTTCAAGGTGAGACGCCGGGGGGCGGCTCTTCCTTTTCGATTCAACAGCGCGAAGGCCCCAGAGTGCTCGATCGGTTGGGCGTCGACGGGAATGCTGTCCACGCCGAGGAGATCGTGAGCGCCTGGGCTCCGGCGGAATTCGAGCAGGTGAATCGGGTTGCTGCCTTTACGCCGAAACTCCTGTTCGATGTCCTGCCCGACGGTGGGTTCGTGTTCACGGATTCCACCGGATACGCGATCAGGTTCGCGACTTCCGACGGGACCGTCGTCCGGGTGGTAACGAGACCGATCGAGGCGCGCACGGTCACGGAGGAGATTCGGAACCACTATCGTGAGTTGCGCGTGGCGCAGGTCGAGCGGGATTTCGGCTACAGCGACCTTCCTCCCGAGGTGAGGGACCAGATGCGCGAAGCCATGAACTATGAGGACTGGCTCGATGAAGCCCGCTCCTACCCGGTCCACGGGGAAGTCCCGGTCATCGACGACCTGAGAACCACCTGGACGGGCGGCGTCTGGGTGCGGCGCACTGCGGAGGACGGCTACCCGTGGGAGGACCACGTAGCCGGCAACGTGCTGTCCGGCCTGGCATTCAGCACCGCCCGGGCTCCCGCTTCGCCCATTGACGTCATCAGTGCCGACGGCCGGTACGTAGGGACATTCCCCCGTCAGAGCGGGGCCACCATGTTTGCGGCCTTCGGACCGGGCGGGCTTGTCGCCTTCGTCGAGAAGGACGAATTCGATGTGCCCGCGGTAGTGGTCAAGCGCCTGCCGCCCGGGGTGAGGTAGCCGTCGACGGCAAGGGGAGCAGCGACCACTCGTCAGATCCGCGGGGGAATCACGCCGCGCGCCGCGTCGATCGCGCCCTCGAACGTCCGCCTCTGAATACCGGAAAACAGCCGCACCAACGGCTGAAGGTCTCCTTCATCGGCCACCTCCAGAGCGCCGATGTACTCTGCCCGCCCGGCATCAGTCACCACCTGCGGGAACCACCCCGCGCGAATCATCACCAACGTGGCCAAAGCCCGCGCCACCCGGCCGTTTCCGTCCTGGAAGGGGTGGATCTGCACGAACCGGTGATGAAGCCAGGCACCTTCGACCTCGGGCGGGACTCCCCGCGCTGCGTGCTCCAGGTGCATCGCCAGGAGCCTGTCCATCTCCGGGGCCACCTGCTCGGGCGGACAGTACTCGTGCACCAGACCGTCCGGGCGCACGGGGTTGTTGGGCCGTCCACAGCGGCGGCATGGTCCTGAAGCATGTCGAAGACGAGTGCCGGAACGCGGTCCGTGGCCGAAGAGGGGATCAACTCCTCGCGCAGTCCGTGCTCGATCAGAACTTCCGTGATTCCCCGGGTCAGGGTGTAGACCCGTTCGATCAGCCCCGTCTCGATCGCCCACTCGCGTTTCAGGCGCTCGCTGAACTCGGCTATGGCCGCGTCTGAGCCAGGGTTTTCACGAATCCCGGTCCAATCGGCCGCCAGCCGGTGGAGCTTGGCATCGGCAACGTCTTGCCAGCCGGAGGGGAGATCCTCGATGGGCCGCCAGGCGTGGCCCACCGGGAGGCTACGGGAGTCCTGGGGCATGTCCGTTCCGTTCAGAAGCGGGAAAACGCTGTGGCAATATCGCAGGCGCCAACTCACACAACCGCGAGAAGGTGTTTGCCAGAAAGGGAAACTCTACTTTCCATAATGTAATGTTGGATTGACACTACAGCATGGAAAGCAAGCGCGAGAGCAGCCGAACCCCGCCAGCACGGCTCTCTGGCTGCCAGGGTTGGCGGAGGAATGGCCGACGGTAGCACCACGGATCAGCCGCGTGTCCCTCGGCGGGAGCGGGCATTTCGGCTCCTGTGTGCCTCATAGTACGCCCGCAGGATGGCATTGATCCGGGTCTGGTATCCTCTGCCCTGGGCCTTCAGCCACGCCAGGACATCTCTGTCCAGACGGACGGTCACCTGCTTCTTCCCAGGCGGTACCACCACGCGTGCGGTCGCGAAGAACTCGGCGTCGAGCTCGGCGATGTCCGAGTAGTCGATGTCCTCATCCCTCATCCGGTCGATCCTCCTCGAGTCGCTTTTCGTAGGCTCCTTGTTCACGCCTGTTCGCCTTTCTCATCGAGATGATCCGAGTGTTCCTGCCGCGCTGCGCGTGGGCGATCACGAATTGGTCTCGAATCCCTCAAGCTCCGTAGCTTGTGTAACTACATTCGATACTACAAATGTAGCTTCAGTCCAACGCGGTCAGGTGGCCGGCAGCACCCTGACGTCGGGACATCCGAGCAGCGACCTATCCGCCGTCACCAGAGTGAGCCCGTGAACCATGGCTGTTGCCGCGATGAAGCGGTCGGCCGGGTCGTCGTGGGGCAGACGGACGCTCCGGCTTCGGAGCGCGACCTCGTGGGTCAGCGGCAACTCCCGCATCGGCCAAGTCGCGAGGGCCGAGCGGATCCACCACCAGGGATCGGGAGCGAGTTCCACCCGTCCCTTCTCCGCGAGAAGCAGCGCCTCCCAGATGCTCACGGGGGAAAGAGCCACGGTGTTTCCAGGCTTCGACAGAGCGGCGCGGGCCCTGGTCGAGACGCGGTCCGGACTCCCTACGCTCCAGATCCAGACGTGCGTGTCCAGCAGCAGGTTCACGGCGCTTCGCCATCATCTTCGCCGGACATCGCGTCCGAACGGTAGACATCCCAGTCGGACAGCTCCGATACAGGCGAAATGATGTCGCCCGTGATCGCTGTGACATCTCGCATGGCCCCCAGCCATTCCACCGGCTCGGCCTCGGCGTCCGGATACGGATCGGTCGTCTCGGACGGGGAGTCGGTCCTATCGTCCGGGACCGCCGGAGACGGGCCGTAGGCGGCGCGGGCCCGCTCGCGCATCAGTCCGTAGCTCAGATCCGGGACGGCATACCGACTCAGGAGATGGCGCAGTTCGCCCTCCAGCGAGCGGTGATTCCGCTTGGCCCGCGCCTTGAGCCTCGCGATGACCTCGTCGTCCACGTTCCTGATCGTGAGTACGCCCATCGGTGTGTCTCCCTGTTCGAATGACGAATGCATAGTGTAGTGGAAATGCAGACATTATGCCAGCTTTGGCTCGGCCACCGACGCCGGCTTATCATGGAGGGATGGATTCATCTTCGATTGGCGGCCGCATCATTCTGTCGGACAACCTTCCCGTGCTTCAAGCGATGAGCGCCGGGAGCGTGGGGCTCATCTACGTCGATCCCCCGTTCAACACCGGCAGGATCCAGAGTCGTACCCGGATCCGGGTCGAGCGTGACGCTGAGGGCGACCGAACGGGCTTCCAGGGGAAGCGCTACCGAACCGAAGTCGTCGGCCGGAGCGGTTACGACGACCGCCACGACGACTACATCGGCTTCCTGGAGCCCCGCATCCGCGAAGCCCGCCGGATTCTGGAGCCGACCGGTTCGTTCTTCCTCCACATCGACTACCGCGAGGCGCACTACTGCAAGATCCTGCTCGACGAGATCTTCGGGCGCGCGTCGTTTGTGAACGAGATCATCTGGGCCTACGACTACGGCGCCCGCTCGAAGCGGAAGTGGCCCGCCAAGCACGACACGATCTTCTGGTACGCGAGGGATCCCAAGGCGTACACCTTCAACTTCGGCGAGATGGACCGGATTCCCTACATGGCTCCGGGTCTGGTCGGCAAGGAAAAGGCCGCCCGCGGGAAGACACCGACCGACGTGTGGTGGCACACCATCGTGAGCCCGACCGGACGGGAGAAGACGGGCTATCCCACCCAGAAGCCGCTCGGGGTGCTGGAGCGCATCGTCAAAGTGCATTCCAGGCCCGGTGACACCGTGCTCGACTTCTTCGCCGGAAGCGGAACGACGGGCGAGGCGGCGGCGCGCCACGGCAGGAACTACATCATGGTCGACTCGAATCCCGAGGCGGCGCGGGTCATGGCCGAACGTCTGGCGGACTACGCCGTGGAGACCGTCGGGTTCGATTGGGAGCGGGCCGAAACGGCTCAGGGCAGTCTGTTTTCGTCGCCCGCCGAGTCCACGAAGGGGTCCGCGCGATGATTACGGATCCCGAGGTCCGGTGGCTGGCTGCGTTGGCGGAGGGGTTGAAGGGCGAATATCAGACCAAGGAGGACTTGAGTTGGTCGCGGAGTCCGTTCGGATGGATCAGGGGTCAGCCTTCGCGGCGCAAGGGAGCGATCGACGAGAGGCTGGTCGCCAGGTAGTGCGCGGCTCGCGGTATCAATGTCCTGCGATCTCCCGACGCCGAGGCGGACCGGATCTTCGAAGGGTTCCGAACGGAGATCAAGTTCTCCACCCTCTGGGCAAACCAGTCCTACAAGTTCCAACAGATCCGAGATCAGGACTATCAACTCCTGGTCTGCCTCGGCGTCTCTCCATTCACCGCGCACGCCTGGGTCTTCCAGAAGGAGTTCCTCCTGTCCGGTACCGGCGCGCTCGCGGGACTGTCCCATCAGCATGGCGGCGCAGAGGGCCGCGACACCGCGTGGCTCAGCGTGTCGCCGGACGACGTGCATCCCTGGATGGATGACTTCGGCGGCGACCTCGGAACCGCGATGCGCCGCCTGCGGACGCTGGTGGGCTTGCGGTAGGGATCCATGGTGACGAAGGGGGAGCCTCGGGCCCGTCGATTCGCAACGACCCGTTGGCTCGGTCCATCCACCTGCATGGCCCCCGCAGGGGGCGAAAGGCTTGCATCATCCGACGCATCCTCACCGCCGTCGGCGCAGCCGTCATCGGCGCCGCAATTGCCACGGAACCCGGGGTGCTGAAGGGCACCATCGTGGGCAGGTGGCTCGGGATCACCGAGCCGGAGCCCTCCCTGGGGAACGCCGACCCTCCAGCAAGCGGGAGCCGCACACGCGCCGGGAACCGCACGGTGAACCTCTACGTGATTCTACTTCGCGACGAGGTCTGGCGGCGCGACCGAAAGTTCAGGGAGATGAACCCGCACTATCGGGCCAAGAAGCAGTGCGTGTACGTCGGCCAGACTTCGCTTGATCCCGAGAAGCGCTTCAAGCAACACAAGAACGGCTACAAGGCCTCGCGTAGAGCGCGAAAGTACGGAGTCCGTCTCCTACCGCACCTCTACGAACACCTCAATCCGGTTCCGGCAGCGGAACGGCTGGAACAAGAGGAGCGCCTGGGACGCGATCTGCAGAAGAGGGGCTACGCAGTATGGTCGAAATGACGGCTTCGGTTCCGTAGGCTGTCAGGCCGATGCCGGTCGCAATCCCGCCGTGCCGTTCCGGGTCGACGTGGGACCGCCGCGATCAGCCCTCGCCGGCCACCCGAGCGGCCAACCTTCGCCACGCGACCGCCCCGTTCCCCGAGTCCAGGCGCACGGCATCCCGCAGGCGCAACTGCATGACGATCCCGATTCTGCGACGGCGGCCATCGTCCTCGTGGCACACGCCGCCCTCCTCCCCACCCCACCCCACCGCCGCACGGAAACACCACCGCCCGTAGCACCGCCCCACCCGTGCCGCCCGCGGCCCCGCAGCTCCCGCTCCCGCTGGCGAACCGCCCCACCCCGGCCCATCTTCCTGCGACCGCACCGATTCCACCATGTCACCCTTCGACGCCCCGCCCGCCCTCCCCCATGCCCGACCCCACCGCCTACTGGGCCCGCAACCTCCGCTACCTCGCGATCCTGCTGGCGATCTGGTTCGCGGTCTCCTTCGGGTGCGGCATCCTCTTCGCCGACGCGCTCAACGCGGTCCGCATCCCCGGCACCGGCTTCAAGCTCGGATTCTGGTTCGCGCAGCAGGGATCCATCTACGTCTTCGTGGTCCTGATCTTCGTCTACGCGAGGCTGATGAACCGGCTGGACAGGGAGTACGGAGTGGCGGAGGAATGAGGGGACGCCCGGTGACGCGGACCCGCCCGGGCGACCGCCGGCTGCCCCACCAGCTGGCTCCGCACCGCTAACCCATGGACGTCCGCCTCTGGACCTTCATCCTGGTCGGGCTCTCCTTCGCCCTCTACATCGGCGTCGCCATCTGGTCGCGGGCCGGCTCCACGAGGGACTTCTACGTCGCCGGCACGGGGGTCTCGCCGCTCGCGAACGGGATGGCCACCGCGGCGGACTGGATGTCGGCGGCGTCGTTCATCTCGATGGCGGGGCTGATCTCCTTCATGGGGTACGACGGGTCGGTCTACCTGATGGGGTGGACGGGCGGTTATGTGCTGCTCGCGATGCTGCTGGCGCCCTACCTGCGCAAGTTCGGCGCGTACACGGTGCCCGAGTTCGTGGGCGAGCGGTACTACTCGCAGGTGGCACGGGTGGTCGCCGTGGCGTGCGCGATCTTCGTCTCGTTCACCTACGTGAGCGGGCAGATGCGCGGGGTGGGGATCGTCTTCAGCCGCTTCCTCGAGGTGGACGTGACCTGGGGCGTGGTGATCGGGATGGGGATCGTCTTCTTCTACGCGGTGCTGGGCGGGATGAAGGGGATCACCTACACCCAGGTGGCCCAGTACTGCGTGCTCATCTTCGCGTACATGGTGCCGGCGTTCTTCCTGGCGGTCATGCTGTCGGGGACCTTCATCCCGCAGCTGGGATTCGGCGGGGCCGACCCGGAGAGCGGCGTCTTCCTCCTCGACAAGCTCGACGGATTGCACCGGGAGCTGGGCTTCACCGCCTACACCGACGGCACCAAGTCGACGATCGACGTGTTCTTCATCACGGCGGCGCTGATGGTGGGCACGGCGGGGCTGCCGCACGTCATCATCCGCTTCTACACGGTGCCCAGGGTGCGCGACGCGCGCGTGTCGGTGGGGTGGGCGCTGCTCTTCATCGCGATCCTCTACACGACGGCGCCCGCGGTGGCCGTCTTCGCGCGCACGAACCTGCTCGACACGGTGGCCGGACAGCCGTACGAGGCGATGCCCGAGTGGTTCAGCAAGTGGGAGGACACGGGGCTGATCACCTTCGAGGACAGGGACGGGGACGGGAACATCCGGTACGTGGCCGACCCCGCCGAGAACGAGCTGACGATCGACCGCGACATCATGGTGCTCGCCAACCCGGAGATCTCGCGGCTGCCGAACTGGGTGGTGGGGCTGGTGGCGGCGGGGGGACTGGCGGCGGCGCTGTCCACGGCGGCGGGACTGCTGCTGGTGATCTCGTCGGCGATCAGTCACGACCTGCTGAAACGGGCGCTCAAACCGGACATTTCGGAGAGGGGGGAGCTGCTGGCGGCGCGGATCAGCGCGGCCTTCGCCGTGGTGGTGGCCGGGCTGCTGGGCATCAACCCGCCCGGATTCGTGGCGCAGGTGGTCGCCTTCGCCTTCGGGCTGGCGGCCTCTTCCTTCTTTCCCGTGATCATTCTGGGGACTTTCACCCGCACGATGAACCGCGAGGGGGCAATCGCGGGAATGCTGTCGGGGATCACCTTCACGGCCGCCTACATCATATACTTCCGGTTCATCAACCCGGCCGCCGATTCGCCGGGGAACTGGTGGTTCGGGATCTCGCCCGAAGGGATCGGGACCGTCGGAATGCTGCTCAACTTTGCCGTGGCGCTCACGGTGTCGAAGTTCACGCCTGCTCCTCCGGCGAGCGTCCGTGAACTTGTCGACCGAATACGGGTACCCGGAGGGAACGCGTAAAGGAGGACCCCCCATGAGAATGTTGGCTGATTTGCGCCGCTCGGCATCGGCGTGGGTGGGGGGAGGAAGCGTCGTCACCGTCCTGATCGCCGGACCCGGTGCGGCCCTGGCCCAGACCGAGGCCCACATCCAGTACGGGAGCCACACCAACCCGTTCACCGAGGAGTCGCACGGAACAATCATCCTGACCATGCAGCACGCGTCGATGTGGAAGTTCGGCGACAACTTCTTCTTCGTGGACTTCCTCGACGACGGCGGCGACGACGGCTTCAACGAGATGGACGCCTACGGGGAGTGGTACTCGAACCTGAGTCTCGGGAAGATCACCGGGAAGGACCTGGGATTCGGTCCCTTCGCCGACTTCGGCGTGTTCGGGGGCGTGGCCCTCGGGACCGACGTGAACTTCCGGCAGTGGCTGCCGGGCGCGCGCATCGCGTGGAAGCTGCCGCGCTTCATCTTCTTGAACACGGACCTGATGTACGGGATCGACGGGGGCAGGGGGGTGGACGGGGGGAGTTCACCCGAGCTGGACGGCCGCTTCATCCTCGACGTGAACGGCCTGCTTCCCTTCAACCTCGGCAGCCTGGCCTTTTCGATCACCGGCCATGCGGAATACGCCGGCGCCACCACCGACGAACTCGGCAACGACATTCCCTCGTCGATCCTGGCGCAGCCGCAGTTTCGGTTGGATGTCGGGCAGGCTCTGGGCGGATCGGCGAACGGGCTGTACGCGGGCATCGAGTACCAGTACTGGAGCAACAAGCTGGGGACGGAGGTCGACGAGAGCCTGATTCAACTGCTGGTGGTCTGGGGGTTCTGATCATGAAACGACTGGGGATTCCAGCGTTCATCGCTCCGGGACTGGTCTTCGCCGCCATCGCCTGTACCGAAACCCGGAACACGGACCCCATCTACATCGCGGCCACGATCTCTGAAACCGGTCCGCGCTCCATCTCCGCCATCGAGATGGAGAACGGCTACCGGATGGCTGTCGGGGCGCTGAACTTCGAGGGTGGGATTCAGGGTCGCGAGGTGGAGTTGGTGACAGCCAACGACCAGAGCGACCCCGATGCGGCCGTGCGCCACTACCACGCCTTCGTCGAACGGGTCGACCTGCTGCTGGGACCCTACAGCAGTCCGGTCACGGCGGCCGTGCTCGACGTGACCGAAGCGGCCGGGATCCCCCTCGTCGCGCCCCTGGCGGGAACGCCGACGATCTGGGCCGGAAAAGGGCGGCAGTGGAGCGTCCAGATGCTGCCCTCCGCGACGGTCTACCTGCAGGGGTCGGTGGAGATCGCGGCGGCGGGCGGGGCTCGCACGGTCGCGCTCGTATACGAGGATACGCAGTACCCGTCGTCGGTGGCGAGCGGGGTGCGCGAGGCCGCCGGGGCGCACGGGCTGGAAATCGTGCTGGACCGCTCCTACCCCGAGGGTGAAGCCGACTACCTGGCGCTCGCGAGCGCTGCCCGCGACGCCGGGGGCGACCTGTTCATCGGCGGCGGCTACTACGAGGACGCAATCGGCCTCACCCGGGCCGTGGCCCAGGTCGCCTACGAACCGCTCCTGATCAGCCTGTCGCTCGGTCCCGCCGACCCCCGTTTCGCCGCCGAAGTCGGCGACCTGGCCCGCTGTGTGACGGGGAACGCTCCCTGGATCAGCACGATCGGCACCTCGGGGTTCATCGCGGGGAGCGAGCGGTTCGCGGAGAGGTACGAAATCGCGCATGGGAGGCCGCCGGGCTACCACGCGGCGGCGGGTTTCGGGGCGGTCGAACTCCTGGCCGAGGCGATCGACGCGGTGATCTCACCCGACGGCAACTTCGACCGCGCCGCCGTGCGCGACCACCTCTTCTCCACAACAACCGAGACGGTCCTCGGGCCCTTTGGCGTCCACCCGCTCGGCGACGGGCAGGCGGGTGCGCAGCGGTCGCTCACGGGGCTGCAGGTGCAGTGGCAGGACGATGGCGCGGGGGGGCTGGTGCAGCGGATCGTCCACCCGGAGGCGGTGGCGCAGGCGGAGCCCTGCTATTTGCGGTAGCGGTCCGGATGCGGGCCGGCGTCGAGGTGACGATGTCGGTGCGACGATGTTCCGCCACTTGGCACGGAAACCTTCCATGGCGTAGGGTGTAGAAGGGTCCAAGTCCCTACCACTACCCCATTTGCAGCAAGGAATTCCCAATGTGGCATCGTCGATCCATCCCCTTGGCCGTGGCCATGGTCGCGCTCACCTGCGAAACTCCCGTGACGCCCGCTCAGTGCTCGAGGCCCAGCACCATCACAACCTATAGCCAAGGCTACGAAATCGACCGGAACATCTGCTTCGAGTCGGCCGACGCCACGCCGCCCTACACGACGCGGAGTTCCGACAGCGATGTCGCCACCGCCAGCGTTCGCGGCAACCGGCTGTTCGTGATCGGTGGAGAAACCGGCGACGCCACGGTCACTGTGTCCGCCGGCCAGGCCGACGCCCTGACCTATCCCGTGGTGACGTTGGATCCATGGACCCAGGAGTCCTTCGCGTGCACTGTCGCGGAAGATGAGGATCCGGAATTCTACAAGGTGGACTATGAAGCGGTGGTCAGCGTGCAGGTCGACCTCGCCGAGTTGTCACTGCTGGTGTACATCGACAACCACTTGGTCCCCCATCCGCACACCGTCGAGAACCTGAAAAAGGGTCAGGAGGTTGCGGTTTTTGTGGGTGGGGGGTTGAACAAGAAGGCTTACGACATCGACCTGGACGACTACGACTGCACCCTGCACGCCCATTGGATCTACGCTCCGTAGGGACATGGGGAATGCGGGAGAGTGGTCCAGCGGGCCTAGTGTGAGAAACGCGGGCTGGTAAGCTAGTCCCCGACAGGGAAGCCTCCTATCCGTTGGAATACCTCGCCGTCGCCACCCCCGCCACCCCCAACCCCCCCAGAATCACCAACGCGCCCACCGCCAGCCCCGGCTGCGTCCCCACGATGATCCCCAGGATCAGCAGGTACAACACGATCGTCACACCCGCCGTCCACACCCCACCCGGCACCCGCAGCGGCCGCTCCAGTTCGGGCCGCGTCCGGCGCAACCGGAAAAACGCCGACAGCACCATCAGGTCCACCGAGATCGCCACCAGCATCATGAACTGGATCAGGAACTCGAGCGCTCCGGTCGAGGCCAGGACCAGGATCACGGTACCGATCAGGAAGAGGCCCGCGACCGGCGTGCCGCGCGGCGAGATGTACTGGAAGATCTTCGGCGCCAGTCCCGACCGCGCCAGCCCGAAGGCGACCCGGGGCATGCCCAGGAAGTTGACGTTCCCCGAACTGATCAGGATCAACAGGCTGGCCACCACCACGAAGGTAGCGGCGGTGTTCCCGAACACCCCCTGCACGGCATCGCGGGCCACCAGTTCCGAGCCCGCCATCTCCTGCGGAGTCAGCGCCGCCAGGTAGGCGGTGTTGACCATCAGGTAGAGGACCGCCACGGCGATCGCGCCCCCGATCAGGATCCGGGGCAGAGACCGGCCCGGGTCGCGGATCTCCTCGGCCATCTTGGCCGCGTCCTCCCAGCCGTAGTAGGCGAAGGCCACCGACTGGTACGCGAGTGCGAACCCCAGCAGCGATGCGTGCTCGACGGTGGGCGGCGCGATCAGCCCGCTCCCGTCGCCCGCGGCGATCCCGGCAGCCGCGATGGCCAACAACACCGCCACCTTGATCGCCGTCGTGATGTTCTGGAAGGTGGTCCCCACCTTGAGACCGCCCAGGTGGAGGATCACGTACCCCACGACGACCCCCACCGCGAGAAGACGCACCGACCCGCTCCCCACCAGGATGATGATGTACTCGGCGATCGCCACCGCCTTGATCGCGCCGGAAAACGCCCGGCTCACCAGCAGCTCGGACCATCCGGCCACGAAGCCCGCCACGGGGCCGAACGCCTCACGCGCGTACACGTACTTCCCCCCCGCCTTCGGCAGCGCGGCCGCCATCTCCGCGAGCACCAGCGTGCTCAGCGCCGCGACCACGCCCCCCAGCACCCACACCGACAGGATCAGCCACCCGTTGCCCAGGTACTCAGCGATCAGGCCGGGAGTGCGCAGGATCCCCGCCCCGATCACGATCCCCACCGTGATCGCCAGCCCGTCGCGAATCCGCAGCACGCGCTTCATTTCGCTCATCGATTCGATCCTGTCATGACGGTCATCTCCTGGCCGCCTCCGCCTCCAACTGCGCGAGGGCGGCGCGAGCGGCCTCGTCGGCCGGGGCGAATTCCACGGAAAGCCGCGCGTAGGGCAGCGCCTCCCCGATCCGGCCCGCGCGGCCCAGCGCGATGGCAAGGTTCAGGTAGGCGCGCGAAAACTCCGGTCCGACCGCCACCGCGCGCTCGTAGGACCGAATGGCCGCGGCCAAGTCGCCGGAACGCAGCTGGAGGTTTCCGAGGTTCAGGTAGGCCAGCGTCTCGTTGGGATTCAGGCTCAGCGCGCGCTCGTACTCCCGGGTCGCCCCGGCCGCGTCGCCGGCGGCGGCGCGAGTGATCCCCAGGTCCACGTGAACCGAGGGCTGGACGGGGTCGGCGGCCAGGCTTTCCGTGTAGGCCGTGATCGCTCGCGAATAGTCGCCGCCGTCGTGGTAGAGAGACCCGAGCGCACGCAGCACGCCGGCGTCCCGCGGAAGCACCGCCCGGGCTCGCAGCAGCAGGCTTTCGGCCGCCTCCAGGTCTCCCCCGAGCATCGCGTTCTGGGAGAGGAAGCCGAGGATCATCGCCCAGCGGCGTCTCACCGCGAGCGATTCGCCGGAGGCGGCGGCCGCCGTGCCATCGGTGGAGTCCGCCACGTGAAGCGTCGCCAGCGCCAGCGCCCGCAGGTCCGGATCGGGCGTCTCGGCAAGCCGGTTCACCCGTTCGGCCGCGTCCGCGGCCAGGCCCCCACCCGGCGGCACCCACCCGGCGAGGAACCCTGCGAGTCCCTGAAAGCGCGGCATGGCCCCGGGTTCGTCCGGGTGCAGGAGCAGGCGCGCCGCCAGATCCGCTCCCATGGCGTCGGTCACCGCGAGCAGTCCCGCCGACGCCGGATCGAGAGGCTTCGTGGCGCCCCACCACTCGTCGACCTGCGCCTGCAGGCGGAATTCGCTCCGGTCCGTGTGGCAGCCGCGGCAGGCGCTCACCAATCCGAGGCGCGCGTCCAGCTCCGGACGCGGTACGGGGATGGTGTGATCCGAGCGCGCGAACGGCACCGCGCCGCCGACCCCGGGGTGCTGCAGGTAGGGCATGTGGCAGCTCACGCAGCGGGCGCCCGGCGAATCCGGGGGATGGAAGGTGTGCGTCTCCGGGGCCGCGGCCTTGGCCGCATGGCACGACGTGCACTGGCGGTCGTCGGTCTCGCTGGCGAGCGGCGCGCGGTTGATGTCCCAGTAGCCCAGTCCGTGAGGCTCGTGGCAGCTCACGCAGGTCATGTTGCCGTCGACGTAGCAGGACGACATGAGGTGCGTCCCCTGGTAGGCGAAGCTGCCGACGCGCCCGTCCGGCAGATAGATGTCGCCGCCGAGGATGGGCAGCTTGAGTGCGTAGTAGTCGGCAAACCGGGCACCGGGCAGGTGACCCTCCTGCACGACGTCCTTGACCGCGTGGCACTGGAAGCACACGTCCAGCGATTCGTCCACGCCATCCGTGATTCGGCTGCTCAGGCCGATGTCTCCGAAGTCGGCCGCGCCGGCGTCCGCCGCGGTCATCACCTCCACGTGCCGCCGGGCGGGACCATGGCAGGACTCGCAGTTGATGTCCAGCGCCGTCCAGCGCGTCTCGAACCGGGCGCCGGGCTCCAGGCGGGCCGAAATCTGGCTCCCGTGACAGGACTGGCAGTTCGAGAAGTCCCGCAACGTTCCCAGTACCCGCCTCGGTGGCCAGTCGCCGCAGTCGGCCAGCGCCATCTCGGCGGTGATCGGCACCCACCCCCGCTCCAGGCGTGTGCCGGTGTTGCAGAACCAGTCGTCCAGCTGGCGCGAGTAGTCGAAGGGGAGAAAACGGGCGGTGCCATCGGGCATGCGGGTGACGAAACCCTGGGTGCCGCCGCCCAGCAGGTGGCCGCCGCCGATCACCCCGTGCACGGCAATCGTGACCGGCGCGCGCCCTTCCTGCCGAACCTCGAAGAGATACCGCCCCGCGGAATCGACGAGCGGCACGACGGTGCCGTCCCCGAAAGCGATCGGCGTGCCGTCGAAGGGGGCGACAACCGTTTCCGGACCCGGTTCGCCGCCGGCCCGGCCGTGCGTGGATCCGGCCCAGCGCAGGTACTGATCCTCGTGGCACCCGGCGCAGGCCGCCGAACCCGCGAAGTCCGCCGCGGTGATCCTTGCGGCGGGCCGGTCCGCGGCGGCGGGAGAAATCGCGGTGTCGGCGGCGTCGCCGCAGGCCGCCAGCAACGTAAGGGCCACGGCCAGCGCCCGTTGGCAGGCACCAAGGGCGGGCGAGGATTTCCACCCGGCCGGGAGACGCAAGGCCGCAAGGCCGGCAGGTCCCTTGGAAGGGACAAGACGCCGAACGGGATTCATCGCGGGGCCCGTCCGTCGCGAGACCAGGCCGGTCCCCGGCAACGGCAAAGCGTGCGCATGTACTGAACCAGCTCGCGCTTTTCGCCGTCGGTCAGCGAGGTCCCGAACGCCGGCATGCGATGACTCTTCCCCAGGATCCAGCCCCCGGCGTGGATGCCGTCGTAGAGGGTGTCGTCGGGTCGCAGCGACATCGCCGCCGAATCGCCGTGGGAGGTGGGCGCCGCGGGCAGGAAGGGGGCGTTGAAACCGTCGCCCGCCCCCCGGGTGCCATGGCAGGATGCGCAGAGGGTCTGGTACGCCGCCGCGCCCGGGGCCGCGGTGTCGGCGGGAAGCGGACCGGGAAGGCCGGCGACGGGCTCGCTCCCGGTCCAGGGAGCGTCGCGAAGAAGCAGGTAGGAGGCGATCAGGTCGAGCCGGTCCGGCTGTTCGAGCGAGGCGGGCATGACGGTGCCGGGCACCAGGCTGCCAGGGTCGTGGATGACGGCTCGTACGTATTCGGGCCGCAGCCGCCGGGCGATGCCGTCCAGCCGGGGACCGATGCGTCCGCCGTCGTCGCCGAGCTGGTGACACCCGAGGCAGCTCCAGCGATCCCGGATCAGGGTCTCCGCTGTTCTCATGGAGAAGGGGGAAAGGGCGCGGGGTTCCCATGCCGGCGCCGACGGGTGCGTTCGACCGGCCACCGGGCCGGGGTCGGTGGCTTCGCCGAGGTCCAGGAGAAAGTCGGTGATCGCGGTCACCTCACCCGGGTCGAGACGGAAGTCGGGCATCCGGCCTCCGCGCCCGGGCTGCGGACCCGCCGGGCGGATGGTGACCGGGTCGGCCAGGTAGCCGGCAAGCCATTCCTCCCTCACGCGAAGCGAGGTCAGGCTCAGGTCGGGGGCGGTGACCCGGAAGGTGGCCAGCGGATGCAGGTGACAGCCGGCACAGTTCATCGCCTCGAAGAGGTTCCTCCCCGTGGCGCGATCCGCATCGGGGTGCCGGCCCATCGCCGCGCGGAAGGCATCGTCCACGCCGCGCAGTTCGCGGTCGTTCGTGACGAATAGCGCCAATGCGACGCGTTGGCGCTCGTCCAGGTCGTAGCTGGGCATCCTCGCCGGAGCGATGCCCGGCTGCACCGTCCGGGGATCGGCCAGGTAGTGGAAGACATAGGCCGGCGCCAGTTCCTTCGTACCCTCCCCGAACGGCGGAGCCACCGAGCGGATGGCCTCACCGCCGTCCGGTACGCCCGCGTGGCACGCACCACACCCCAGGGACGCGACAAGTGCACGTCCGTCGGGTGGCGTCTGGTGCGACCCCGGCCATCCCAGCAGTCCGGCGGTCGCGACCGCGGCCAGGAGCAGCGCCGTCCTCAATTGAGGACCAGAAAGATGACGATCCAGTACGGTGCGATCCCGCACAGGGCCGTGACGAACGCCCGCAGCGTCCCGAAGCCGCAAGCCTGCCGGACGGCGATCACCCCGGCGGCAAAGGTCCAGAGATGGGCAAGGAAATGAACCCCCCCCACCACCGGCCCCAGAACCAGGAGGATGCCCGGCACCCTTGCAAACCCCAATGCGCGCATAAGGGAACCCGGAGTCGCGTCGCCGCCGAGCAGGTCGCAGCCGACCTCGTAGGCGATCAACACCCAGAACAACCACTGCAACACGCTGACGCCTGCCACCCATGCCATCGGCACCCACCCCAGCCCGTAGTCCTGGGTGCTCGCGGCCAACGATGCAAGCACCACCACAAGGGTGGCCTGCAGGGTCGCCCTTCGGTCGCCCGACACCTCGTCGTACACCGCGGCCCTCAGGATCGCGGCACCGTACATCCTGGCAGGGAACCCACGTTGAGAAGCATCGCTCATCAGTGACTCCGGGTTTGACTCGAAGGCGCGTGGCCCGAAAAAGATGCCCCACACCCCGCGCGGGCGCTACGCCTCGTCCGCACTTGTGTCGGCCATCGCACCCACGACAACTTTCGCCATTCGCCGTCGCCGCGATCCGGGTCAATCGGCAGGCCGGCTTCCTCGGAGCGGGCGGGCGGCGGCTCCCCCAGCGCCCTCACCGACTCCCCCGGAATCACGGACACCCAGACCACCCTACCGGGCCGAATCGCCGACCCGTCCCGCGCCGACGGCATCGCGATCGTGGACGGCGGCGCGCACTGCAGCTACGCCGAGCTTGCGGGCGAGGCAATGGCGTGGCGCGCCCGCCTGGCGCCGGCGAGGCCCGGCGACCGAGTCGCCTACCTGGTTCCGCCGGGGCGTATCCATGTGGCGATACAGCTCGGCATCTGGGCACGCGGAGGCATTGCGGTACCGCTCGCCGTCTCCCATCCCCTTCCCGAACTCGAATACGTGCTGGACGACGCCCGTCCCGCCGTGGTTGTCGCCGACCCCACCCTCCCCCCGACCCCCCGTCTCACAGCCTCCGCCCACGCGCGCGGAGCCACCGCGGTCACCCCGACCTCCTCCGCCCACACCACCACCCCATCCCACCCCGCCACCCAACCCACCCCCGGTCCCCACCCCCCCACACC
>JAPPNO010000054.1 GCA_028873845.1 Gemmatimonadota bacterium | reverse complement strand
AGTGGCAGATCGTGCAGTCCCAGTTAGACTTACGTGATCTCCTGCCGTGATGTTGGCCGTTAGCCGTCCGCCTACGCGGCGTTCCCCGCCATGTCGGGCAAGCTCGAGCTGGAGTACGAGGGCGAGATGCAGGGCGCGCGCAGGGTCGTCAGGGAGCTGGTCTCCGCGGCCGCCGGCCTGACCTTCGAACACCTGGTCCGGGACGCGGACTGCGAATCGATCGTCGAGTACTTCGAGTCGGGCGGGGTCATGCAGGTCTCGGAGGACGCGGCGGCGGCGGCGTGCGTGGAGGGGTTCGGCCAGGTGCCCGGGCTGCTCGAGGTGACCGAGCTGGTGGGGCTGGCGCCCAAGGACGCCTCGGCCGGGCTGAAGGCGGCGGCGTGCGAGGTGGTGCTGGAGGGACTGGTCGCGAACCGGAAGATCAGCCGCATGCTTGGCGGGGGTTATCGCGCAGCCAAGTCCTGAGGCGCGCCGCGATCTTCCGCTGCGCGGCGGGGAGGGCAAGATCGTCGAGGTCGGCGAGGGGGATCCAGGTGGGGGACGGTGGGTGGTCCGGGGCTGTGTCGCCGACGGGCGGTGGGATGGTGAGAGGGGTCGGGTGGGGGACGGGAGTGGCCGGGCGGGATCCGCGTGGGGTCGTGGCGCAAGCGGGTGTGGGGGGAGCGTAGGGTGGGGGGAGCGGGTGTGGCCGGGCGGGGAAGCAGATGACGGGGTGATAGGTGGCGCGCAGGTGCGTGAAGGCGTGCCGGACGGGGTGGAGGGGGGTGGCGGGGCGGGCGTGGACGCCGAGATCTCCCAGCAACCGGGTGGCCGCGGCGGCGAGGCCGAGGTGGCCGGGCTTTCCGTCATCCGCCAGCTCGAGCGACGGGAACTCCCACATCCCGGCCAGGAGCCCCGTGGCCGGGCGCTTGCGGACCAGGGTGACGGCTGACGGGGGATTGCCGGCTGCCCGGGGCGAGCGCGCTGGACCTCGCGGTTCACCGACCCCCGCCGATCGTTCCACCACCACCACCACCACATACCCCACCCGGCGCACTTCCCTGCGTGGGCGTCGCGCCGGCCGCTGCCCCACCGTCCCCGCCACCCGCGCCCCGCACCACTCGCGCACCGGACACACCCCACACCCCGGCGTCCCCGGCGTGCATACCGTCGCCCCCAGCTCCATGAGCGCTTCGTTGAAGTCGCCCGGCCGGCCGGGGTCGACCAGCGCGGCCGCCTCCTCGCGCAACCGGCCTGCCGTGGGCGCCTCCAGATCGAACAGCCGGCACAGCACCCGCCTCACATTCCCGTCCACCGCCGGCACCGCCCGCCCGAAGGCGATGCTGGCCACCGCGCCCGCGGTATACTCGCCCACACCGGGCAGCCCCCTCAGCGCCTCCGGGTCCTCCGGCAACCTTCCCCCGTACTCTTCACGCACCATCCGCGCCGCGCTATGCAGATTCCGCGCACGCCGGTAGTACCCCAGCCCCACCCACGCCCGCAGCACCTCGTCCTCGCCGGCTTCGGCCAGCGCCCCCCACCCCGGGAATCTGCGCAACCAGCGCTCGTAGTACGGGATGACCGTCTCCACCCGCGTCTGCTGGAGCATGAACTCGGAGACCATCACCCGGTACGGCGTCCGTTCCGATCGCCACGGCAGCGAACGCCGGGTCCGGTCGAAGTGTTCCAGGAGGGCGTTGCGGAAGGCGGGGAGGTCGATCATGGCCGCGGGCCGCCACCAGGCTCGGTCGCGCCCAGTCGTGCCCCGCGCGGGTGTCGCAAGACGACCTTCATGGCGCCAACGCCCTCGACCGTCCATTGTTCATCATGCGCTTCACCACCTACACGAAGTACAGGAAGAGCTGGCTCGACGCCCTCAATCTCGAGAAGCTGCTCGAAATGCTCTCGGAATTCCTCCTCGACGGGGGCTTCGCCGGGGGGCCGCACTTCCACCCCTACTGGGGCTGGTCCGGGTTGGAGGATACATCTTCGCTCGAGGCGCTGAAACAGGCGTTGCTGCGCGCGCTCGCCCAAAGCGGCCAGCTGACCCCCGAAATGATCGAGGAGCTGCGGGGCGAAGGGCCCGGCCACCCCGACGTGCAGCAGCAGATCGCCGACCTCCTCGACGACATCATTCGCAAGATGGTCGAGGAGGGGTACATCACGCTGGACGGGCAGGTGGGGGGGCTGGGGGGGACGGTCGGGAAGGCCGCGGGAGAGGGCCAGGTGGACGAGGCGCGCGACGCGGCGCGAATGGTCAACTTCAACCTCACAAGAAAGGGTCTCGACTTCCTGGGGTACCGCGCGCTCCGGAACCTCATGTCGTCGATGGGAAAGTCGAGCGTCGGTTCCCACGAGACCCGCGAGTACGCCACCGGCGTCGAGGCCGACGCGGGGAGCAAGCCCTACGAGTTCGGCGACACCCTCAACCTGGACCTCCCCGAGACCCTCAAGAACACGATCGCGAGGGAGGGGCTCCAGGTCCCGCCGCAGGGCTGGGGCACGGCGGCGCCCGTCGCCGCGTCCGGCCCGGCACCGGGGACCCCGCTGCTCAACCTGGACTACAAGGACCTCATGGTGCACCAGACCGACTACCGGTCGTCGTGCGCCACCGTCCTGATGCTGGACATCTCGCACTCCATGATCCTCTACGGCGAGGACCGGTTCTCGCCGGCCAAGAAGGTCGCGCTGGCGCTCTCCCACCTGATCCGCACGGAGTTTCCGGGGGATTCGCTCAGCGTCGTCACCTTCGGCGACCGCGCGCAGGAGATTCCCCTCGGGCAGCTGGCGAAGGCCCAGGTGGGCCCGTTCCACACCAACACCGCCGAAGGCTTCGAGCTGTCGCGCCGGCTGCTGAAGGCGCAGAGGAAGGACATGCGTCAGATCATCATGATCACCGACGGGAAGCCCAGCGCGATCACCCTGCACCGCGGCCGCATCTACAAGAACTCGGCCGGGCTGGACCGCCGCATCCTGCGTGCGACCTACCGCGAGGCGTCGGCGTGCCGGCGCGCGGGGATCCCGATCAACACCTTCATGCTGGCCGACGATCCGTACCTGGTGCGGTTCGTGCGCGAGATCACGAAGATCGGCCGGGGGAAGGCGTACTTCACGTCGAGGATGACGCTGGGGCAGTACATCATGATGGATTTTCTGAAGGGGAAGCGGGCGGGGTAGCGGTCTCGTGGGGACGGCCCGCGTGTGTGAATGTAAACTACAGATGACATTTAGGAAACTTGTCATTACATCGTGAACAGATGAGCAGCGGTCACAGCGACCGCCAGGCGTGGGGGTGAAGATGAACCGTTGGCGAATCGGGACCGTGTGCGGCGCTCTGATCCTGGGGGCATGCGGGGTGGATGGGGGAACGAGTCACCATGAACCGCGGGTCGACACGCTGCCCGACGGCTCCATCGTGGTCGGCAATTCCGAACAGGGTGTGTGGGACGCGGACCCGCACGCCCGCTGGAGCGTCGTGGAGCGGGTGCGGATCGGACGCCGCGAAGATGAGGGTCCGGAGTTGTTCGGGATGGTTCGGTCGGTGCTGGTCGATGACCTGGGCCGCATGTGGGTGGTCGATGCCCAGGCCAATGAGCTGCGGGTCTTCGACGCGGACGGCCGGTTCGTCCGCACCGTCGGCGGACCCGGTGAAGGGCCATCCGAATTCGTGCGGGTCGGTCCGGCCTTTCACGGCCCGGACGGGACGATCTGGGTCGAGGACCTGAGCCTGGTGCGGTGGGAGGTCTTCGACACTGCGGGAAACCGGGTCGAAGGGCACCGGAGTCCGTCGATGCTTCGCGGCGGATGGCGCCAGTGGACCCGGGATGGCGCTTTTCTCGTGATGGAGCCCCACCCGGAGACCGGGGAGGCCGTGCTTGGCGTCTATCGGAAGGCGGATGATGGAGGGCTGACATCCGACGGCCGCTTCCTCGAGCTGCCAGCGGAGCCGATGGCTGTGCCGCTGATCACGCTCGAGGACGGTATTTCCAGCTGGGAAATGCCTGTTCCCTTCTCACCTCAACCCTGGGGCGCATACGGGCCCGATCTCGACTTCTGGCTTTCGGACGGAGTCGCCGAAGACGGCCGCTACGAGATCCGGCAGTTGAGTCTGGAGAGCGGGCAGGCGCTGCTGACGATCCGGCGCCGTTTTGCACCGGCGGAGATGCCGGACTCGGTTCGGGCCGCGGCCCTCGAGTCGCTCCGCGAGGAAGCCGGAGACGCCACCGCCACCCCCTCCCTCACGCTCGACATCATCCCCAGGCACTATCCGCCATTCGACGTCTTCCATCTCTCGACCGACGGCACGCTGTGGGTGGCCCGGACGTTTGCGGACGGCCGTCGCGGGTTCGATGTGTTCGCCTGGGACGGGCGGTACCTGGGGCGGCCGGAGGCGCCGGCCCGGCTGGCCGGGATGCGGATCCAGTCGATCAGCGCAACGGACATCCACGCGATCGACACCGATGAGTTCGGGGTCGACCAGGTGGTGCGGCTGGAGATCCGGCGGCCGGCGGGGAGCACCGCGGGGCTGGCGGAGCGGCCCGTTCGTCGGTGAACGCTGCCTCGCCCTACGCCACCCCCTCGAACGCCTCCGGATTCACCGCCGCCGCCCGGCTCGCCCGCAGCTCCGGCATCACCTCGCGCTGCGAATAGCGCACCAGGAAGGCGCCCTCGATCGTCAGGCCGAAGACCGCGAGCCCCACCCCCAGCACAGCCCCGCTGAGACCCGTGTTCTGCACCACCAGCGCCGCCGCCACGAGGCCTGCGACCCGCAGCACCGCCCCCGCGCCCACCACCCCCGTCCGCCCCGATCGCACGAAGAGTCCCTGGTAGTACTGGCGAATCGCGTACAGCAGCGGATACGCCGCCGCGATCGGGAGCGCCGCCCCGGCCAGCGCCACCAGGTCCGCGTCCAGCGCGAAGACGTAGCCCAGCACCGGCTCGCGGATCGCGGGAACGGACAGGACGAGGAGCACCGCCATCATCGAGAAGGCCACCGTGGCTCCCCACCCCCTCACGCGCCGGTGCGTCTCGGAGCACTCGACCAGCGCGATGCTGGCGTGCTGCAGCTGTCCCACCGGCGCCGCGATGAACCACGCCATCGCCTCGACCACGCCGAAGGCGGCGAGCGCGGGGTCCGGGTCGGCGGTGCGCGCGAGCACGGCGTTGATGATCAGCGGTGTGGCCCACCACAGCAGCACGTTCACCATGAGCGGTGCCGAGAAGCGGGCCACGTTCTCCCTGTCGGCCTCGCAGTCCTCGCGCTCGAGCTGGAGATCCGGCGTGCGCGACCACATCACCACCAGCGTCTCCACGATCAGGCCACCGGTGAAGGCCGCCGCACCGACCCACGCCCCCCCGCCCGTCGCCAGCAGCGCGAACGAGACCACGGCCAGCACCCCCGTCCGTCCCCCGGTCGCGGCCGCGATCGGGAAGGTGCGGTGGCCCGCGACGAGCCGCCCCTGGTGCGCGGCCCTCACCGCCGTCAGGAAGGGGACCGGCCACAGGAACTGCATGGCGCGCACGGCCTCGTTCAGCACCTCCGGCCCGACCCCGACCACGCTGGCGAAAACGATTTCGCCGGCGACTCCGGTGTGGGCGATCAGCGCCCCGGCAAGCGACATGACCGCCCCGGTCAGGTAGGCGAAGCGCTTGACCGGCGAGAACGAGGCCTCGCCGAGGAGCCGGGCGGCCGCCACCTGCTGCATGACGAAGAGGGGGGCGTAGAGGACGCCGCAGACCGCGAAGGCGACGCTGTATCCGGCCAGAGCGGTGACGGGGTCGACGGACCGCGCCAAAGCGGCGGCCAGAATGGGGTTGGTGGCCGTCAGGAGGAGGCTGGTGGCCGCCAGCGGAGTGTAGAAGCGGGCGAACCTGCCTGCCGTGATGAGGCCGCCGGGGCTGTTCACCTGCTTACTACAGTCCGTTTTGGCATCACGTTACCGGCCTTTCGCTCCCTTGCGGTCCAAGCGGAAATCCCGCTCCGTTCGAGCAGCCAATGCGACTCCACGCGCGGATCGGGTCCGTTGGAAGACCCCCGCCACCACGTGCGCGTTGCGACGGGGACTTCTTCACCAGCCGTCCGAGGGAAAATGACCGGTCGAAAAATCCCATACTACACCGTGGACGCCTTCACCGACACCCCGTTCGCGGGCAATCCGGCGGCGGTCTGCCTGGAGATCGACGGGCTGTCCGATATGGCCATGGCGCGGATCGCCGGTGAGATGAACCTGTCGGAGACGGCGTTCGTGTACCGTCCCGGCGACGACGGCAGCCGCGGACTGCGCTGGTTCACCCCGGCGGTCGAGGTGCCGCTGTGCGGTCACGCAACGCTGGCGAGCGCCCATGTGCTGCTGCGCGAACGCGGGGCCACGGGCCCGGTCCGTTTCGGCTCGCTTTCGGGCATCCTGACCGTCCACGAGGAGGGCGGCCGCCTGCGTCTGGACTTTCCCGCGAACCCGGCCGTGGAGGCGCCGATTCCGACCGGGTTGGCCGACGCTCTGGGGCTGGGAGCGGCCGACGCGGCATTCGCCTCGTCGGGGAAGGTGGCCCTGGTGGTGGTGGCCTCGGAGGGCGAGGTGCTTTCGGTGCGGCCCGACTTCGGTGCGCTCGGCAGGGTGGCACTGCCGGACGGCGTGATGGGGGTGGCCGTGACTGCTCCGGGGGACGATGCCGGGGTGGACTTCGTGTCGCGCTTCTTCGCGCCGTGGGTGGGCGTCGACGAGGACCCGGTGACGGGGGTCGCTCACACGACCCTGACACCCTGGTGGTCAGCGGTGCTCGGAAAGCGCGAGATGGAGGCCCGGCAGCGGTCGGCTCGGGGCGGGGCGCTCACGGTGCGCGAACGCGGCGACCGGGTGGAACTGCTCGGACACGCGGTGACGGTGGCGGCGGGGCGGATGGCGCGGCCGGAGTGAAGGTCGGCGGGCCTGCTGGTCAGAGGCCCGCAACCTCGATCGACTCGTCGATCAGCATGATCGGGATGCCGTCGCGAATCGGGTACAGGATGCGGCCGTCCTCGCGCAGCAGGCCCTCCGTGACGGGTTCCCCGACCGGATCGCCGCCGCGGTTGACGGTGTCGCCGGATTCGATGGCCGCGTTGAGCCGGGCAAGGAGGTCGCCCGCCGCCATCGCGACGGGCTGCCGGCTCTCGGGGCAGACGAGGATGTCGAGGAGTGCGGGGTCGAGGGTCATGGGGGTGGCGGGGTTGAGGTGGGTGGCGGAGCGATGGGGGGTGGGGGCGTCGGGTTGTGTGGGGG
>JAPPNO010000025.1 GCA_028873845.1 Gemmatimonadota bacterium | reverse complement strand
GCGGCAGATCGTGCAGCCCTGGTTGAACTTACATGATCTCCTGCCGGGATTCTGGTTTCAGGTGCTCTGTCGGGCTGGCAAGGCGCGACGAGAGGTGAATAGCAGGGCTATTCGCCCAAGGAGCAACGCAGAGCGCAGCCCTGCGAGGAACCAATGTATACCACACATTCCATAATGGAAAGTAGGCATTACATCGTGAGAACCAGGAGCGAAGCGGCCCAGGCCGGATGCATCGCCGGTCGAATGCCGGGGGGGTTTTATCCGCGGGCTGCCGGGCACTGCACCCGGACTTCAGGTCAACCGCACCCATCCGCCACGGGAGAAAACGCGCCGAATCCCCAGGGCCCCGATGGCAACCCAGGCCCCGGCGTAGCAGAGAACCCACGCCAGGGGACGAAGCAGTGACTCCGCTTCCACTCCGTCCGACGCCCGGAGTTCCATCAGGGGAGTCAATGGAAACAGCATCATGTCCACGAGCGACGACCTGAGCCAATCCGTCGATGCCGGATCCGGCGGGACCAACGCCTCCCTGGCCACCGTAACGCTCACCAGGGCCAGTGCGGCCAGTTTGCCCCCCCGGGGCAGGGTGGCACAGCACCCAAACCCTATCGAGGCCATGACGAACGCAAACAGAGCGTCTATTGCGACGGGACGAAGCGGGTGCGTAGCAGGCTCCCACCCCGAACGCAAAGCCACCGCGATGGAGATGCTTGCGATGAGCACCGACAACGCCACCGAAACCAGGGCACCCTCGGCGAACCTGGCCACGTGGAAGCGTACGGGATCCACGGGTTTCTGAACCCAGAGCAGCGCCACCCCCTTCCTCAGGCTGGCTCCAATGGTCGTCAGCACCAGCGGAACGCCTATCAGCACCACGAAACGAGCGCCAGAACCTTCAAAGCTGCCAGCCCTCCACTCGAGAGCCGACATCGCGACGGCTGCGAGCGCCAGGATGAGGAGCGGGCCGCACCGGGATCGCAGGAGGACGGTGATTCGGCTCGGCAACGGCAGCAGTCGTCGTGTCATCTGTCAGCAGTCCGTGGAGTTCGTGGAAGAAACGCCCGGGCGCCGAGAGCGGCGAGGCGCCGGGTGGGCAAGGTCCTACACGAGGGCAACGCCGGTGGGATTCTGTCCACGGGATGCTCTATCGGCCCATCAGTTCGGCTTCCAGGGAGGTGCCTGCGGGCTCCCCTTCGCTCCGAACGCTGACAGGTCGCGCGTTCCCCTCCTGAAGGATGAAGGCGATGTCCGCCAACCGCTCGACCTCCAGGACTTCATGGCTGGCAAACAGGACGGTCGCGCCGCGGTCGCGCGCGGCAACCATCTCACGCCGCAAGCTCGCTCTGGCACGAACGTCAAACCCCGAGAAAGGCTCGTCGAGCACGACCAGCGCAGGGTCGCCGGAAAGCGCATACGCGAGGCCCACCATTCGCTGCATCCCCTTCGAGCACCTGACGACCGGCTTCGAAAGGATTGCCGCATCGAACCCGGTCCGGTCGAGCGCCGTCGCGAAGACCTCCACGGCATCGTCCGAAGCCGACAGGTCGGCACCCCGGGCCAGCAGAGCCCGGACCGTCCATCCAGGAGGAAACCCGCTGAGTTCCGGCAGGTAGCCCAAGCCGTGGCGGCGCCGGTATTCCGAAGGCACCAACCCGCCAACCAGGCAACTTCCGCGGTCCGGGCGGAGCAACCCGAGGATTGCAGAGAACAATGTGGTCTTCCCCGCTCCGTTGGGACCCACAATCGCGGTGATCATCCCGGGTTCGGCCGAGAGATTCACCCCGTTGAGCACCGTCAGACGCTGGAAACCCGTTCTGTAGGACACCACCAGATCCTCGACGACCACGCGGACCTCTTTCACGGTCGCCCGCCTTCGAGCGATCAAGACACACCCAGGTTTCGAATCGCGATGCGCATTCCGTCCATTCCGTCCCACCACATGAGTACCGAGTTGTCGTCTGCAAACAGTCCCTCGGCGGAGGGCAAGGGCAAGGCGACCGCTTCTCCGGTGGGCCCCCGCCTGACAAGCCGGAATGTCTCGAGGTCATCGGGCAGGGGCACCTGGTATGCGATCTCTCCCCCAACCAACAGGATCTGTGCGAAGGGTGGCAGGCGATCGGGCTCGACCAGTCGAACCCCGCTCATGCGTGCCCGCTCCCGCACACTCGCCATCCGGTCCTCCGACTCCGTCGGGATCGGCAGGCGCTCGATCCAGTCGTGGCAGACCGTACCCAGTTCCCCACCCTGCGGACCGAAGATGTCGAGACAGTCGTTTGCGGGCAGCCCGAAGACGAATCCCCGAGGGTGTGCACCAAGGACTGCATACGCCATGCCAATGTTCACGACTCCCGGGTCGCTGCCTCGAACCGCCAGCGTTCGGTACGATCCATCGTTTGCTTCGAGAATCACCATCCACGCCATTCGGCCCGCGTCCATGCAGCTGACCAGCAGGAGAAGACCCGTCGGCTGTGCAAGGAGGTCTCTTGCCGCACCTGCGGCGCAACCGCCCAACTCGAAGGTGCGATCTGCAAGGTGGCTCCCATCCAGGTCGAACAGTTGCAGTTCTCCCCCATCCAGGACGATCACACTATCTCCACGTGAGGCAATCGCCGCCGGAAACCGGAACTCGCCGGGCCCGTCACCGCTGCGACCGAAGCTCCCCAGCAGGATGCCGGACTCGTCGAAGCGATGGACCTGCGTACCCCGACTGTCCAGCACGAGCCACGTGCCTCGGTGAAACACGGCGTCGGAGACCGAGAACACCTCGTCGTACAATCGCGTACCCGGGGGGAGCGCTGTCGGCTCGCTCTCATCTGGCGCTGCCCTCGCGCGCGTCCCGGGTGCAGGCGCGGGTGTGTCCCCGGCCGGTTCCGTGCGGTTGGCCTCGGGCCGTGTGTCGATGCGCGACCGCGCAATCTCGACGACGCCCCACACGAGTATCACCGCTGCCGCCGCACCGGCGACCATCGTCAACCACGTACCCAGCCCCCACCGGGGCGCCTCCGGGTGCGGTGTCACTGATCCAGGGGAGCTGTGTGGGGAGCCGTCCCTGGACGACGGAATTCACATGGTCCTGCGCTCATCGGCATTCTCCGGGGTGTAGTTGGGTCGTCTCACGATCAAGCGAGACCATCCTACACGCCCCGGACGGGCGCATACATGTCAAAATGGGACAGATTATTCCGCGCGCTTCCTCCCCTCCACACCTTCCGCGTGCCTACAACCCCTTCAGCACCTCCAAAATGTCCTCGTTCGTCGGACGCACCTTGTAGTCCACCTCCACGAAGCGGTACCGCACCACCCCCTCCTTGTCGATCACATACGTCGCGGGGTGCGGCATCGGCCTCCCCGAGTCCTCATTGAACAGGCCGTAGCGGTCGATCACCGCGTGGTCCGGATCCGAAAGCATCACGAAGTCGGGCATGACCTTGTCATCCTTCGAGATCCTGTCGACCATCCTCTTCATCCCCTCCTCGTCGTCCACCGACACCGTGACGACCTCCGTCTGGTCCTTGAGTTCGTCGGGAAGAAGGGCTCTCAGCTCGCCGAGCTGACGGGCGCAATAGGGTCACCAGTGGCCCCGGTAGAAGACCAGCACCACGAACTTCTGCCCCCTGAAGCTCGCCAGCTCCACAGCTTCGCCGCCGTACGACGCCAGGGTGAAGTTCGGCGCCTCGCCGCCCACGGCCACCCGCTCCAGGTCGGCGCGGGGCAGTTCGCGGCCGTCCGCGGGTCCAAGCTCCTGCGCCTGCGCGGTGGACACGGGTCCAACCGCGACGAAGAGGGCGAGTAGCGCGAGGGCGCCTGCAGTCATCGGCGATCGTATCGAAAGTCTCATCGGGTGCCGTCCGTTTCTCGGGGGCGGTTGTCGTCCGTGCGGGTACACCGTCGATCGGCGTCGCAGGTATCTTAACGACATGTGCTCCGTCCTCGCCATCCTGGGGCTCGATCCCTCCGAGCCGATTCCGCGCGAGCGGGTCCTGGCGCTTTCCCGGCTCCAGCGGCACCGCGGTCCGGACTGGTCCGGCGTCTACGCCGACGGGCGGGCCGTCCTGGCCCACAACCGGCTCGCCATTGTGGACGTGGAGAACGGGGCCCAGCCGCTCCGCAGCCCCGACGGCGCCCACGTCCTGGCCGTCAACGGAGAGATCTACAACCACCGCGAACTCGAAGCCGCCCTAAAGCGCCCCTACGAGTTCCGGACGCGCAGCGACTGCGAGGTGATCCTGGCGCTCTACGCCGAACATGGCACCGCCTTCCTGGACCGCCTGAGCGGCATCTTCGCCTTCGTCCTCCACGACGCCGCCGCCGACCGCTACGTCGTCGCCCGCGACCACATGGGCATCGTCCCCCTCTACACCGGCCACGACGACGAAGGCCGCTTCTACGTCGCCTCCGAGATGAAGGCGCTCATCCCCGTCTGCCGCACCGTCTCCGAGTTCCCCCCGGGCCACGCCCTCGACTCCGCCAACGGCACCCCGCGCCCCTACTATTCGCGCCCCTGGCGAAAACACACCGCCGCCACCGCCGACCCCGACCCCGCCACCCTCCGCAAATCCCTCGAGGCCGCCGTCCACCGCCAGCTCATGTCCGACGTCCCCTATGGCGTGCTGCTCTCCGGCGGACTGGACTCCTCCATCATCGCCGCCGTGGCCCAGCGCTACGCCCGCCACCGCATCGAGGACGACGACCGCACCGAGGCGTGGTGGCCCCGCCTCCATTCCTTCTGCATCGGTCTGGAGGGCTCGCCGGACCTGGCCGCCGCCAAGCTCGTCGCCGACCACATCGGCACCGTCCACCACCAGTTCCACTTCACCATCCAGGAGGGACTCGACGCCCTCTCCGACGTCATCCACCACCTTGAGACCTTCGACGTCACCACCGTGCGCGCCGCCACCCCCATGTACCTGATGGCGCGCCGCATCCGCACCCTCGGCGTCAAGATGGTGCTTTCCGGCGAAGGGGCGGACGAGGTCTTCGGCGGCTACCTGTACTTCCACCGCGCCCCCGACCCCCGCGCCTTCCACGAGGAGACCGTCCGCAAGCTCGACCGGCTGCACCAGTTCGACTGTCTGCGCGCGAACAAGGCGACGGCCGCGTGGGGCGTCGAGGCCCGCGTCCCCTTCCTCGACAAGGAGTTCCTGGACGTGGCCATGTCCATCGATCCGGCCGCCAAGATGCCCGCCGGCGGGATCGAGAAGCGGATTCTGCGCGAGGCCTTCGCCGACTACCTGCCCCACACCGTGCTGTGGCGCCAGAAGGAGCAGTTCTCGGACGGGGTCGGCTACGGGTGGATCGACGCGCTCAGGGACCACGCGGCGGAACAGGTTACGGACCGCCAGATGGCCAATGCGCGCTTCCGCTTCCCCCACAATCCGCCTGCCGACAAGGAGGCGTACCTGTACCGGCGGATCTTCGAGTCGCATTTTCCGCTGCCCGACGCGGCCCGGTGTGTCCCGGGCGGGCCAAGCGTGGCGTGCTCGACGCCGGAGGCGCTGGCGTGGGACACGGAGCTGTCGAGGACGGTGGATCCGTCGGGGAGGGCGGTGGCAGGGGTGCATCGGGCGGCGTATTGATTGACGGGTAGTGGCAGGTTTCGCGCGGGCTGCGGTGTCGTTCACGCCAAAGACGGGAGTTGCAGATGATCATGCGAATCGCACGTTCCGCAATCGCTTTCTCATCGGTGCACGGGGATCGGGGGAGTCGCAGACGGATCAGCATCGCGCAAACGCGGGCGAAGCGGTCCAGGCCGGATGCATCGCCGGCAGGATGCCGGGGTGGTCCCTTCCAGGGCCTGGTGTCCTTGCTGGCCCTGTTCGCCGCCGGCTGCTCCGAGACACCTGCGGAACCCCCTCCCCCCACCTTCACCGCCACCGACAGCGCGGGCGTCCGTGTCGTGGTAAACTCCGCACCTCAGTGGGCCGAGAACGAGGGATGGCAGGTGACGCCCTACCCCGTGCTGACCCTGGGGACGGTGGACTATCCCGTAGAGCAGCAATTCTTCCGCCTCGGCGAGGTCACGCGGCTGAGCGACGGCACGGTCGTCGTGCTCGAGATCGACGATGCGGAACTGCAGGCCTTCGACCCCTCCGGAGACCTGCTCTGGACCGCCGGCGGCATCGGGGACGGCCCCGGCGAGACAAGGCCGTACGGCGATACGCGCGCGGTCCTTACGAGGCTCCCTGGCAATACCCTGCAGCTGCAGAACGGCCAGGCCCGCGTTCGCTTCAGCTCCCGAGGCAACCTGCTTGAGCACGTCAAGGTCGATTACACGCGCTTCCGCCGGTGGGGGCGGATCTTCCTGCAATACTGCCCCTTCAGCGCCTATTTCCTGCAGGACCAGATCGTGTTTTGCGATACTGGCGGGCTGGCAGCGTCCGGAGCCGACAGTCCGATCCGCGAGCAGACGGTCATGCGGACCGACTGGTCGCTGGACAGGCTCGATACACTGGGCACCTTCTTTCGAGCGGTCCGCGCGTCGGTGGAGATGGACTACTCAGTGGTTCTCGCCGGCCCTGAATACACCGACCAGATGAGGGAGCAGTTCGGGGGGCGCAGAACCCATCGGGTCTCCTCTCCCCTGGGCCCGAAGGGGATTCTCCGCGCCGGCGTGCGGGACCGGCCCCGGCTCCTGTACGCCCGCAACGACCGTTACCGGATCGAGGTGTGGGACATCCTGGCCGGGGCGCTGTCCATGGTGGTCGAGCGGCGAGCCCCCCGGAGAGCCCGGACGCAGGAGGAAGCCACCTATGCGCTTCAATGGGGAGTGATGATGCTACCCGGGAACGACCGCTCGGATCTGGATCCGGCCGACGACCGCTGGCAGGCGCTCGATTCCCTGTCCATCGCCGAGGACTTCCTGCTCGACGAACTCGGTTTCCTCTGGGTCCGCCGGAGTCCGTCTCCATTGGAGGGTGACGAGGGCCTGACAAGCGAATTCACAGACTACACGGGCAGGGAGTGGACGATCCCGCGCTCCTCCGGCCTCCACGACGTCTTCCGGCCGGATGGCGTGTACCTGGGCACGGTCCAGCTCCCCCACGACCTTGAGGTGGAAGAGATCGGCCAGGACTACGTGCTCGGCATCACGAGGGACGACCTGGACGTCCAATACGTCCACATGTACGGGCTGGCCCGGGGGGGCGGCCCGAAGTAACCCCTACTCCGACGCCGGCCGCGCCCCCTTCAGATAGTCCAGCAACAGATTCGACATCGCGCGAATCCCCACCGGGACCGCCGAATTGTCCGCCTGGAAGTCCGGCGTGTGGTGTCCCCCCGAACTTCCCCCCGGCAGCACCTGCCCCAGCCGGAAGTAGAACCCCGGCACCTCGTTCGCGAAGTACGCAAAGTCCTCGCCACCCATCGTCGGGTCCAGTTCCACCACGTTCTCCACGCCAATCACCCGCTCCAGCGTCGGCAGCATCCGCGCTCCCAGCTCCGGGTCGTTGATCGTCGCGGGGGTGCCGCGGTCGTAGTCCAGTTCGAACGTCCCGCCCCCCGCCGCCGTGATCCCCGCCAGGATCTCGCCCATGCGCTGCTCCACCGCGTCGCGCACATCCGGGTTGTAGGTGCGCACCGTACCCTCCATCTCGACCACGTGCGGGATGATGTTGAAGCGGGTGCCGCCC